>JAVLAV010000055.1:0-21141 GCA_031580735.1 Marinobacter sp.
TCCACGAAGTCGATATCCGATCTGGCACTGAAGAAGCGCCAGGACACCACGCCGCTGGAGTCGATAAAGTGCTCAACGTAATTGTTCGGCTCGGTGACCGCCATGGAATTGAAGGTGGGGGCCGGCAGGTCGTTCAGACCTTCAAAGCTACGGCCCTGCATCAGTTCGGTCAGGCTGCGCTCCAGCGCCACGTGGAAGCTGGGGTGTGCGCCGAAAGAGGCGAATACGCCGCCGGTTTTCGGGTTCATCAGGGTCACGCACATCACCGGGAACTGGCCGCCGAGGGAGGCGTCTTTCACCAGTACCGGGAAGCCCTGGTCTTCCAGGGCGTTGATGGCTTCGACGATGTCCGGGTACTTGGCCAGCACCTCATCCGGCACGTCCGGCAGGGCCAGTTCCTCTTCGATGATCTGCTTTTTTACTGCCCGTTCGAAGATTTCCGACAGGCACTGAACCTGGGCCTCGGGCAGGGTGTTGCCGGCGCTCATGCCATTGCTGAGATACAGGTTTTCAATCAGGTTTGAGGGGAAGTACACGGTTTCCCCGTCTGAGTGGCGCACATAGGGAATGGCGCAGATGCCACGCTCCGGGGTGCCGGAGTTGGTGTCGAACAGGTGCGTGCCCTGCAGTTCGCCTTCGGGGTTGTAGATTGCCAGGCAGTAGTCATCAAGGATGCCGTCGGGCAGTTCGCCTTCTGGTCCCGGCTGGAACCATTGTTCGTTCGGGTAATGCACGAACTCGCTGTTGCCGATTTCCTGGCCAAAATACTGGTCGTTGTAGAAGAAGTTGCAGTTCAGGCGTTCGATAAATTCGCCCAGGGCCGAGCACAGCGCCGCTTCTTTGGTCGCACCCTTGCCGTTGGTGAAGCACATGGGCGAGGCGGCATCGCGAATGTGCAGGGACCACACGTGAGGCACAATGTTGCGCCAGGAGGCGATTTCGATTTTCATGCCCAGGTCGGCGAGGATGCCGCTCATGTTGGCAATGGTCTGCTCCAGGGGCAGGTCCTTGCCTTCGATGTAAGTACTTGCTTCGACGCCGGGTGCCGCCGTGAGCAGTGCCTGGGCGTCTTCGTCCAGGTTTTCCACCACTTCAATCTGGAAGTCCGGGCCGGTTTGCACCACTTTTTTCACGGTGCAGCGGTCGATGGAGCGCAGAATGCCCTGGCGGTCTTTCTCGGAGATTTCTTCGGGCAGCTCGACCTGAATTTTGAAGATCTGCTTGTAGCGGTTTTCCGGGTCTACAATATTGTTCTGCGACAGACGGATGTTTTCCGTGGGAATCTCCCGCGCGTTGCAGTACACCTTTACAAAGTAAGCCGCGCACATGGCGGACGAGGCCAGGAAATAATCAAAGGGGCCGGGCGCCGAGCCATCGCCTTTGTAGCGTATGGGCTGGTCGGAGATGACGTTAAAATCGTCAAATTTGGCCTCAAGCCTCAGGTTGTCGAGATAATTGACTTTGATTTCCATGGACAGCTTACCGGATTGAAAAATATGAGCGGGTTAGACGGAATAAACGAGGTTATCCCCGACGCGCGCGATGGTCTCACAAAAACTGAACGCACGATACTTTACGTACTACGTGAAACCCAGAACGAGCGGGGTGGTCGTTATGTGCCAACGGCGATGTTGTATGGGCGGGTGGTGGAGTACGTGAATATCAGTGAGGAAGAGTTGCACCTGTACCTGGACCGGCTGGGCGTCAGGGGTGATGGGCGGTGAAGGTCATGGGATCCAGCCGGTAAAAATCGCGCAGGGTGTTATAGACCTCGGGTTGCTCGTGCCAGAGATGTTTTGGCTGCTGAAAGAAGGTTTCGGTCAGTACCGCAAAGAACTCGGCGGGCTCGGTGGCGCCGTAAGGGTCCAGCCAGGGCTTGTGGTGATGTTCCAGGGTGTGTTGCAAGTTGTCCCAGGCTTCGGTCATGGTTTGTTGCCAGTGCCGGGCCTGTTCGCCGCTCAGAGGTGGAGCGCCGTCGGCGGTGCCGTCGAGGTAGTCCAACTGGTGCGCGAACTCGTGGAGGATCACATTGTGCGGGCTGTGGGGTTGGGAAACGGCCCGTTGGCACTGGTGCCAGGCCAATACCACCTGGCCATGTGATGATGCTTCACCAGCGCGAATCTCATTGTGGGTGCTGACCACGAGGCCATCGCTGGCAGTGCCTTTGGCTCGGTAGATATCCGGATACACCAGAATACTGCTGACATCGTCATAATCAGAAAACGAGCGTTCGAGAATCAGGAGGCAGGCGTGGCCGGCAATGGTCAGGCGTATTCTGTCGTCCACTTCAAGGCCGTTGCAGCCGTAGAATTCCTTCTCCGAGAGAAATAACTGAACCCGCCGCTCCAGGCGCTTGCGTTGTTTGCCAGGGAGTTGCGGGTAGGCCGGCAGCTGTTGTTTCAGAAGTGTTCGCCAGCCCCGGGGGAAAGGTTGTTGGAGTTCCCGTTTCCGTCGCCATTTCTGGTAGAAAAACAGATAGAAAACGGTGCCTGCGATCAAGGCGACAGCGAACAGGGCGAACAGTGACGGATTCGACATCGGGGGCCTTTCAACAGGAGCGGCCTCCGGGCGCGTTGAACGCCAAGAGGCACATCTGCGCTGTTACCGGACGATGAACACAGAGACATCGCTGTGTTTGACGATTTCAGCTCCGTTGGAACGAAGCAGGTGCAGTTTGTCGCCCAGCCCTGGCGGGTGAGAGGCCATAACCACCAGATCGGCCCCGATGTCTTTGATGGCATTCAGCAGTATTTTGTCCAGCTCAACGGCCGTGTCGACGGATTCCAGAACCTTGGAGCCGGTCGTGATGCCGTGAGCCTTACCTTGCTCTTCGGCAAACTCCTGCATCTTCTCAGCAAGCTCCCGCGGATTGTGTGCTGCCGTGCCAGGGGTGCTGTTGGTTACGGTGACATAGTGCAGTTCTGCCTGGTAGTGCTTTGCCATGTCGATCGCGGTGTTCAGTGACTTTGCGATTTTGTCGAGGTGGGACAAATCAACAGGCACCAGAATTTTACTGTACATGGTATTGCTCCTTTTCCATTCTAATAGCAGATCATGTTCTGCACTCAGGGTGACATTGATTGCATCATACTGCCAACCTGTTGGTTATGGTTCAGTTTTCCTCTAGCCGGCGTAGCGACAGATCTTTGTCCAGCCGATAGCTGTCAAAATCCCGTGCCAGGAACAACTGGCCTTGGTAATGCTGCATGGCTTCGGCGGCCAGTTGATTGATGTTCGGTGTGCCACCGGGGACCGACTGATACCGCGAGCTGAAATGCGTAAGCACCAGGCTTGGCAACTCCACCTGCTGGGCAAACCGTGCCACCTGTTGCGCGGAACTGTGTTGTGGCCAGGGGCCCACACGCTCGGAAATATCCTGCGTGTAGGTGGCTTCATGGATCAGCGCATGGGCGCCCTGACAAGCATCTTCCAGCAGTTCTGGCGTGTCGTTGTCGCCGGCGACAATCAGCCTGCGGGCCTGGCGGGGAATGTGGGTGTAGTCCTCAGCTTTCAGCAGGCGGCCATCGGGCGCCAGTACATCTTTGCCTTTCTGCAGGTCGCCCCATTCCGGGCCGGGTTGCACGCCATCTTCATGCAGTTTTCTCTGGAGCAGCTGGCGTTCAAGGTTTCTTTCGGTGAAAACATAGGCGTTGCATGGCACCCGGTGAGAGAGGGGCGCCGTGGTTACAGTTACGTGTTCGTCCTGCCAGTGGCAGTCCGGGGCCTCGGAGTCGATGAAGTTCAGCGTATAACTCAGGCTGGAATCACTGTTGTTGATAGCGGCGTTGATGAACTGGCGCACCTGGGTGGGCGCAATGATGTCCAGCGGCTCGGTGCGGCCCAGCATGGAGGCACTGGTGAGCAGGCCGGGCAGACCAAAAATGTGGTCGCCGTGGATATGGGTGATAAAGATGGCCCGCAGTTGCATCACCGAGTAGCGGCTGCGCATCAGCTGGTGCTGGGTGCCTTCGCCGCAGTCGATCAGATACCAGTGTTTGGGGCTGCTGAGGCAGAGTGCCAGCGCAGTCACGTTGCGTGCTCGTGTCGGGGTACCGGCGGATGTGCCCAGGAACGTAAATTCCATCGTGCCTCTTTTCGCGGTAATGTGCGTTTCAGTCTTTAGTATAAACAAGAAGGAGCCGAAAAGTGACGGAACTGGCCAGCTATGAAAGTTTCAATGTTGACGTAAGCGACCATATTGCGCATGTGCAGTTCAGCCGGCCAGAAGCCATGAACAGCATGAACAAGACCTTCTGGCTTGAGTTGCCCCGCTGCATGCAGGACATCGAGGCCAATACCGATGCCCGGGTTATCGTGATTTCTTCAACGGGCAAACACTTTTCCGCCGGCATGGATCTGGGCGTATTTTCGGACCCGAAAGCGGTGCCCATGAGTGGTGACCCCGGGCGTATGGCTGAAAACCTGCGCAGGGTGGTCCTGCAGATTCAGGACACGGTGACGTCTCTGGAGAAGGTGCGTTTGCCGGTGTTGGCCGCCGTGCAAGGTGGCTGCATTGGCGGTGCGCTGGACCTGGTGTGTGCGGCAGACAGCCGGTATTGCACACAGGATGCGTACTTCACCATCAAGGAAACCGAGCTGGGCATGACCGCCGATGTCGGTACGTTGCAGCGCCTGCCCAAACTGATGCCTCAGGGCGTGGTGCGTGAACTGGCCTATACCGGTCGCAAATTCGGGGCCGATGAGGCTTACCGCCTGGGTTTTGTGAATGCGGTATACGATAACCAGGACGGCATGCTGGAAGCGGTCATGGCAACGGCTGCAAAAATTGCCGAAAACTCCCCGCTAGCGGTGACCGGCTGTAAGGAAATGCTGAATTTCAGCCGGGACCACAGCGTGGAAGACAGCCTGAAATACATGGCCACCTGGCAGGCAGGCATGTTCCGGCCTACTGACATGATGAAAACCTTCCAGGCCAAGGGCCAGAAACAGACACCGGAATACGACGATCTGTTTCCGGTGAACGACCTGTTCAGCGAATAAATTATGGCGCAGCTCGGAAAGTCATCTATCTCAAGCAGTGCGGCGCTGTGGTTTCAGGCGGGCATCGGTGTGGTGGGCGGTCTGGCGGTCTGGCTGTTTGATATTCCCATGCAGCTGAATGGTCTGGGCGGCGCTGAGTGGGTGCTGTTCGGCGTTCTTGGGGCGTTGGCCACCTACTTTTCGATTCTGCTGTTGTCCCGCATCCCTGGCCTGTTTCCGGATGACCTGAGTCAGCAGATGCGCGGGCTGTATAACTTTGCCCGCAGTTTCTCCTGGCCGGTGCTGGTGGGCCTGTCTGTTCTTGCCGGGGTGGGCGAGGAGCTGCTGTTCCGGGGTGCGGTTCAGGGTTGGCTGCTACAGCACACCGGGCCCTGGACGGCAGTTATTGCCGCCTCCGTTGTGTTCGGGCTGGTGCACTATGTTTCCTTCACCTATTTCCTGATGGCCACCGGCCTGGGCCTGATTCTGGGCACCGGCTATCAGCTTTCAGGCAGCCTGGGCATGGTAATGGTGTGGCATGGATTCTACGACCTGGTCGCGCTTTACTGCCTGCTGCGGTTTCCCCACTGGTTTGGTGTTAACCCCCGCCATTAATGGGTGGGTGTGATTCACACCTTTGGGTTCTTCTGTCGCCATTCAAAATTTTCCAGTTCCACGTTGATGGCGTTGGTGGAAATCTGGATTTCCCAGAGCGAATACAACAGTGAGAGCGATAGCAGCACCAGGCTTGTGCCAAACGCGACAATGCCGGGCGTTGCTAACTGCAGAAAGAGCAGGAACATCGACACAGTGCACAGGAAAAAGCTCAACACGCCAAACGACTGCATGCGTTTGGTGAGAACAATGCGCTTGCGCAGCATGGCAAGCTGGCGCTCGATCAGGGCGTGGTCTTCCTCGCTGTCCATTTCCTTGAGTTTGCGGATCAGCTGGGCGAGTACCAGGAATCGGTTGGTGTAGGCCAGCAGTAGCAGCGAAATGGCGGGAAACAGCAGGGCGGGAGTAGTCAGGTCCAAACGAATGTCCTTCAGTGCTTCAGTATGTTGAGTGGGTGCAGTATAGCGATGCGTTGTGACAAGTATAATGCCTGTAAGAAGGCGATGTGTTCCTCATCGGAGAGGTTTGAAGGGTGATTGAGAGTTATCTGACGGGATTGGTGGTGTGCGGCGGCATCATTGTGGCGATTGGTGCCCAGAATGCCTATGTGCTGGGCCAGGCGATTCGCCGGGAGCACCACTGGTGGTCGGCGGGGTTGTGTATGACCTCTGATGTTCTGTTGTTTACCTTGGGCATGTTCGGGGTCAGCGCCGCACTGATGGCCATGCCGCAGGCTCTGGAGATTCTGCGCTGGTTCGGGGTGGTGTTTCTGGGCTGGTTGGCGGGGCAGGCCATTGTGCGGGCCTGTTTTGGCAGGGCCGCTCTGGAAGCCGATGATGTGACCCGTCGCAGTCTGAAAGGTGTCCTGTTTACGACTCTGGCGGTCACGCTGCTGAATCCCCAGGTCTATCTGGACACGCTCTTACTGATCCCTGCGGTCGGTGCCCAGCAGGAAAGCGCCACCAGCTTTGTGGCCGGTGCCAGCAGTGCCTCTGTTCTCTGGTTTGGCGGGTTGGCCTGGCTGGGGTCGACGCTGGCGCCCATTCTGTCGAAACCGGCGGCGTGGCGGGTGATTGATGGACTGATCGGGTTGATGATGGCGGCGATTGCCTTGCAGCTGGCACTTGCCGGGCTGTAGTATTCAAACGAACGTATGAATGCTGTCCTGCCGCTGGAGTCCAATGCCATGAATGCCACTCTTCGACGATGGTTTACTTCTGCCTCCGCCCTGCGCCGGGTGCTGAACCTTTACCCTCCCTACGTGGGGGCGGGCATCAAGGTGACCCATATCGCAGAAGACTTCAGTGGCGCCTCTGTGCAGATGCGTCTTCACTGGTATAACCGCAATTACGTTGGCACCCATTTCGGCGGGTCGCTCTATAGCATGGTGGACCCGATGTACATGCTGTTGCTGATGCGGCGGCTGGGCAGTGGCTACCTTGTGTGGGACAAATCAGCGACTGTTGAATTCCTGAGGCCCGGCCGTGGCACAGTGACCGCGCAATTTGAGCTGACGGACGCGCGGTTGGAAGAAATCCGGAAGGCAACGGCGGATGGAGACAAATACCTCCCCACCTGGGATCTGGATATTGTCGGTGAGGATGGCGAGGTGGTGGCCCGTGTTCACAAGGTATTGTACGTGCGCAAAAAAGGGTGATCAGTTCCGGGCGAAGCGCCGTGCTTTGCTCAGACGGCCGGCCCAGTAATAGCCATTCAGGTTCGATTGCGTAACGCCGACCGACGAGGAGGCGTGAATAAACCGTCCATCGCCTATGTAAATGCCCGCATGCTGGTCCTTGCCATCAATGCGGAAGAAAACCACATCGCCGGGTTCGAGTTCAGAGGGGTGAACCACGTCACCATGGGCCAGCATCTGTGAGGTGGTTCTGGGCAATTGTTTACCCAGCCCTTCCTGATAGGCGGTGAGAATGAAGCCGGAACAATCGAAACCGCTGGAAGATGTGCCACCATACTGATAAGGCGTTCCCTCATAACGCTGGAACACCTGCCAGAGTTTCCGGGCTTTTACGGATTCTTCCAGTGATTCAGGCGGCGGTAATTGCTGTGAGTCTGAGCGGCTTTGTTTCAAATGCCGCCCCTCGCTGGCACAGCCACCCAGTACCAGCGTAATCAGTGCCAGAATAATAATGTTCTGCAAGGAATGGCCCATGTTGCAATCCTGAACAATTGTTATTCTTTGCACTGTATTACGCAGGCCCTGGAATGTCAGGTTACGATTCGCCTTATTGATCCAGCAGCCCATTACTTGCGGCCTGATTCAACCTCTTCAAGGAATCGCTGGATATCCTCGAAGGCTTCTTCTGCTTCCGGTAATTGCTGGCGGAACATATGCCACACATGCACCAGCCCCGGCCATATATGCAGCTCCACCGGGGAACCGGCGTTGCGGGCACGGGTGGTGTAGCGTTTAGCGTTATCCAGCAGCATTTCCTGGTCGGTGGCGTGAATCAGCGTGGGTGGAAGGTCATGCAGTCTGCCCCGCAAGGGCGACGCCAACGGATTGGTGGGCGAGACCCGGAAACCCAGCAAAGTGCCCCACCAGGTCACAGGCAGTGGGATCTTTGATAGCCCGCCTGCCATGGGGCCGAGCAGGGCGTCGGTTTTGATGTTGTCCCGGTTGCTGGGTGCGGTAAGCGTGAGATCGGTAGAAGGCGCCAGAACAACCGTTGCATCGGCCTGTTGAAGGCTTTGGTCTCGTATCCAGGCAATCAGCGCCAGCGCATGGCTACCCCCGGCCGAATCGCCGGCGACGACCAGAAAATCCAGACCCTCCGGGCCATCGGGGCCGTTTTCCTGAAGCCACCGGTAGGCTTCCCGGCAATCCTGAACACCCTCTATAAACCGGTTCTCGGGCATCAGGCGGTAATCCACTGCGAATACGGCCGCATTGGCCAGTTGCGAGAAGCGGTCGGTAATGGCCCGATGGCTGCGCGGGCTGCCTGCTGTCCAGGCGCCACCGTGGATGTAGAGCACCCGCCTGCGTGGATTCACGCCCGGGGCAATCACCCATTCCCCCGGGGGCTGTTGGCAGGGACGAATGTCGGATGCCAGTTCCAGACCATCGTTCAGGTGATCCACGTATTCCCGCAATGCCCGGAGCTTTTTCTTGCCTTTCAGTGGCTTGACCGTTTGGTGGAGCTCTTTGAGCAGATCCAGAACCGGCTTCAGGCCGTCGGAAGGTGTTTGCTCGCGCACTGGATAGTGGGTGTTATCGAGGTGAGAAAGATCGTTCACTTTGAAGAGAAAACGCGGAGCAACGGCAAGAAAAACCACAATGACAAGAATAATCCCGACAATTTCCACGCTGTCCTCCCGAAGTTTTCGTCATGCTGGCCTGAGTCCGGCCTTGGTTTTACAGTGTATGCCCATAGGGTTGGTGTGAGCCAGTCACAAAATTCGAAGACCAATGGAGAAATCATGAGCGCATCTGATGTAGTTGTTATTACCGGCGCAAACCGGGGTATTGGCCTTGAACTGGCACGGCACTATGCCGGTGAAGGTAGCCAGGTTATCGGCGTGTGCCGGCAGTCTTCCGATGAACTGGCCGATGTGGCCGCGGACGTTATCGACGATATTGATGTGGCAACCGACGCCGGTATCGAGAAGCTGAAATCCGGCCTGGCCGGTAAACAGATCAGCCTGTTGATCAACAATGCCGGGCTGATGCAGAACGAAGTCCTGGGCGAAATCGATTTTGATTCCATCCGCACGCAGATGGAAATCAACGCCTACGCACCGCTGCGAGTGGCCGAGGCCCTGATTCCACAGATTGTAGAAGGCGGAAAGATTGCCAACGTTACCAGCCGGATGGGTTCGATCGCCGATAACGATTCCGGCGGCAAGTATGGTTACCGGGCCTCGAAAGCAGCTCTGAACGCGTTTGGTAAATCTCTGGCAGTCGATCTCAAGCCCAATGGCATTGCCGTGGCACAGCTGCATCCCGGCTATGTTCAGACCCGGATGGTGAATTTCGGTGGCCTGATTTCCCCGGAAGAAGCGGCCAAAGGCCTCGCCGGGCGTATCGCCAACCTGAACATGGAGAATTCCGGTTCCTTCTGGCACAGCAACGGCGAAGAGCTGCCCTGGTAAGCGGGGTGTCTATCTAAAAGGAGCGCCCGACCATGCCTCGTGTCTTTTTCGGACTGGAAGTTCCGGACGCCGTCAAGAAACGTCTGCTGGCGCTTCAGGGGCCGGTGGAAGGGGCAAAATGGCAGAATCGAAACCAGCTGCACTTGACGCTGGCGTTTATTGGCAAGGTGGACGAGGCAGCCGTGCCGGACCTTTGCCAGGCAGCTTCCCGCGTTGACGCGCCAGCGTTTGATCTGGAGGCAGAGGGCCTGCATACCTTTGGCCGGCCCGAATGCCCACGGAATCTGTGGGCAGGCGTGAGGCATGAGCCGCAATTGTTGGACCTGCAACGCCAGCTCTCAGACCAGGTGGCGAGGGCCGGTTTTGAAATTGGCCGGTCGCACTTCCAGCCTCACATCACGTTGGCCCGGTTTCGCAAGCAGGCCGGATCGGTGGCCCGGCTCCTGGAGGAGCACGGCGCTGACCGGTTCGGAAGTTTCCCCGTCACCGGGTTCGTGCTTTTTGAAAGCACTCAGGGTTCGACGGGTTCGGTATACTCAGTGATTGAGCGCTTTCCGCTGCGTTGTCCGGCTGGTACTTGATGCCGGTCTCTGCCATATTGGCGACTACCTATAGCCACGAGCCAATCGGCTTTTAAAACAACAAGTTCAGAGGCGTTATGGAAAAAACCCGGATTACCATCATCGCAATCACAGGCATTGTCCTGTTCTTCCTGGCCAATTACCTGTGTCGGTTTCTTCTGGGGCTCACGGGACCGTTGGTATCGTTGATTCTGGCAGTGGCTATTGGGCTCTATATGGCCTTTTCAGTGGCCAAATCCCTGGCGCGTTCACCAACAGCCGAAGAGAAATCCCGTATGTTGTGGATTTACGGTGGATTTCTGGGGGCGCTTTTTGTCGCCTTCGGTGCCTGGCTGTTTATGGGCGAAGGTTTTGACAGTGTGACTCTGGCCACCTTGCTCCTGCACTACCTGCCATACCCGGCTCTGGCTCATGTCTGCCTCTCCGATGGGGTGATGCGCCGTTTACTCGGTAAAAACCGTGGATCCTGAGAAGGGGAGCAGCCGCTTTGTCTGATATTCGCCTTGATGGGGTTTCGGTTGGCGCTCTGAGTGACGTGTCGCTGAGCCTTCTGGGTGGGGAGGTAGTCTGTGTTTCCGGGCCTTCCGGTAGCGGCAAGAGCCGGCTGTTGAGAGCCGTGGCAGATCTTGAGCCCCATGGGGGGCAGGTATTTCTGGATAATACGGAACAGTCTTCTGTTTCCGCTCACGACTGGCGCCGGCAGGTAATGATGGTGCCGGCCGACAGCCAGTGGTGGTTTGATGATGTGGGTTCACACTTCCCCGAAACCTGCCGTGAGCATATCCCCGAAGCCCTGGATTTTTCCGGCGAGGTGATGAACTGGACAGTCAGCCGGCTTTCGTCCGGTGAGCGTCAGCGTCTGGCTCTGTGGCGGGCGCTGGCCATGGAACCCCTGGCACTGTTGCTGGATGAGCCCACTGCCAACCTTGATGATGACATGACCCGGGCTGTCGAGAACTGGCTGCTGGGGGAAATTCGTCAGCGTCAGATACCAACGTTATGGGTGGCCCATGACCACACGCAGATTGAGCGAGTGGCAGACCGGCATTTTCACATAAACGGTAGCTTTCTGGAGCCTGTCGATGGAAGTCATTGATCTGGCATGGTGGAAGCTTGGGCTGGCGGCACTCTTGATTCTGGCGCTGGCGGGGGTGAGCCTGTATGCCCGGCTGGGCATTACCCGCAGTTTGCTGGTGGCGGCCATTCGTACCGGTATCCAGTTGGCCTTGATTGGCCTGGTGCTGGAAGCGTTGTTTGCGTCGGCGAAGCTGTATTGGATTGCTCTGTTATCCCTGGTGATGTTGCTGGTGGCCGGTCGAGAGGTGATGGCCCGGCAAAAACGTCGTCTGTATGGGGCCTGGGCCTTTGGGGTGGGCACCGGGGCGATGTTTGTTTCCTCGTTTGCCGTCACCATCCTGGCCCTGACCGTGATCATCGGGCCGGAGCCCTGGTATACCCCGCAATACGCTATTCCTCTGCTGGGCATGATGCTGGGCAACACCATGACCGGTGTCGCCCTGAGCCTGGACCGGCTGAACGACTCGGTCTGGAGCCAGCGGGCGGTGATTGAAAACCGGCTGATGCTGGGCCAGAGCTGGCGGCAAGCCATTGAGGGCATCCGCATGGAGGCTATGCGCAGTGGCATGATGCCATCCATCAATGCCATGGCCGCAGCGGGCATTGTCAGCCTCCCGGGCATGATGACCGGTCAGATTCTGGCGGGCAGCCCGCCGGCGGTTGCGGTGAAATACCAGATTCTGGTGATGCTGTTGATTACTGTAGGTACCGGATTTGGCACGGTGATGGCGGTCAGTTGGGGCAGCCGCCGGCTTTTCGATGACCGTGAGCGTCTGCGACTGGACCGTCTGGTGAAGACAGCGCATTGATTTGCGATGGCCTCTAATAGCCGGTTTTGTTATAGTATAACGTTTTGGAGGCCCTGCCGATGCCGGAGCAATCCCGTGCCATTCCCACCAACCTGATCCTGGGTTTTCTTGGGGTGGGCAAAACCACCGCCATTCTCGATTTGCTCAGACACAAGCCGGCGGGTGAGCGCTGGGCGGTGCTGGTGAATGAATTTGGTGAGGTGGGCATTGATGGCGCGATGCTGGAAGTGGAGGGCGCCTTTGTCCGGGAAGTGCCTGGCGGCTGCATGTGCTGTGTGGCCGGGCTGCCCATGCAGATCGGCCTGAACCAGCTGATTCAAAGAGCCCGGCCTGACCGGCTGCTGATTGAGCCTACCGGGCTGGGCCATCCGTCCCAGATCCTAGACACGCTGACCAGTGAGCATTACCAAAGCGTGCTCAAACTGGGCCCGGTGCTGACACTGGTGGATCCCCGCAAACTGGAAGACCCCCGGGTTCTTGAGAACGTACAGTTCCGGGACCAGGTGGCTGCAGCGGACATTCTGGTGGCAAACAAAACAGATCTTTGCAGTTCGCAGCAGTTGGCCGCCTTTGATCGGTGGTCCAGCGATTTGCAGCCGGCGAAGCAGCAGGTCTTTTATACCCGGCATGGCCAGCTTGCGCCGAATTGGCTGGATGGCCAGGCCGACCCGAGAGACGTGAGCTCGCCCCATGCGCACCATCATCACACTCCCAATGACGAGCAACCGGCGCCCGATATTCAGGAACAGCCCTGGCAAATGGTGAGCAATCAAGGGCAGGGGCATTTCAGCCTGGGCTGGCGCATTCATCCTGACCACGCGTTCGATGAAAACCAGCTGATGGCACTGGCTACTGATGAAGACATCATAAGGTTCAAGGCGGTATTGCGCACCGAAGAAGGCTGGCGGGTGCTGAATGTTGTGGAAGGGGCGATGTCGGCGTTTGACTCGCAGCCCCGGGGGATGAACCGCATCGAACTGATCAGCTCATCAGAGTTGGATACTGGAGCGCTTGATCAGGCTGTTCGTTCTGCGGCCGGCAAGGAATGATCAGCGTGGATGGTGGGCTTGTCCGATGTCCGGTATGTCTTGAGGGAAAGCCGGGTGCTTTCCGGCAAGTTGGTAAACAGGTGTATCTGCGCTGCCCTGTCTGCCAGGCCACAATTATGGCGCCGGAGTCCCGGCTGACGGCCGAGGAAGAAAAACAGGTCTACGAACTGCACGACAACGATCCCGAAGATCCCGGCTATCGTCGTTTCCTCGCGAAACTGGCTGAGCCATTGAGCAAGCGGTTACCGATGGGTGCAGCAGGTTTGGATTTTGGTTGTGGCCCCGGCCCGGCGCTCGCACTCATGCTTCGTGAGGCGGGCTTCGAAATGGCTCTGTATGACCCCTTCTTTCATCCAGACCCGGCGGTGCTGGCCACCCGCTATGACTTTATTAGCTGTACCGAAGTGGTTGAGCACCTGTATCAGCCGGCAGAAGTGTTTCGCCAGCTGGACAGCCTGCTCAAACCTGGCGGCTGGCTGGGCATCATGACCTGCTTCCAGACCGACGACGCCCGGTTCGACAACTGGCACTACCGCCGCGATCCGACCCATGTGGTGTTCTACCGGGAAGCCACGTTCCAGTGGCTGGCGGATCGTTACGATTGGCACCTTGAGATCCCACGCAAAGATGTGGTGCTGCTGCAAAAGCGGTGAGTATGTCAGTGGTCAGCGGACCGGGCATGTTGGCAGTGCCGGGCAATCTTTCGCCATGGTGGAATCGGTTTTGAGAGATTCGGAATCTGAGCCGAAGGCTTCCGGGGCCAGACGCCGGGCGCAGGCTTTTGCCGTATCGCCGGCGGACGAACAACCCCGAGCCTCCAGGGTGTAGCCCAGATTGTTCCAGCCAGCGGCATATTCGGGGAAGTCACGGACTACCCGCATGAAGTAACCGGTGGCTTCCGTAAAGTTTTCGCGATCAAAGGCCAGGTTGCCCTGGGCCATGATCGGGGCCGGGTGTGCCGGCCACTGATGTTCGGCGGTCTGGTAGGCTTTCAATGCTGCTTGTTGGTTGTTGCTGGTTTCCAGGTCGTGGGCAGCCCGAAGGAAAGGCAACCGTCGGGCAGTCACCGGGGTTTGTGTTGGCGGCAGGGTCACCACGGCCCAGCGTTCAGCCCTGTCCCAGGTCGCCATGAACACTTCATACGGCATGGCGTATTGCTCAAGGGTGCCGGTGTTGAGGATCAGTGTTTCCTCAACACGGTCGTAGCCGGTGACCACGGCGAAATGCCATTGTGGCCACCAGTCCAGGCGCAGGTTCTGCAGGACCAGCACCGGATTGCCCGCCGCCACTTCCTCAAGCACCGTGTTCAGTTCAGGCTCCAGTGGATACACCAGCAGCCCATGGGCTCTGGCCGTAGCAACCATTTCCACCTGCAATGACCCATTCCGGCCGGGAATGAAAACGTGTTCTTTCAATTCATCCGGGCGAGTGTTCAGGCCCCGATGGTTGAGCACCGTGGCGAGGGCGGCCGGCCCGCACTGGTATTTTTCCTGGGGAAAGAAGGGTACGTCATCCACCAGCACGGTTGATGGTCGTTTTGTCGGTTCTTCAGGCGTGCCCTTGCCGGGCCAGGGTGGTGTGGAGGCGCAGCCGGCCATCAGGGCGAGCGTCAGGATGACGCCCGGCCCCCTGGCCAGAGAACGGTGCAACATTGATTGGTAAATACTTAGCGTATACAACGAACAAATGGGAACAGGTCAGTTGCACACAGCATGTCGGTGACGATAAAGACCAGGAAGAACAACACAATCACACCGACCACGCCCTCACCGGCGGGCGCTTCTGCCAGTTGCTGCTCAAAGTCAGCCAGTTCGGCTGGCGTGAGGTTATTGATACGTTCGGCGACCGTGTCCTTGCTGACGCCCAGCTCCGACAGCTTTTCCTGCACTTCCTGCTTCTCCAGCATGTTGAGCAATTGCTGCCGGTCAAGCTGGGTCTGTTCCTGCTGTATCATATCGCCGGTACTGACCATGGCCGCATTGGCCACGCTGGAAAAAGTGGTCGCCATTGCCAGTACTGCAATCATAACGAGAGATATGTGTTTGAGATAACCGCGTAATTCAGGCATATCAGATACTCCACGTTTGCTTTGATTAAAGCGTAGGCAGAGTTGGTGGCTGATTCAAACCTTATTGCGAATCAATCCACGCTCTGCTTCGGTGGGGAAGTGTGTCAGCAGTTGGCAGCCCGGTCTGTGATCAATTCTGAAAAGTAGCGTAAAACGTCGTTGGCGGCCGGCGCCGGCGTAACCTCTGCCTGCAGCTGCGGCGCATTAAGCCCTTCCTGATCAAGTTCGGGTGTCTGAACCTCCAGGTAGGCTTTCATGATCTCAGCGGTGAATTCCGGGTGAAACTGTACGCCCCAGGCGTTAGCGCCCACCCGGAAAGCCTGGTGGGGCTCGAAGCTGGAATTTGCCAGCAATATCGCCCCCGGTGGGAGTTCCAGTACCGACTGTTTGTGAGTCAGTTGCGCGGGAAACTGCGGCGGCATCTGCTGAAACAGGGGATCACTACTGGCGGTGTCCAGAAGGGTGACCTGTTTGGTGCCTGTGTCCCGGCCCTCGGGATGAAAACCGACTTTGCCGCCCAGTGCGTGGGCCAGCAACTGATGGCCGTAGCACACACCGAGCACCGGCACCCGTGCTTCCACAGCCTGTCGTGTCCACGCGGCAGCCGTTTCACTCCAGGCAGCCTGTTCACTGACCATCGCCGGAGAGCCGGTGATAACAATCCCCTCCCAGTCCGCGGGCTGGCCCGGCGGGGCGGTTACGGTAACATCGGCAACGGTCAGATCGAGGTCGGCCGACAGCCCACGAACAAACCACGCATCGAAATCCCCGAGCTGCTCGCGGATTTGCGGGTAGGTGGATCCGGTTTTCAGGATGACGACTTTCGGTTTCTGTTTGTGGGGCATGCCGGGGCCTCTCTGGCGTTATTCCTGGGGCAATTCCGCGTTGTGATAAACGTTCTGTACGTCGTCCAGATCGTTCAGCATATCCATGAACTTCTCGAACAGCGGAATGTCGTCGCCTTCCACCGGGGCGGTCGTTTTGGGCAGGAACTGAATCTCATCGACATCGAATTCGATACCTTCGAATGCTTCCTCCAGTGCCTGTTTTGCCTTGGCGTACTCGGTGTTCGGGGTGAAGACGGTGATTGTGCCATCTTCCAGTTCAATGTCGGAAACATCGACATCGGCTTCCATCAGTGCTTCCAGGACGGCTTCTTCGTCTTCGCCGGGGAATGCAAAGATTGCGCAGTGGTCGAACATGTGAGCCACGGCTCCGGGAGTGCCGATTTTGCATTTGGTTTTGGTAAAGGCAAGGCGAACATCGCCGAAGGTGCGGTTCGGGTTGTCAGTCAGGCAATCGACAATCACCATGCAGTTGCCCGGGCCGTAGCCTTCGTAGCGAGCCGCAGAATAATCCTCACCACCGCCTCCCTGGGCTTTATCAAGAGCTTTCTCGATAACGTGGGCGGGCACCTGGTCTTTTTTGGCCCGTTCAATCAGGCCACGAAGAGAAAGGTTGGCCTGAGGGTCTGCGCCACCGGCTTTGGCGCACACGTAGATTTCACGACCATACTTGCTATAGACCTTGGTTTTTGCGGCGGCCGTTTTGGCCATGGATTCTTTGCGGTTCTGGAACGCTCTGCCCATCTGTGGTGCCCCTCGGGTTTCCATTGAAAGGCAGGATTTTACTGAACCGGAGGGGATTGGAACAGGGCTATTGCCGATCCTTTCAGGAAAGGAGGGTTTCCGCGTCCTTGCGGAAACCGGGGAGCGCGGGTTTCAGACGTAATCGACAGGCTGGCGATAGTTGTCCTGGGTGACCAGGTCGATACCGCAATCCACACTGGATACCCAGTTCAGGAACTGGTCCACCATGGCCGGCCCTTCGAACCGCTTGCCGTGCTGAGGCACGATGGCCTGCACATCCATCTTTCTGACCATGTTGGCCCATAGCTGGCAGACTTCTCTGGACGCAATATAGCGGCGGTGGAAGCCGAGCATGGTCGGGATATGCTTTTCAAAATCTTCCACCGGCTTGTGATCTTCTTCTGCGCCCAGAGAGGCGCCGAGATCCCCGGAGAACAGGATTTTTGATACCGGATCGTAGAACTGCAGGTTGCCAACCGAATGCATGAAGTGCGCCGGCAGGCACTGGATAAATGTCTCGCCGAAGTTCACGTTGATGCCGCCGTCCGGAACGCTGATGATGCGATCGTAAACGCTACCGCTGAGTTGGGTAGTGACATAGTTGGAAACCAGGTGCGGCAGGAACCGGGCCCAGAGTTTAGATGTGACGATTTTTGCGCGTGTGTGAATAATCCAGCGGTCGATGGCACCGATGATGTCCGGGTCCTGGTGAGAGGCGAAGACAAAATCCATATCCCGGATATTCATGTAGCGTGAAGCCGCTACTGACAATGGGGTGTAGGTGAGATCGCCGCCCGGATCGATCAGGGCTTCGTGCTTGCCGTCGACAATCAGAAACTGGTTGGACTGGACGCCTTCGCCAGTAACCAGGGAGTCGAACATCAGACATTTGTGGTGCCCGTCGTCGAACAGAACAATCGGTTCAGCCGCCATCTCGTTCTCCTGCAGTCGTGAATATTCGGCCAACAGTGTCTGTTTGTGTGGCGAACGGCCGGATATTGCAATTTGTCAGTGAGGTTACAGAATCAATGTCTCTGACGAATTGCCGCAGGTCAATTGTTTGATATTCCTCAAGTGGTTAGTGGGCCCATGGCCACTGCCAGGTCAGTGCTCAGTGCCGATTGCGCAGGCATACTTTTTGTCGTATCGCCGGTCAGCCCATAGTTGGTAAATCCGATTGGCGATGGGATAAATGATGGGCCATAACAATGGCTTGAAAAGAAAGCCCAGTGGCGTGTGGGACCAGGCTCGAACGTTGGCCGGAAGCCCGATTACCCACTCACCGGTCCAGGTTTTCATGTGCAGACGCCTGAGCAAGTCCTCGCGGGAAGGCAGCGAGGTACTGGCGGATTTCTGCTGGTGAATGTCCGCAAAAATCAGATGGCCCTGCTGCAGCTTCCTCAGAGTTTTGATTTCTTTGGCACACAATGGACAGCTTCCATCGTAAAACAGCGTGTCGTATCGCGGTGACATCTTGAGCTCCGGATTGTAGGTTAGGAGGCTATACGTGAACTGAGCGGGGTTCGGTTCATTAAACCCGGAGATGTTTGCAGTTTTATAACAGATAAGCTGAAATCGATTGTGTTGCCGGTCTGGCTTCCGGATCCCCCACGAATAGAGGTACTTTTGGCCAATGGATGAGCAAAATCCGGAGCACAGTGAGCCCGATAGCAGCAGGCATCTTCTACGAGAGCTGGCCACGCCCATTTACGGGCTTTTCACGCTGGGTGTTCTCTACACGCTGTACCTGGCTCACCAGATTGTTTTGCCAATTGTACTGGCGATCATGACCAGCCTGCTGCTTTCGCCTCTGGTGAAAAAAGCGCGCCTGAAATGGCGAATGCCCAGGGTTGTTAGTGCACTGGTGCTGGTGATGATTGTCCTGGCGGGTATTGTTGGCCTGGGTGCGGCTGTAACGGCGCCGGCGCTGGAGTGGTCTGAGAGAGCGCCTGAAGGATTGTCCCGTTTGTTGATGGGTGACAGTGAAATTATGCGCCAGCTGGACCGGGTCAGCCGGTCTGCTGAAGAAGTGGAAAAATCAGTAGAAGGGCTCTCCGAAGAGGAGGGCCAGTCATCACCCACGACGGTTGTGCTGCAAACCCAGTCCTGGCGTAGTCAGTTGATGACCAAGGCCCGTAACGGAGTGGCAGGGTTGTCGCTGGCCCTTGCCCTGACTTATTTTCTGCTGGTCAGTGGTGACCGGCTGATCCGGAATTTCATCAAGCAACTACCCCGATCCCAGAGAAAGACGGTGTTGCGGATAACGCACGATTCCCAGCATTTGATTGCCCAGTTTCTGGCTGTGCTGACACTGAATAACGTATCTGTCGGGTTGTTAACCGGTCTGATCTGCTGGGCAGTCGGCCTGCCGGACCCGGCGGTCTGGGGCCTGGTGGCCGGGCTGGCACGTTTCATCCCGTATCTGGGCAACATGCTGACCATCGGGTTGCTGGCGCTGGTGTCGATCATTTCTCTGGACAGTCCCTGGATGATGGCCGTGGCACCGCTGAGCTTTGTCGGGCTGGTGATACTGGTCGGGATGTTCCTGGAGCCCTGGATTCACGGCTTCCGGATGGCCATCAACCCCGTCATTATTTTCGTTTCCATCTTTTTCTGGGGCTGGCTCTGGGGGCCGGTAGGTGTATTGCTGGCGGTGCCGTTGATGACGGTTATTCAGGTGGTGCTTAAACAGATACCGAAACTGAGGCCGGTTTACAGGGTGATCGCCCGGTAACTGCTGGATATCCGAAACACCCTCCTGACATAGCGGTGGATCTTTCCTATCCTGTTGAGACATCTAACGTTAACAGGCTAAACAAAGAGGGAGGCCCTTCCGCCAATGATTCCGAATACCATGAAAGCAATGGTACTGACCGGCCATGGTGGTATCGACAAGCTCGAATACCAGGATACGTCCGTTCCTCAGCCCCGCTCTGGTGAAGTGTTGGTGCAGATAACCGCCACCGCCAAGAACAACACCGACCGCAAGGCCCGGGAAGGTCTTTATCCCACCAAAAAGGGTGAGATGACCTCGTTCCAGATGGGCGGCAAGCCCACGCTGACCTTCCCCCGGATTCAGGGCGCAGACATTGTTGGTCGTGTGGTTGCTGTGGGGGAAGGCGTTAGCGACAGCCGCATTGGTGAGCGGGGTCTGCTGGACTTCAATATCTACGCGGACGACCGCTCCGACATTAATCTGACTCCAGACTATTATGGCCACGGAGCCGATGGTGGCTACGCGGAGTACGTGGCCTTGCCCTCAGACCAGTTTCATCACATTCCCAATCCGGAATTGGCCGACGCCGAGCTGGCGGCCATGGGTATGTGTTCCTACCAGACGGCCTATCACATGCTTACGTCTGCCAATGTGCAGGCTGGCGAGCGTGTGCTGGTGACCGGCGCCAGTGGTGGCGTGGGCACAGCCCTGATCCAGTTATGCCGTGTGATTGGCGCTGTTCCCTATGCATTAAGCAAGCAGGACAAGGCCGACGCGCTGCTGGAACTGGGCGCCGAGGCGGTGCTGGATCGTAGCAACATGGAGTCGTTTGTTGACCGGGTAAAAGCTGTTACCGGCGGCAAGCCGCTGGATGCGGTAATGGACCTGGTGGGCGGCGAGATGACCGACCGGTTCATCGACGCCATGATCTTCGACATGAATGCCCGCAGCACCTACCCACGTCTGAGCATTGCCGGTGCCAGCGGCGGCAACATCAGCGAGATCCTGTGGACACGGATCTACCTCTACCAGGTGCAGATTTTCGGGGTCTCCCACGGCACCCGGGAGGAAGCCGCGCAATTGAAGACCTGGATTCGCGATGGCCACCTGAAACCGGTGCTGCACGGTGCCTTCCGCCTGTCAGAGCTGCATAAGGCCGAAGAATACTTTGTGAACCGGGGCAGCAACTATCTGGGCAAGATAGTGATTGTGCCGGATGCCCAATGGCAGGAACACGGCGAACCTTTCGCTCTGGAGGCAAATTGATGAAACCGGAACTGAGCATTCAGCTGATGGACACCCACGCGGGCGGCGACGTCAGCCGGATTGTGACGGGTGGTATCGATCTGCTGCCCGGCGAAACCGTGCGTGAACAGATGGAATACCTGAGAGACGACGCGGATGGCCTGCGCCGGTTGCTGCTGGAAGAGCCTTACGGCATCCCTGAAATGTCGGTGGATCTGCTGGTGCCGGCAACTGACCCGCGAGCAGCGGCCGGTTACATCATCATGGAGGTGATGGGCTACCCGATCTATTCCGGCTCCAAC
>JAVLAV010000056.1:0-19758 GCA_031580735.1 Marinobacter sp.
GGCACCAGATTGATTTGCCCAACACCCAGAGCATCGCACACCTCCAACGCCAGCCGCAGATGGCCGTGGTGGATCGGCGTAATCCCCACCGAACATATTGAACAGCATGAAGAAAGCCGCCTGACTGCCATTGGTCAGGGCAATGTTTTCCGGTTTCAGATGCCAGCCGTACTCGCGGTTGAGCAATGCCGCCAGCGAGGCAATGAACTGTTTTTCGCCCTGGGGCGGATCGTAAATGCCCACCAGCCGGCGCACCTGGTTTTCGTCAGCCGCCATGTCCGCCAGAATTTCCTGCACCCGCTGCTGGATCGCCGGGATATGCCCGGGGTTGCCGCCGCCCATCATGATCATGTCGTCGCCGGAGGCCATGGCGTTACCCAGATCATCCATCAGGGAGGTAATGCCGGCATCGGCGGTAAACTTGCGACCAAACGCAGAGAGTTTCATGGTTCTAATCCATTTTGAGAACGATTCAACAGGGTACAGAAGGCATTGTAGACCGGGCCGGGCTGATTCAGCTGTCCAGGGCAATGCCAAGATTGCTGACGCCGCCGTTGGCGGCCTGCTCCCGCAACTCGGCAATGAAGTCTTCACGGGGCACACGCTGGCGTTTCAGGGCAAGCACCAGATCCCGCTGGAACAGTTTGTCGTCCTTGAGCAGGGGATGATGTTCGAACAGGCGCACCAGTTCGTTATCATCCAGGCCTTCGCCTTCAGACATTTCAACAAAATCCATGACGGTCCGGGTGGCCAGTTGCGAGGCATCCGTGGCGCGGTGCTTGTCCGGATTCAGGCGGTTAAGCAGGGCCTGCTCCAGCAGCTGGCAGAAGTCGAAGGCCGGGTACACGCCATAGGCGTCGTAGTCATCAACGCTGGGGCACAAACCTTCAAGTTTGCCAAGCAGCTGGGGGACAGCGGCTTCGTTGGTCTCTTTCTGGAGCGATTCCCAGCCAAGATCCAGTAACTGGCGCATCTTGCCGCCGGTTTTCAGGCCGACGGCTTCGGCGAACAGGGCGTAATTGGGAAACGAGCGTTCAGCCAGCGCCAACAGGAAGGCGCATTCGCGCCAGCCCTGCAGTTGTGCAACGGATTTCAGAAACTGGTTGGCGTTCATGTCCTGGGCAGTGTCACGCCGGTTTGGCCAAGGTATTTGCCGCCCCGGTCTTTGTAGCTGGTTTCACACACTTCGTCTGACTCGAAGAACAGCATCTGCGCGACGCCTTCGTTGGCGTAGATTTTTGCCGGCAGGTTGGTGGTGTTGGAAAATTCCAGGGTAACCTGGCCTTCCCACTCCGGTTCCAGCGGGGTAACGTTCACAATGATGCCACAGCGGGCGTAGGTGCTTTTGCCAAGGCAGATGGTGAGTACGTTCCGTGGGATGCGGAAGTATTCGACGGTTCTGGCCAGGGCGAAGCTGTTCGGCGGGATGATGCAGGTGTCGCCGGTAACGTTAACGAAGCTGTTGTCGTCAAAGTTTTTGGGGTCGACGGTGGCGCTGTGAACGTTGGTAAAGATTTTGAATTCGTTGCTGCAGCGTACGTCGTAACCGTAGCTTGAGGTGCCGTAGGAGATAACGCGGCCTTTTTCATTTTCACGGACCTGACCCGCCTCGAAGGGCTCGATCATGCCGTGTTGTTCGGACATCCGGCGGATCCACTTGTCGGATTTGATGCTCATTGGCGGGTTCTCGTTTCCAGCTGGGAAAAATTGAGGCGTAGTTTACCTTTTCCCTCCGAGTCTGTCGAAGTCTTCAGCTTGAGGCTTCGGTGTCAGGGACCGCTTTCTCCAAACCGCTAGAAGTGGGGGCTTCGGCGTCAGGAACCGCTTTCCAAAAACCGCTACAAGCTCCCGCAAGCGGGTCCGGCCAGCAATCACAGATTGCTGTCGTTCGGCTGCGCATGAAGCTCCGCTTCATAAACGCTTGCCTCACCCATGAGCGCTTATCTCAGGCCATCCCTGGCCTTCGAAATTTTTGGAAAGCGGTTCCTGACGCCTCGATTTCACTTTCTTCTGGCCTGCCCTGACCCTTAACTTCGAATATCAGCGCTCAGTTACGGAAACACTTGAAATAGTTCCGCCGAGGTTTCTTTCCCGGGTGGACAACTCCGCCCCCATTTTTCTCGCGATATCCCGGTACCGTCTCGCCACTTCGGAATCCGGTTCGGCAACCACCGTTGGAGAACCGCTGTCGGTCTGCTCACGGATGGTCATGTGCAGCGGCAGCTGGCCCAGGAGGTTGGTGTCGTATTCTTCCGCGATTCTTTCGCCGCCGCCGTGGCCGAAGAGGGGTTCTTCGTGGCCGCAGTTGCTGCAGATGTGAACGCTCATGTTTTCGACAACGCCCAGTACCGGGATGTCGAGTTTCCGGAACATTTCGATGCCTTTTTTACCATCCAGCAGGGCGATGTCCTGGGGAGTGGTGACGATAACGGCGCCGGTGACCGGGACTTTCTGGGCCAGGGTTAGCTGGATGTCGCCAGTGCCGGGGGGCATGTCGACGATGAGGTAGTCGAGTTCGTCCCAGAGGGTTTGCTGGAGTAGCTGCATCACTGCGCCGCTGACCATGGGGCCGCGCCAGACCATGGGGGTTTTGTCGGTGACGACGAAGGCCATGGAGTTGGCTTGCAGGCCGTGGGCCTGCATGGGGACGAAGTATTTGTTCTCCCGTACGTCCGGGCGCTCGCCTTCGGGCACGCCCAGCATCATGCCGATGCTGGGGCCGTAGATGTCAGCATCGAGGATGCCAACTCTTGCGCCTTCGGCGCTCAGGGCCAGGGCGAGGTTGACGGCGGTGGTGGATTTGCCCACGCCGCCTTTGCCGGAGGCGACGGCGACGATGTTTTTCACGCCGGGCACCGGGTCGATGTCTTTGTTGATTTTGTAGGCGTGGATTTTCTGGCCAACGTGTACGTCGGCAGTTTCAACGCCGTCTACGAATTCGAGGGCGTTGGCAACGATCTGTTTGAGCCCGCCGGCAATACCCTTTGATGGATAGGGCAATTCAACCATCAGGGTGACTTTGCCATTTTCGTCTGCATTCAGGGATTTAATGGCGTCGAGCTGATACAGGTCTTTGTTCAGGTATGGATCCCGATATTCTTTGACAGCGGCTTCGAGGGCTTGCTGGGAAATCTGGGTCATCGGTGTCTCCGGAATATGCTCATAAGCACGGATGCAGGTGAAAAATACTGTCTTGGAAGGTATCATCTGTGCCCGTTTCTGACCATAAGGGGTCTTTACCCGGCGCAATCCATTTTCATGGCCGCCGGAACCCCGTTCTGTCTTTCCAACCCGTATCAACATAAGGTTCGGACATCATCATGACGCAAGCGAGCAAGCAACAGCGCGATATTCTGGTTACCAGCGCCCTGCCCTACGCCAACGGGCCGATTCATCTGGGGCATTTGCTGGAGTACATTCAGACCGACATCTGGACGCGCTACCAGAAAATGCGTGGCCATAACTGTTATTACGTTTGCGCCGATGATGCCCACGGCACTGCGATCATGTTACGGGCCGAACGGGAAGGCATTACTCCAGAGCAGTTGATCAAGCGCATCAGCGATGAGCATCAGGAGGATTTTGCCGGCTTTCATATCCAGTTCGACAACTATTACTCCACGCATTCGGAGGAGAATCAGTTCTTTTCCGAATACATCTACCGCCAGCTCCAGGAAAACGGGCACATTGCCACGCGCAATATTACCCAGTTCTTCGATCCGGAAAAGGAAATGTTCCTGGCGGACCGTTTTATCAAGGGCACCTGTCCGAAGTGTAAAACCGAAGATCAGTACGGTGATAACTGTGAAGCCTGCGGGGCCACCTATACCCCGGCGGAGCTGATCAATCCTCGGTCAGCGGTTTCCGGTGCCACGCCGGTGGAGAAGCAGTCAGAGCATTTTTTCTTCACCCTGCCGGATTTTCACGATTTTCTGAGCGAATGGACCCGCAGTGGCACCCTGCAACCTCAGGTGGCCAACAAGCTGGCCGAGTGGCTGGATGCAGGTCTGCAGGAGTGGGACATCAGCCGTGATGCCCCCTATTTCGGCTTTGAGATTCCGGACTCTCCGGGCAAATATTTCTATGTCTGGCTGGATGCACCCATTGGCTACCTGGCCAGCTTCAAGAATTTGTGTAACCGGACAGGCGTCAATTTCGAGCATTTCTGGAAGGCGGACTCCGAGGCCGAGGTGTACCACTTCATCGGCAAGGACATCATCAATTTCCACGCGCTGTTCTGGCCTTCCATGCTGCACGACGCCGGCTTCCGCACGCCGAGCGCAGTCTGGGCCCACGGGTTTGTCACCGTAAACGGCAAGAAGATGTCCAAGTCACGCGGCACCTTCATCATGGCGCGCACTTTCCTGGATCACCTGAATCCGGAGTACCTGCGCTATTACTTCGCCGCCAAGCTGACCGGTGGCGTCGATGACATGGACCTTAACCTGGAAGACTTTGCTGCCCGGGTGAATTCAGATCTGATCGGCAAGGTGGTGAACATCGCCAGCCGCAGCGCCGGATTTATCACCAAACGTTTCGACGGCAAGCTGGGCGAAGTCACTGAACCCGAAAAGCTGCAGACATTCATTGACGCGGGCCGGGAAATCGAGGAATTCTATGAGACCCGTGAATTCGGCCGAGCCATGCGCCGGATCATGGAGCTGGCGGATATCGCCAACCAGTATGTGAACGAGGAGCAGCCCTGGGTCATTGCCAAGCAGGAAGGCCAGGATGAAAATCTGCAGGCAATCTGTACCAACGCCATCAACATGTTCCGGCTTCTGATGACTTACCTGACGCCGGTGCTGCCGAAAACGGCCGAGGCCTCCCAGTCATTCCTGAACAGCCGTCTGGACTGGAACAATCGCGCGGCCCTGCTTGAAAACCATGGCATCGACAAGTTCAAGCCGTTGATGAGCCGGGTGGAGATGGCGCAGATCGAAAAAATGCTGGAGGCCTCGAAAGAGGAATTGCCGGCAGCCACTGGCGACGTGAAGAAGGAATCCACGTCAGAGCTGGAACCGATTGCCGATGAGATCGAGTTCCCGGATTTCGCGAAGGTGGATCTTCGGGTGGTCAAAATTGTCAAAGCCGAGCATGTAGAGGGCGCAGACAAGCTTCTTCGCCTCACACTTGACGTGGGGCATGGCGAACGCAACGTGTTTGCTGGTATCAAGTCGGCCTACAAACCAGAAGACCTGGAAGGCCGTATGACAGTTATGGTCGCCAACCTGAAACCACGCAAGATGAAGTTCGGCATGTCTGAAGGCATGGTGCTGGCAGCCGGCCCCGGCGGTGAGGACATTTTCATCCTGTCTCCTGATTCCGGGGCGACCCCGGGCATGCGGGTAATGTAAGCGGCAAGAGGCTGAGGCGCTCCGATGACAGAGTACTTACTGATACTGGTCAGCACCATTCTGGTGAACAACTTTGTACTGGTTCAGTTTCTGGGCCTGTGCCCGTTCATGGGGGTTTCCGGAAAACTGGAAACCGCCATGGGCATGTCCCTGGCGACCACCTTTGTACTCACACTGTCCTCGGTGTGCAGCTATCTGGCCTATACCTATCTGCTGGAACCGCTGGATCTGGTGTTTCTGCGCACCATTACCTTCATTCTGGTGATTGCCGTGGTTGTGCAGTTCACCGAGATGGTGGTGCGCAAGACCAGCCCCCTGCTCTACCGGGTACTGGGTATTTTTCTGCCGCTGATTACCACCAACTGTGCGGTTCTTGGCGTTGCACTTCTGAACCTGAATAAAAACAACAACTTCGTGGAATCCGTATTATACGGCTTTGGTGCCGCAGCCGGTTTTTCTCTCGTGCTGGTACTGTTTGCGGCCATGCGGGAACGAATTGCCGTTGCCGATGTGCCGGTTGCCTTCCGGGGCGCCGCCATTGGTATGGTCACCGCCGGGCTGATGGCGCTGGCGTTCCTGGGCTTTACCGGCCTGGTCGCGGTCTGACGGAGCGGTTGTTGTATGTGGACAAGCATTATCATTGCAGTTGTGGTGCTACTGGCCCTCGCTCTGGTGTTCGGCGGTTTGCTGGGCTATGCATCCGAACGTTTTAAAGTCGAGGGCAACCCGCTGGTGGATCAGATTGATTCGCTGTTGCCACAAACCCAATGCGGCCAGTGCGGGTTTCCCGGCTGTCGCCCCTATGCGGAAGCCATCGCCAGCGGCGAAGCCATCAACAAGTGCCCGCCCGGCGGCGAAACCACCATCAAGGCCCTGGCCGACCTTCTGGATGTTGAGCCCCAGCCGCTGGATGCCGAGCATGGTGCCGAGCAGGAAAAGCGGGTGGCTGTGATTCGTGAAGACGAGTGCATCGGCTGCACCAAGTGTATTCAGGCCTGTCCGGTGGACGCCATTCTTGGTGCCGCCAAGCACATGCACACGGTAATCGAGAGTGAGTGCACCGGCTGCGACCTGTGTGTCGAACCCTGCCCGGTGGACTGCATCGACATGGTGACGGTTGAGCCCGACATCCGCACCTGGACCTGGACGCCACCACCTTCCGGTGTTATTGCCACCGACCGCCAGGGAGCCAGCGCCTGATGACTCAGTTGTGGGATTTTTCCGGCGGCATCCACCCGCCCCAGAACAAGCAGCAATCCACCCGCCGGCCGCTTCGGCAGGCACCGGTGCCGGAGCTTGTGGTTCTGCCTCTTCAGCAACACATCGGTGAGCCGGCGGAAGCCATCGTCAACGTGGGCGACCATGTACTCAAAGGACAGAAAGTAGCCGACGTGACCACCGGCATGGGTGTGCCGGTTCATGCATCTACCTCCGGCACCATTGAAGCGGTTGAACAGCGCCCCGTGCCGCACCCTTCCGGTATGGCAGACTGGTGCGTTGTACTGAAGCCGGATGGCGAAGACCAGTGGTGCTCACTGGAGCCGGTCAGTAACTACAAGCAAATGGAGCGGGAACAGCTCCTGCAACTTATCCGCGAAGCAGGCATTTCCGGAATGGGGGGCGCCGGTTTCCCGACCGATATAAAACTCCGCCCTCCCCGTGACCGGAAAGTCGAAACCCTGATTCTCAACGGCGCGGAGTGTGAGCCCTACATCACCGCCGACGATATCACCATGCGCGAACAGGCGGACGACGTCGTCGCCGGGCTCCAGGTAATGGCCTGGATTCTGCGCCCCGCCCGCTGTGTGATCGGCATTGAAGACAACAAGCCGGAAGCCATTGCCGCCATGCGTGCGGCGGTTGAAGGCACACAGATCGAAATTGCGGTGGTACCAACCAAATACCCATCGGGGGGCGAAAAACAGCTGGTCGAGATTCTGACCGGTCTGGAAATCCCCAGTGGTGGCATTCCGGCCGATATCGGCGTGATGTGCCAGAACGTGGGCACGGCGGTCGCCGTTTCCCGGGCGGTATTCGAAGGCAAGCCGCTGATCTCGCGCATTATCACTATCACCGGCGAGGCAGTGCGGGAACCGGGTAACTTTGAAGCCCTGATCGGCACACCCATCACCAACCTGCTGGAACTGGCGGGGCTGGACGCCGACAAACTGAATCGACTGGTTCTCGGCGGCCCCATGATGGGCTACACCCTGACGGACCACTCTGTGCCGGTGGCAAAAACCTCAAACTGCCTGATCGCCGCCACCGCCAGTGAACTACCGGCACCACCGCCCGAACAGCCCTGTATTCGCTGTGGGCAGTGCGCGGAAGTCTGCCCGATGGAGCTGTTGCCACAACAGCTTTTCTGGTACTCAAAGTCTGCCGAATTCGAGAAAGCGGAACATCTGAATCTGTTCGATTGCATCGAGTGCGGCGCCTGCTCCTACGTTTGCCCCAGCTCCATTCCGCTGGTGCAATACTATCGCTTCGCCAAAGGTGAAATCCGCCAGCAGAATGCCGAGCAGCTGAAGGCAGACCGGGCCCGCGAGCGTTTCGAAGCACGCCAGGCTCGCCTGGAACGGGAGCAGCAAGAAAAAGAACAACGCCGACAGGAGCGGGCAAGAGCCGCCGCCGAAGCCCAGGAGAAGAAGAAAGCCGAAGCGGAAAAAGCCGCCGCCAAAGGCGAAGCCGTTGATGAACGTTCGGCAAAGTCTGCCCTGGTAGAGCAGGCTCTGGAACGGAAGAAGGCGAAAACAGCCCGGGCTCCTGAAAACGCTGAACAGAACAACAGCGACAAAGTTGAAAAACCGGACATCGAAACGCTGGAAAAACAGCTGATGCAGGCCGAAAGCAAGCTGAACACCATGCAGGGCATGCTGGAAGAAGCCAGGGCCCAGGAAGCAGACAATGTCGAAAAGCTGGAGCGGGCGGTGGCCAAAAACCACGATCGCGTAAAGCGGGCCAAAGACACTCTGGATAAAGCCCGCGAACACCTTTCCAACGAACCCACAGCAGGCTAAACGTTCATGGCATTAGTTCAGCAATCATCACCCCATGCTCACAATGCCCGCCCTACGTCGCGGGTAATGCTCTGGGTTATTATTGCCACCCTGCCGGGTTTGCTTGCCCAGACCCTGTTCTTCGGCTGGGGCAACCTGATCAACGTGATCTGGTGCGTGGCTCTGGCATTGGCGTGCGAAGCCGGTTTTCTGAAACTGCGCGGCAAGCCGATCGCTTTTTTCCTGAAAGACAACACCGCCGCCGTTACCGGCCTGTTGCTGGGCCTGTCGCTGCCTCAGTTCGCCCCTTGGTGGGTTTCCGCAGTCGCCGTTATCTCTGCCATTGTTGTCGCCAAGCAATTGTACGGCGGCCTGGGCTCCAACCCCTTTAATCCGGCCATGGTGGGTTACGCGCTGGTGCTGATTTCCTTCCCCGTGGCCATGACTACCAACTGGGCGGAAGCTGCTGGGCTGTTCGGCGGTGCCCCGGGCTTCGGCGAAACCCTGGCCAGAATTTTCTCTGCCAGCCAGACAGCCGTGGATGGCTGGACCATGGCCACACCGCTGGACGAATACAAACACAAGATTGCCAGCCATACCTCTGCCGAAGTGCTGCAGCATCCCACGTTCGGCGAAACCGTCGCCCGGGGCTGGGAATGGGTCAGCCTGGCCTTTCTGGCTGGCGGCCTGGTGCTGATCTGGCTGAAAATCATTACCTGGCATATTCCCGTTGCCGTGCTCGGGGGCCTGGCCGCTATGAGCCTGGCTTTTGGCACCAATGCTGACCAGTATGCGCCACTACAGTTACATCTTCTTGCCGGCGGCACCATGCTCGGCGCTTTCTTTATTGCGACCGACCCGGTGTCTGCTGCCACCAGTCATCAGGGCAAACTTATCTACGGCGCCGGCATTGGCGTTCTGATTTACCTGATCCGGTCCTGGGGCAATTATCCCGACGCCGTTGCCTTCAGTGTGCTGCTTATGAACTTTGCGGTGCCCTTTATCGATTACTACACCCCGCCCAGAACCTATGGCCATCACAAGGCCAGGCGCGGTGTACCCAGCAGGAACGGAGGCTGATCCATGAGCACCATCACAACCTCCATAATCCGCAGCGCTATTGGTCTTGGCTTGTTTGCCGTGATCACCGGCGGCACCATTGCCCTGACCCAGGTGGTCACCGAAGACCGGATTGAAGAACAGGCCGCGAAAGCCGAGGCCAGTGCCCTGTTCGAGATCATTCCGGAGAACCTGCACGACAACGACCTGCTTCGGGACGTAGTCACCCTGCCCGCCAGCAACCGGCTGGCAAGCCCGGGGCCGGTTCAGGCCTGGGTGGCCCGCCGTGATGGCCGGCCTGTCGGCATGATCATGCCCGCTGTCGCGCCCGACGGTTATTCCGGTGATATCCGTCTGCTGGTCGGCATCAATCTTCAGGGCGAGGTATTGGGTGTTCGGGTTACCAACCACCGGGAGACACCGGGGCTGGGCGATCGCATTGAAACCCGAAAATCCGACTGGATCAAAAGCTTCGACGGGAAATCTCTGGGCAGTCCACCGCAAAAACAGTGGAACGTAAAAAAGAACGGGGGCGCGTTTGATCAGTTTACCGGGGCCACCATTACGCCAAGGGCCGTGGTGAAAGCTGTTCACCGATCACTGATCTATTTCCGTCAAAATCGGAGAGCTATCCTTGAGCGGCTCAACGCCGCCCCCTCACCCGAGAAAAACGCAATTACGCCGGAAGGCAGTTCCGGTAACTCCGGAACCGGGGAGCAATACTGATTATGGCGACAAAAACCTCGACCGAAATCATCAAAGATGGCCTCTGGGACAACAACCCCGCGCTGGTTCAGGTACTGGGACTCTGCCCATTGCTGGCAGTAACCAGCACCGTGGTCAACGCTATCGGCCTTGGCCTGGCCACCCTGCTGGTTCTGATGGGTTCGAACCTGTCGGTATCAGTCATTCGCAACTTTGTCAGTGAGTCGGTCCGGTTGCCGGCCTTTGTGATGATCATCGCCTCGTTCGTAACCTGCGCAGAACTACTGATGCAGGCATTTACCTATGAACTTTACCTGATTCTGGGCATTTTCATTCCTTTGATCGTAACCAACTGTGCCATTCTCGGCCGCGCCGATGCCTTTGCTTCCAAAAACCGGCCCCTGCCGGCGGTTCTGGACGGTGCCATGATGGGGCTGGGCTTTCTGGCGGTTCTGATCGCCCTGGGCGCCATGCGCGAACTGATCGGCCAGGGCACGCTGTTCGCCGATATGAACCTGCTGTTCGGCCCCATGGCCTCAGACTGGGTTATTCGGCCTTTCGAACACTACCCCAATATGCTGTTTATGGTGCTGCCGCCGGGTGCCTTTATTGGCCTTGGTTTGTTGATAGCCCTGAAAAATGGCATTGACAATCATATGGCCGAGCGCCGCCAAGCGGCTCAGCCGGAAACCGTAAACGCCGGCAGCAAGCGAGTACGAGTGACCGGCAATATTTCCTGAGCAGATTCCGGACGAACATGAACAAAGACAAGCGGACAGAGATTTTTTCCCGGTTGCGGGAGGCCAACCCGGAACCAACCACAGAGCTCAATTACGGCTCACCCTTCGAGCTGCTGATTGCCGTTATTCTGTCGGCTCAGGCCACGGATGTCGGGGTCAACAAGGCGACCGCCAAGCTGTTTCCGGCAGCCAATACCCCGGAAGCAATCCTCGCGCTGGGTGTTGATGGCCTGAAGGAATACATCAAGACCATCGGGTTGTTTAACAGCAAAGCCGAGAACGTGATCAAAACCTGCCGGATGCTGATTGAAAAGCACGGTGGCGAAGTACCGGACAAACGAGAAGAGCTCGAAGCTCTACCCGGTGTCGGACGAAAAACCGCCAATGTGGTTTTGAACACGGCGTTCCGTCAGCCAGCCATGGCGGTAGACACGCATATTTTCCGGGTGTCCAACCGCACCGGTATCGCACCGGGGAAAAATGTTGTCGAAGTGGAAAAGCGTTTGATGCGACTGGTGCCGAAGGAATTTCTGATGGACGCCCACCATTGGCTGATTCTGCACGGGCGCTACACCTGTACCGCCCGTAAACCCAAATGCGGCGCCTGTATTATTGAAGACCTGTGCGAGTTCAAGCAGAAGCGGGATTATCTCTGACCCAGCATGCCAGCCTTCAGGCCCTTGTCCACAGGGTTGTCGGATAACCAGATACCGAAAAGCGCCTGTTTGAAAGCCAGATCTCCGATGGTGTCTTTGTGTTCACCATTCTTCAGCACGCTGACACCCTCCTCTGGCATGTAGACCAGAGTAAAACTGTCGCCCTCCTTAATCGCTTCCTCAAAAACGGCGATGAAACGATCAATATCCCCCTGGATGGCACTGGTATCGCCTTCTGTGGCCGCATCAAAGCCCTCCAGAGTCGCTTCCTTCATGCGTTCACTGGTGATCATTCCGGAAATAATATTCAGGGTGATCGCCTGGGGCTCGTCAGTTTCAAGAATAATGCTTGCGCTGCCCGGCTCTGCTGAGGACAGATACAGCCCGGCCACGTACAAATCCATGAACCACTTGGAACGGCTGCCCGCCCCTGAAAGCGCAAGCTCTTGTCCTTCGTACGAGTAGGTGCCCGGCACCTCTACCCCTTCAACAGTCTTTGCTCCGGAATACAGGGGCAGTGCCAGCAGCATCAGGCCCAACACGTGTGTCATTACTGATTTTTTGCTCATTTCGATAGATTATCCGCATTGAATACAGGGCATATAAAGAAAAAGCCGGCGTTATCGCCAGCTTTTTCGATGGTACAGACTCGGTGTTCACTCAAACAGTAAAGTGCCTGACAGGCCTTCCTTTTCCATGATTTCCCGCAAACGGCGAAGCGCCTCAACCTGGATCTGGCGAACCCTTTCGCGGGTCAAGCCGATTTCCTGGCCCACTTCCTCGAGAGTGCAGATCGGATAGCCGCGCAAACCGAAACGGCGGGACAGGACTTCACGCTGTTTTTCACTCAGCTGATCAATCCAGCGCTCCAGACAGGAGGACATGTTGTTGTCCTGCAAAAGGTCCGCCGGATCACTCGCACCTTCATCGGCCACGGTATCGAGCAAAGACTTTTCGCCACCGGTACCGATGGGCGTATCCATCGAGGCAACGCGCTCGTTCAGGCCCAGCATGCGCTTAACGTCGGCCACGGGCTTGTCCACCATCCGGGCAATTTCCTCGGCGGTGGGCTCGTGATCCAGCCTCTGGGTCAGCTCACGTGCAGCACGCAAGTAAAGGTTGAGCTCCTTCACCACATGAATCGGCAGCCGAATGGTACGGGTCTGGTTCATGATGGCCCGTTCAATGGTCTGGCGAATCCACCAGGTGGCATAGGTGGAGAACCGGAAACCACGCTCTGGATCGAATTTTTCCACGGCCCGGATCAGCCCCAGATTACCCTCTTCAATCAGATCAAGAAGTGTCAGCCCCCGGTTAACGTAGCGACGGGCGATTTTGACCACCAGCCGCAGGTTGCTCTCGATCATGCGCTTGCGACCGGCGGCTTCGCCCTTGCGGGCCAGTCGGGCAAAATAGACTTCTTCTTCGGGAGTGAGTAGCGGCGAAAAGCCGATTTCATTGAGGTACAGCTGTGTGGCATCAAGCTGTTTCTGACTGGCGTAATACTTTCCCCGGGAAGGAAAATCTTCCTTCGCATCGGCCGGAGGCTCTTCAGCTGCCGCCTTCTCTACGCGTTCTTCAGCTAATACATGATCGTTTGCGTCGTCCACATCTGCAACGCGATCAACAATGAGGTCTTCTTGCTCTACTGACATTGGTCTACCCCGCCTCTGAAAATCCTGTCATTCCCGATGCTTCTTTTTATTTCGGGTATCGATTGTCTTCCGTTTCAGGACACTGCTGGCTGGCTTGTGCCATGGCCATTTTTTGTGCTTTGCGGTTCTCAGTCAGCCTTCCAGGTTATAGGCACTCAGAAAGTCCTGTTTTCTGGTGTCATCGCCGCGGCAGGTATCGTGTCGGATCAACCGGATTGCCGTTCCTTCGGATTTCGAAATGCAACATCGGTTTGTCCGTGCCTGTACTGCCCAACTCAGCGATTACCTGTCCGGCTTCTACATCCTCCCCTTCCTGCACCAGAATCTTCCGGTTATGAGCGTATGCACTGAGATAGTGCTCACTGTGGTTCACGATAATCAGGTTTCCGTATCCTAACAACCCGCTACCCGCGTACACCACACTGCCGCTGGCGGCAGCTTTTACGTCATCACCGGATTTACCGGCGATATCAACACCCTTGTTGACTTTTCCGGATGCTGAGAATCCTGCAATTACAGTGCCACCGTGGGGCCAGCGCCAGTCAATGTCAGATGCCACCGGACTGCCACTCGTTGTCCGTTTTGGTTCTGAGGTTCGGGCTGCAGGCGAAGAACTTGCTGTTCGCCGGGGCGCTGACCCCGAAGACCGCGAAGATGCACTGGCAGTGCGTGAAACCGACCCCTTCTTGTCCAGGCGCAACACATCTCCAGGATGAATGGTCCAGGGTGGCTCCAGGCCATTGGCATCTCCCAGTTCCCGGAAATCACGACCATACCGCCAGGCAATGCCATAAAGGGTTTCGCCCTTCTTGACCACATGGTTGCCCCAATACACCGGAGGGTTATAAAGATGATCCCAGTAGATTGCACTGGTATTACAGCCGGACAAAAAGACAAGAAACAGGAAGGCAATGGCCAGAGAAAGCCCGGGGCGCGGCGTCGACAAACGCCGGGATGGGAGCACTGGCGGAGCAGGTGCTCTGACAGCGTCATCTGATACTTTACGCCCGATGGAAGGAGTCACGTATAAAAATTGCCTGATTATGATAAATCCATCTAAGAAATTGACCGGTAACGATGCAATTTCTCATATTTCAGGACTAAATTCCTAATATATCGCACAATTAACCAGCAAATCAGGTTACCGCGCACAGGTAACTGTTACCTGAAGGAACAGTTACCTGTGCATTCAGTAACACCTGTAACTGTCAATCAAGCTTCTGCCCGGCGCCCCACGATATCGAGCACCAGAACCAGCGCAAGGCCCAACAAGGCCACCAGCAATGCTGGTAGTACCATGGGATCCTGATTGTACAGAACACTCCAGGTTTCCGGGGTGACCGGGGTCTGGCTCAACGGCGCCTGTTCACCGGCACTGTTGGTTCGCCAACTCAGCGTCTCCTGCCAGGGCCAGACCTTGGCCAGAGCGCCCACCATAAATCCTGTCAGCAGCGCCAGTACAGTATCGTGAAAATGCCGAAAGGCGAGAGTAATCACCTTTGCTGCCGACAATAGTCCAACCGCACAACCAGCCAAAAACAAGGCCAGCAACCCAACATCAAAATTTTTGACCGCCGTCAGAACCGGGCCGTACATGCCAATGATTAACAGCAGAAAACTACCAGACACCCCAGGCAGAATCATCGCGCATATAGCCAGTGCCCCGGCACCGAAAAAGGCGATGCCCGTTGGCGCCACTTCACTGGCCGGTAGCGTTGTTATCCACCACGCAATCACGATGCCAGCAAGCAGAGGAACGAGCAGTCCCGGTGCGAATCGGCGCACTTGCCAACCGATATGCCAGACTGAAGCCAGGATAAGGCCGAAGAAGAAGCTCCAGATCAGAATTGGATGCTCCGCCAGCAGCCAGGTAATCAGCGATGCCAGGGTGGCGATACTGGTGATGATCCCGGCCAGAAGCAACACCAGAAAGTTGCCATCAACAGCCTGCCAGAAAGCGCGAAGATTGCCTTTCAGCAATTGCCGGAAAACTGCAGACGGCGCAGCACTGATCGCCTCCAGCAAGCGAAAATAGATACCGGTAATAAATGCAATGGTTCCGCCGGACACGCCGGGAACGATGTCTGCCGCACCCATGGCCATACCTCGCAAAAAAATGGTCACCGGATGGTGCCGACGGGAGGTACTGTCCGGGAGATCAGCCATCAGCGGATCACTCCGGCCAGCAGGGGCACAAAGCGGACAGGCTCCAGTTCACGCCGCTCAAACCGATCACCTTTACGGATGACTTCCACCAGAACCTGGTTTTCCTCGCCTACTGGCGCTATCAGCACTCCGCCTTCGGCCAGCTGTTCCAGCAATTCCTGCGGTACATCAGTGGGCGCAGCGGTAACAATAATGCCATCAAATGGCCCGCGTTCAGGCCAGCCCATGCCACCGTCGGCGTGTTTTAGCAGGACATTGCGCACCTGCAGTTTCCTGAGGCGATCCCGGGCCCGATCCTGAAGCGGCCGGATTCTCTCCACGCTGTAAATTCGTGGAAACATCTGAGCCAGCACAGCTGTCTGATAGCCCGAGCCGGTACCCAGCTCGAGCACATGCTGCGGCCCATGGGCCAGCAGCAGCTCGGTCATGCGGGCAACAATATACGGCTGAGAAAGAGTCTGGCCGTGGCCAATGGGTAGCGAGGTATCTTCGTAGGCCCGGTGGGCCAGGGCTTCATCAAGAAAAATATGCCGGGGTACCTGGCCGATCACGTCCAGAACCTGGTCAGACTGGATACCGATCTCCCGCAGGCGCTGCACCAGGCGCATCCGGGTGCGCCTGGAGGTCATTCCGATGCCTTCAAGCATTGCCGTCATGACTGCTCTCCCGGGCTCTGAAGCCCTTCACTCCATTCCCTGAGCGCAGACATGGCTTCATGGCGGGTCATGTCGATATGCACCGGGGTAATCGATACATAGCCTTCGCGTACGGCATGGAAATCGGTTCCGGGTCCGGCGTCGCCGCCCTTGCCGGCCGCACCGATCCAGTAACGTTTTTTGCCCCGTGGGCAGGTCATGGGCACAGCGCCTTCGGCACGTTCCCGGTGGCCGAGCCGGGTAACCCGGATACCCTGCAGCTGTTCCCAGGGCAGATCAGGCACATTTACATTCAGGATAGAACGCGGGCCGAGAGACAACGCCAGGCGGTTTTCCAGAAGTGTGCGCACCACCCTCGCAGCGGTTTCATAGTGGAAATGACCATCGTTGACCAGAGACACGGCAATGGCAGGCAAACCCAGATGCCGGCCTTCGGTGGCGGCTGCGACCGTACCGGAGTAGATAATATCGTCGCCCAGGTTGGCGTGCGTGTTAATGCCGGAAACCACCCGATCAAACGGCTCATCAAAAAGCCCGTTAACGGCCAGGTGCACGCAATCTGTTGGTGTGCCGTCGATGGACTGAAAGCCATTGGGATGCTCTTCTACCGTCAGCGGCCGGTTCAGAGTCAATGAATTACTGGCGCCGCTATGATCCCTGTCGGGAGCCACTACTTCCAGTTGCCCCAGCCCCTGGAGCCCCTCATACAGGGCCACGAGCCCCGGCGAATGTACGCCATCATCATTGGACAACAAAATACGCACAGTGCTCTCCACTAACCTGTCTGTTTATTATTGCGGCGGAGGCTCGTGTCCTCCAGCTCGAAAATATCGGCAAGAACCGTTGTGGCGTACTGACCCGGATGCAGGAAAAACTGCAGTGCCAGAGTGTTGTCATCCAGCCATTGCCAGGAAAACGCTTCCGGTCGGGTTACCAGTGCACGCCGTTCGGGTTTCATCCGGGTACTCCGAAACAGATGGGCAAACTCAGGGTGAGCCACCACAATTTCCCGCTCCAGCGCTTCCTGGTCACCCGTGGCTGTTGTGCCACCATCGCCCCACAAAGGGCCTGTGGGTGAGCCGGCGCCGGCTTCCGGCTCACCGGCTATTTCCGTAAACCAGTTTCCGGCCACAACCCGCGCCGCCAGCACTTCGTTGAACAGCCAGGAACGTGCCGCCGAAAAGTACAATACGTTTTTCGAGGCATTTCTGCCACCACGCCCACGTTTTCTGTTAAGCCTCGTGGGGTCCAGCGTTACTGCGCGGTCGAGATTTCCTCCCTGGATGCCAAATCGCTGGGGCCCGAAATAATTCGGCGCACCCCGTTGCCGGAGCAATGCCAGGGCAGAATCCAGCGCTTGGCGTTCACCGGCCACCTCGCGCAACACAAGCTCGAAATAGTTGCCCCGGTGTTCACCACGCCGGAGCTTTCGGGCATGGCGTTTACTGGCACGAACTGGCCAGCGCCCGGCGATTTCAGCAAGCAATTCAGGATCTTCACTTTCCCGGCCCGGCCGATAGATGCTGAACCACTGTACGGTAATCGCGTGCCGGTCTTTCAGGCCACAAAAACCGACCTCGAAATCACGGCAACCGGCCAGGGCGGCCAGTTCCCGGGCAACGTATTCCGTGTTGTCCCCGGATTTCTCAAGACGCACGCACAAATGTTCACCACTACCGGCAGGCATTTCGGCGCTTTCTGTCGAAGATTCATCCTCCGGCCATAGCCACTCCGAGACACGGAAGTCTTCCGGCACAGCCTTCAACTGAGCAGAACCGGCGCGCTCACCCGCTGAAACCGGCCAGTCCAGACGCCACTTTCCCACCGACGACGGGGAATTCATGATTTCACCGGTTCAAGCAAACACACAGCCTGACAGGCAATGCCCTCACCCCGGCCGGTAAAACCAAGCCTTTCGGTGGTGGTTGCTTTCACACTGACGCGATTAACCGGAATGCCAAGATCCTCGGCAATCGTCAGGCGCATACTTTCGACATGAGGTGCCATCTTTGGCGCCTGGGCAATAATCGTGGTATCCACATTCACCACTGAAAAGCCTTCCTCAAGCACCCGCTGCATCACATGACGCAGAAGCACCCGACTGTCCGCCCCGGCCCACTCTTCACTGGTGTCCGGAAACAGATGCCCGATATCGCCCAACGCCACCGCGCCGAGCATCGCATCCGCCAGCGCATGCAGCAGCACATCCCCGTCAGAATGGGCCTGCAGCCCCTGAGTGTGAGGAATCTCAACCCCACCCAGAATGACCGAACTGCCCTCACAGAAAGCGTGGACATCAAAACCCTGACCGATGCGCATGTCTTGCTCCGATATAAAATTCAAAAACAGAAACTTACAGCTGCCCCAGAATAAACCCGGCCAGCGCCAGATCCGAAGGCACCGTAATCTTGATATTATCCGGCCGCCCTTCAACCAGAGCCGGCATATTACCGGAAAACTCCATGGCAGAGGACTCATCGGTAATGCCAACCCCACGTTCCAGGCACAACGCCAACGCCCGCTTGAGCGCCCCGAACCGGAACATCTGCGGTGTCAATGCCCGCCACAACCGACTGCGATCCACCGTCGCCTCAACCTCCGGCAACTCCCCGACAGAAGCCTGCTTCAGAGTATCCGCCACCGGCGCAGCCAGCAGACCACCAACCGGGTGTTCAAACAGAGAGTCAATCAGGTTGGAAAGATCATGAGAATGCAGACACGGCCGGGCCGCATCGTGAACCAACACCCAATCATCCTCCCCGGCCTGCTCATCCAGAGCATGAAGCGCCGACAACACCGAATCCGCCCGCTCCCTGCCCCCGGTACAAGTCTGAATGCGATCATCCTGCGACGATTCCGAATCCGGCCACCAATGATCCTGCGCACTCAACGGCACCATGCAACCTGCGAAGGGTGCGTTGTCCAGCAAACGGGACAGAGTGATATCGAGGATAAAACGGCTGTTGATGGTGAGGTACTGCTTGGGACATTCCGCTTTCATACGCTGGCCAATACCGGCAGCGGGAACGATTAGCCAAAGATCTGGTTTGGTCATTGGAAGGTCTGCACATTATTCAAGAGAGCGTCGGGGAGCATCTCTCCGGGAATTTCGAAGGCCAAGGATGGCCTGAGAGAAGCGCACACGGACGTGCTTGTAGCGGTTCCCGGAGAGATGCTCCCCGACGCTCGTCGCACCCAAAGCAAAAGTTAATTCTCGACTACAAGAAAAAACGTCTCATTGTCACGAATAAGCCCAAGATTCATTCGGGCCCGCTCTTCCACTGCGCCCTGCTCGCCACGAAGATTCCTCACCTCCGCATAAAGCCGTTCATTACGCACTGAAAGCTTCGAATTGGCCTCTCGCTGCTCGGCGACCGCTTCTTCCAGCGACCAGACCTGCGCAAAGCTGCCCTCCCCGATCCACAGGCGAACCTGCAACAGGAGTATCAGCACTACAAGAATGGCCCAAAGCGTTTTCATGCCGAATCCGTACAAAAATCAATCAATTTAAAAGCACAGCTAAGAGCTTAGTATAGACCTTGTAGCAGATTCGCAACAAGTTCGTGTAAGTTACTGTATAAAAAGGCCATCGCACCCCGACTATTACCGGAATGCGATGGCCCTCACAGTTTGTGGCCGGCTTTTATTCAGCAACCAGACACTTCTTCTGGTTGAATCTTAACCCTGTCCCTTGATTTCAACCAGGCCACGATAAGGCGCCTTGCCTTCCAGCTCTTCTTCAATACGCAGCAGCTGGTTGTATTT
>JAVLAV010000057.1:0-18542 GCA_031580735.1 Marinobacter sp.
AGGCCGAAGGCGACCGCACCAAAGGTCTGGGCCATGCCCTTGGCGTCAATCACCGGGAGAGCCGGAATGCCGGCCAGTTTGGCCAGGTCGCCACTGCTGGGGCTTCCGTCGAACAGGCCCATGGAGCCTTCCACCAGAATCAGGTCGGCGGTTTGTGCCGCTTCGGCCAGCCGCCAGCGACATTCGTCCTCGCCAGTCATCCACGGATGCAGCTGATAAACGGGATTACCGGAAGCCACTTCCAGCACCATGGGGTCCAGATAGTCCGGGCCATGTTTAAAGACACGCACATTCAAGCCGGCATTACGGTGCAGGCGCGCCAGGGCAGCGGTGACCATGGATTTTCCCTGGCCGGAGCCGGGGGCGGTGATCATGGCGGCTGGGACTTTAGCTGTTGGCATTTCCGAGTAAATCCATGTTGTCTGAGTTTGATGCTGACGGGCTGTGGGGTAGAGCTTTCCGGGACACGCTGTGAATACATCCCTGTACGCTTGACTGCAGCATCCATGCTGCAGACAGTCCCGGAAAGCTCTACCCCACACCCCTTGTCATACCGGGTGCTAGCCTCGTTTGGGAACGAAAAATGGGGCGCCGTCCACTTCCACTGTTTCCAGGTCCTGGTTGTACAAACGCTCCAGTGCACTTGGCACCAGCATTCGCTCCGCCGGGCCCCAACAGGCTTCTCCATCGGGGTACATCAACAGAATGTTGTCACACCAGCGGGCGGCCAGATTGACGTCATGCAGGCACATGAAGATGGCATTACCGGCTTTTGCCCGTTCGGTCAGCAGGTTCATCACCGCCACCTGATGGTGTAAGTCCAGGTGATTGGTGGGCTCGTCCAGCAGCCAGGTGTGAGGCGCCTGGGTCATCAGGGTGGCGATGGCCACGCGCTGGCGTTCGCCGCCGGAAAGCGTGCTCACCAGACGGTCTTTCAGGTGCAGGACATCCAGGGCTTCCAGAGCCCTCTCGGCCATAGCCACATCATCAGCACTTTCCATCTGCCAGGGAGAGAGCCAGGGATGTCGGCCGATCAGTGCAGTTTCCAGGACCGTGGCGGGAAAGCCGTCCTGGCGGTCCTGAAAAACCAGGCCCAGTTGTTGGGATAAGACCCGGCGCTTCATGGCGGCCGTGCTCTGCTCGCCCAGCAACAGCGATCCCGAGCGGGGCGCCCTGAGACCTGCGATGGTGTGCAGCAGGGTGGTTTTGCCGGCGCCGTTCGGACCCAGAACACCCCAGATCTGGCCCAGTTCAATACTCAAATCCAGCGGGTAACCGTCCGGGCGGCCGGGGATGTCGATCACCAGCTCACGGGTGCGCAGGGTCTGCATGATGGGGCGCTTGCTCATAACCATCAGCGACTCCGGTACAGCAGGTACAGGAAGGTGGGCACGCCCAGCAGGGCGGTGATCACGCCGACCGGAAGTTGTTCCGGGGCGATAACAATGCGCGCCAGAGTATCCGCAAGGACCAGCAATGTGCCACCGGCGAAAGCACATGCGGGCAGGATCAGCCGCTGATCGTTCCCCAGCACCAGACGCAACATGTGCGGCACCACCAGCCCGACAAAGCCAATGCTGCCGGCCATGGTCACAGCGGTAGCGGTCAGCAGGCTGGCGAGGATGTAGATGATCCATTCCAATGGTCGCACGGCCACTCCCAGAGCGGCTGCCTGCATGGGCCCGCGAGCCAGCACGTTCAGGCTTCGGCCCAAGGGCACAATCAGCAGGCACACCGCCAGCAGGAACAGCAGGCCGGGCCAGGGCGTGCGGGCATAGGAGACGTCTCCCATTAACCAGTAGAGCATGCCGGGCAGGCGCTGGGTCGGGCTGATGGCCAGCATCAGGGTGATCACCGCGCCCCAGCCGGCGGCTACGACCACACCGGTCAGCAACAACCGCGATGGTGTCCAGCTACCGGTACCATGGGCCAGGCCAAACACCATCAGGGTTGAGAGCAGGGCACCGGCAAAGGCCGACCCCGAAACCAGAAAACCGCCCAGCCCTGCCAGCATGGCAAGTAATGCGCCCACAGCAGCACCGCCTGAAAGACCCAGCACGTAGGGATCCGCCAGCGGGTTTCGCAATAATACCTGCATCAGCGCGCCGGCCACCGCGAGCAAGCCACCCGTGGCAAATGCGGAGAGAGTGCGCGGCAGGCGCAGTTCCAACACCAGGGTCTGTTGCAGGTTGCTGCCCTCGCCAAGAATCACAGCCAGAACCTGCCCCGGCGTGACACTGACACTGCCGGTGCCCACGGACAACACCACCGAGGCAAGGCTCACGAAAGCCAGTACCAGCAACGGTTTCAGCAAAGGCCGGCTCACGGGCACTGGCTCCTGTCAGCGTTTGGCACGGGCATCGTCCAGCTTCTCACAGAACAGTGTTGAACCCTCCAGCATGCGGGGCGTCGGACGCTGCACCAGGGAGGGCGGAATGAAATACAGATTGTCTTTGCGGGTGGCTTCAATGCCGGGAAACGCTTTCCAACGGGTCAGCCAGTGGCGGTTTTCCTCGCCCATGCCACCGGCCACGATGGCTTCGGGGTTGGCGCCGATGACTGCCTCAGCGCTGATCCTTGGTACCAGGCGTTCCAGATCACCAAAAACATTCACCCCGCCGCACAGGGTGATCACCTTACCAATAAGGTGCTCGTCGTTCACCGTCATCAGCGGTTCGTCCCAGACCTGATAGAACACGGGTACAGGCTCTGCGCCCTGATACTCACTTGCCAGTCCGGCAATGCCCTGCCGGAAACGTTCGGCCTCGGCGAAGCCAGCTTTCTCGGTGCCTGCCAGAGTTGCCAGCTGCTCGATCGTGGTGGAAACCGCTTCAAACGTACGGGGCTCAATGGCGAACACCGGTATGCCAAGATCCTTTATGGCGTCGAGCTGTTCCGCCGGGTTGCCGGTCACCCAGCCGATCACCAGATCCGGCTTCAGCTCCACGAGGCGTTCCAGGTCCATGCGGGTATGGCTGCCCACGGAGGTGACTTCTTTGGCTTCTTCCGGGTAGTCGCTGTAAGACACGACTGCCACCACTTTCTCCCCGGCACCTGCGGCCCACACCAACTCGGTGGCCCCGGGGGAGAGTGCTGCAATACGACTGGCCGGCTGATCAAGGCATACTTCCTGACCGGCATCGTCGGTGGCGCAGACCTCGCCCGCAGAAGCGGGTACCTGCCACAAAGCAAGTGCAGCAGCGATTGCTGTCAGGAGTCTGAAAGAAAAATGTCCGGGGAAAATCAGCATGACGCCTTCCGGTTATCCAGTTGTCCACAGTCATCATTGGCAGCGGGCAACGACGGGTAGGCCGATGAGCCTCCCTTGCGGGCGGATTCGAAGGCCTCTCGCTGTTGTGGCTCAAGCTGCTCTGCCACCCAGTCCATCAACGGATGGCCCGGGCGGGTATGGCCGCTGCCGGGCAGGCCATGGTCGATGATATTGCCGGCGAAGTCACGGGCCAGGGCTTTGCGGGTAAACACATCAGCCTCCCAATAACCACGCTTGGCGGCCAGCAATGCGATGGCCTGCATGTGGGTTTTAACGTGGACGTTGTGCCCCTCAGCCAGGAAGTCATCCAGGCCCAGGTCATGACGGTCCTGAAAATACACGTCGTTGATCTCGTCCCACATACTGGAACGCAACACCTGGGGACTGGTCACCTGCCAGCCCCAGAGGTTGTCGAGGAAATCGCTGCCCATGGTACGGGCACCTGCGTAACCATGCTCCATCAGAGGGGCCAGCCATTGCGGGTTGAGGTTTCGGGCGCGCAGCTCCACCTGCAGCGCACGCTGCAGGGAGTCGACCCTCGGGTTCTTCGGGTCTGCGTATTGCAACACCTGGTTCTGCGGGGGCTCACCGCGCAGGTGCTCCACGGCATTAGACAGGCCACCCTGGAAATCGAAACCGTCGTCGTTATCCAGCAGGCCATAAAGATGGCTTGCCCGCCCCAGATAGGTTTGGCCCACGGCCTGCAACTGACGGTCGAAGGCCTGATGCGCCGGTTCACCCTGGCTGCCCTTGCCGTATACATGGCCCATACGACGGCGATAGGCGTCGCCCAGTTGTTGACGATCCTGCCAGGCCCCGGAGCGGCTGGCCAGGCGATTGACGCCAGCGCCGTAGGCGCCCGGTGCGGTACCGAAAACGCGGTGGGCGGCCTCGGCACCCGCATCCTGAGCGGAGGCTCCCGCCGCCAGCAACACCCTGGTATCCGCAATCCAGCGGGCTGCCACTTCGTTGGTTGCCAGGGTTTCATTCCCGGGTTCGCGCATGGCCTCCGGCAGTTCCGACAAGGCCTGCTCCAGCGCTTCGGTCAGTTGCGGGTATTCCGCCTCAATGGTCTTCGCGGCTCCTGCCAGGGCATAGCGGGAGGCGAGGTCAAGCCATTCCAGTTGGCTCTCATAGAGATCCCGGAACAGGCCGGAGGTGGTGAAGACCACGTTTCGTCGCACCGGGGTGTCTGTGCCCGGGCCCGCAGGCAGTCGTTCCAGCCCTTTCACGATGCCCCGGCTGTTCCATACCGGGCGGATCCCCAGCAGTTTCATGCCAAAGGCAATCATCACGCCTTCGTCCCGCACGGTGTCCGAGGCCCAGAGCACCAGGGCATCGCTTTCGTCTTTCTTCCGGCCCTTGTCTGCCATGGCTTCCGCCGTCAGTTCCGTCGCCAGGGACCAGGCCACGCGGGTCGGGATCAGGTCATCGGACAGGGCGTGGAAGTTGCGGCCCGTGGGCAATACCGCCGGGGTGCGCAGCGGGTCGTTGCCCTGGCCGGGTGGCACGAAACGACCCTCCAGCGCAGCCAGAAAGCTCTGGCGTTCCGAGGCCGGGGAGATTTCGAGATTCTGACGCCATGTGGCTTCCGGAGTTTCCGCCTCGCCGGCCATGGAGCTCAGCATGGTATCCACCATTTCCTTGCTCCAGTCGCGGCCAAACACATGCAGGCCCAGGGGCATGAAGTGTTCCTGCATATCGGTCACATAGTGGCCGGCTTCGTGGACCAGCAGATCCGGTGACAGCTCATCCACGGACACCTCGTCCACAGACAGCCCCATCTCGCCGGCAATCTCCCGTTCCAGATCCTCGCTGATGTCCAGCTCCTGGATTTTTTCCCGCAGCATGACCAGAGCCCGTTCCCGGGTGGGGCTGTCGGGCTCATTGGCGGACTCCCAGGTTTCCACCAGTTGCCGCAGTTCCAGAAGCTCATCGTACAGTTCAGTCGCCGCCAACGGCGGAGTCAGATGGCTGATCATCACTCCCAGGGCCCGGCGCTTGGCCTGGATGCCCTCGCCCACGCCGTCGACAATGTAGGGATAAATCAGTGGCAGGTCGCCACCCAGCAGATCCGGATAATCATCTCCTGTCAGCCCGGCCCGGCGGCGGGGCAGGAACTCCCGGGTAGAGTGGCGGCCCAGGTACACCAGGGCATCAGCCTGATAATGATCCCGCAGCCAGTGGTAAAAGCCCACGTATTGATGCGTCGGTGGGAAGGTCATATTGGCATGCAGCAGTTCCTCATCCACCTCCCAGCCCCGGGGTGGTTGCGGGCCGATATAGATGTTACCGAAACCGCAGGCCGGGGAAGATCAGCCGATCGTTCACCACCATTGACTGCCCCGGCGCCTCGCCCCATCCCTGAAGGCCGGGAATACCGGTGCTGAGCAAAGCATCCCGGCCAGCTTTCAGTTCCCGCTGGTGACCGCCCTCGTTCAGTCGACGCTGCCAGAGCGCCTCGTATTCATCGAGTCGGGTCAGGGCTTTCTTGCGATCGGGATGCTGGATGTGCTCGATCAGATGTCGCAGGTCGCGAATCCCTCGGTTCAGCAGCCCGGTCGCCAGGTCTTTTTCGCCCATGCCGTGGGCCTGATCCAGCCGCTCGTGCAGATAGCCCAGAGGGCCATGGGCCATTTCCTGCTGAACCACCGTTGGCAGGGTTTTCAGATAGCGCCGGTAGGTGTCGCTATCCATGGAAGCAACGTCGCCAGCCATCTCTCGCAGGGCGCGGGGATCATCCGGCAGGCTTACACCACGTTGCTGAAGCAGGTCCGTGAGCGCCTCCGGGCTGTCCGGCAGAGGGCCGGTGTCGTAGCCTTGGGCTTTCAGCCAGGTAAGCATCTCATAAAGAGAGGCGGGTACATCCAGATTGTCGGCGCCGATGTTCTGGCGGCCCGGGGGGTGATTGTAGTAAATAATGGCCACGCGTTTATCCGCGTTGGGTTTGCTCTGCAGGGCCTGCCAGCGTTTCAGCCGGTCAGCCACCGCTTCCACCCGATCTGGCACCGGTTGGGTCAGGGTCAGCGCGACACCGGTGTGTTCATCAATCACTTCCGGTTCGGCCGTGGCCAGCACCATGGGCTGGCTGACACCCTGAAGTTCCGGCATCGCCAGCTTGTAGTGCACTTTGTCTGAGGGAATTCCGTCTATGGACAATTGCCACTGGTTGGCGGTTCGGGAGGCCAGGCGAAGGCCCTTGATTACGGGCACATCCAGCCGCGTCAGTTCTTCCGTTACCTGGCGGCGGCCTTCACCACCACCAATGGTGAAATCCTGCAGGCTGACAATGCCGGACAGTGTGGCCGGTCCAACAGCGCTATCCAGGGTACGTACCGCCTCCAGGCTGGCACCACCCCAGCGCGAGAGAATGGCAACGCACTGGATCCCCCGGTCTTCCAGGGCACCGCAGGTCGCATCCAGTAGCGCCCGGTCACCCGGGCGGTCGCCGCTGTCCAGATCCAGCAGGGTAACCACCGGTCCGGGCTGCAAATTCAGATTTGCCGGCTGCTCCATCGCCTCGCCATTGCGGTAGTAACGAATCAGCGCCCGGGGCGGCAGATCCGGCACCGACAGGTCATGCCCCACCTGCACCAGCATCCATCGAAGCAGGGCATCCAGATGCTCCGGCGTACGCCCCTGATAAAGCCCACGGCCTTCCAGCCAGGGCACCTGCCGGGGAAACTGCTCGCGCAATCCTGCCCGGTGGGCCTTTACATCCGCGCCCGGCTCCGGCGCCTTCATCAGGTCATTCAGGGTGGTGTCATCCAGACCTTCCAGAACCATCCGGTCATCCAGCCGGGACAGACGTGTCAGGGCTCTGTCGCTATTGATGGCAAGCAGGGGAAAGTCCCGGTCTGCCAACTGCGCCCGAATCACCCGCTCCAGCCGGCCCACCTGATCGCCAAACACCGCCGCCAGCAGCAGGGCATCCGCCTGGTGAATCAGACTTTGCAGGGCTTTGCTGTCCAGACGTGCAATCTGTTCCGGGGTGCGCAGAACCACCTTGTGGTCCGGATGGGCAGCGAGAAAACGCTCGGCCCCCGCTGCCATTTCCGCGGCCGAGCGCTCGGAGACCACACCGACCACCGTGGCCCCGAACGCCGCGGGCAACACCAAGACGTATAAGCAAAACGCCAGGGCACTGAGCCACCTGCGATGGATGATTTGACCGAGACAGCTCATACCAGTGCCCTCACCGCGAGTTGGCGCTTAACGGAAGTCGTAACGAACCGTCAGCATGGCGGTGCGGCCGGCGGTGATGTAATAGCCCCCACCAGAGAAGGCGGAACGCTCCGACATCTTACGTTCCTTGTCGAAGACATTTTCGACAGACAGCTTGCCAGACCAGCCCGGTGCAAAGGCCCATCCAGCTCGCAAGTTCAGGGTGCCGTAGCCTGGCAGGCGATCGTCATTGTCGGCATCGTCATAACGGTGGTTTGCTGCTACAACCGTACCACCCAGGTTCCAGCTGCCCAGTTGCTTGCTCAGATCCAGCCGCGCGGTTTGGGTGCTGCGATGGGTCAGATCGTTGTCGGTGCCGCGGTCTTCCGGGTCCAGCAAGGTAATGGCCAGCTCGCCGCGCCAGCCGTCTTTTTCGATACCGCTGCTGAGTTCCGCACCACGGATTCGTGCTTCGTCAACGTTCATCGGCTGCCAGCTACCACTGGCGTTTGGCTGCCAGGCGATCAGATTCTCCACGTCCAGCTGGAACAGGGCCACATCCCAGTACCAGGCCGGGTAATGGCCGCTGAACCCGATTTCCGCTGTTTCGGATTCCTCTGGTTCCAGAGCCGGGTTCCCGGAACCGGGCCAGTAAAGGTCATTAAACGTCGGTGCACGGAAGGCCGTCCCGTAGCTCACGCGGGCGCGGTGGGAACGATCAAAGGCATAGCCAAGAGCGACACCCCCGGTGGTGTTGGTGCCATAGGCCTCGTTGTCGTCACCACGAAGGCTCAGCTGGACATCGGTGGGGCCGAAGTTCAGTCGGAGCTGGCTGAAGGCTGCGGCATTGGTTCGGCTGGTTTCATCGTAGTTCTTCGTGCTGGTCACTTCATCGCTGGAAAGCTCAGCACCCACCGCCAACTCATGAACATCCAAAGTCAGGGTGTTGGTCCAGTTTGCGGTCCGGGTTCGGGTATCGAAAACGGAGCCCATATCATTGAGTTCATCCCGGGATTCCGAAAACCGGATCGACTGGCTCCAGTAGTCACTAATGGGCGCCTCCAGGTTAAAGCCCAGGGTGCGGAGCTTAAAATCCATTTCACCGCCGGCGTATTCTGTGTTCCCGTCACTCTGGAACATCATTACGCTGACTTCCCCACCATTATCAAATTCGTGCGCCACACGACCCACGCCGGCGGTATTACGAAACCCCTTATCCTCGCCATCGGTGACGACTGCGGTGCCGTCGGTTTCCCGGTGCACACCACTGAGGCTGACGCGGGTATCCCCGAACACGCCGCCCACGCCGGCTGCGGTTTTCTGGGTGTCAAAGTTGCCCGCGCCGGTTTCAATCCAGCCGGTCTGGGTTTTCGGGTCCAGCGTGAACGCCTGGATCACACCACCTAATGCGTCCGCACCGTAAAGCGAGCTCTTGGGCCCACGGACAATTTCCACCCGTTCAACCAGCTCGGGGGGAAAATACTGCCAGGAAGCCCCGCCGGATGTTGCCGAACGCAAAGGCACCCCATCCACCAGAAACAGGGTCGAGTCGCCACTGGTACCACGGGTGTAAACGCTGGTTGCCTTGCCAAAGGAGCCATTGGTTTTCACCTGAATCCCAGGCTGCCCCTGAAGCAGATCCTGAAACGCATTCGGCGCCTTTTCGCGGATCTCTTCCTCATCAATTACCGTCACCGACGACAGGCTTTCACCCACGGTGCGCGGGCCAAGAGTGGCGGTCACTACGATAGGGTCAAGTTCAGACGCTTCCTTCGAAGCCTGCCCGGAGGTCTGAGCAGTGGCTGCACCAAGCGGCAGGAGGCTTAAAGACAGAGTGGAACACAAAAAGGCCGGAGTAGCCCTGAAAATTCTCATGACACATTCTCACCATCAAGTCGTGCTGCACCCGCACGACAGTTAACGTTCGAGCCGCAGAGGAGAGAATACCGGAGGGATGAAGAAAGGAATGCTTACGCCGTTTTCACACAGGCCTTCACCCACCGTCGCCGCCCTCCGCAGCATTTGGTGTGTTAACAGGCCGGTCTCCGGGCTTATGAGCGGGTGCCTGGCGGCATCCCTGGCCATCGCCTTCCCGTGTCAGAAACACAGTGGCGCGTTCGATGGCGGTTTACTCAATTACCGTTGCGGGGGCAGCGCTGGACTTGCTCAAAGGAGGCCTCTGAGCGCACCAGTTTCCCGTTTCACCCCCGGCAGCTCTGCTCGGGGGCACCTGAAAACGCGTGCAAAGGCTAACAATCGGTTAATGTCTGGTCAATGACAATTACCAAGAGCCGCTGCGAGTCGCTGCCAGTCGGCTTCCTCTGCCGGCAAGCCGAAGCGGAGGGCAGGCGGGTTATCGAACCGACGGACCCATATTCCCTGTCGGGCGAGCGTTGCCTGAACCTTGGCCGCTGAAGCATGGGGCACATAACGAAACAGATTTGTGCCGGCACTCTCGCCAAAGCCATGCTCTGCCAGAAGCCGGTGTAGCCTGTCACTGGCCTGATTCAAAACAACCGTCATCCGTTGCTGCCAGGGCTCATCTTCAAGAGCCCGTTGCATCACGTATCGCGCCGGCCCACTCATGGCCCAGGGGCCAAGCCTTCTCTCCAGCGCCGCAATCACCGGATCATCGCTGATTACCGCTCCGGCCCGGATGCCCGCCAGGCCGAAAAATTTGCCCAGCGACCGCAGCACAATCAGGCCGGGCATACCGGTATAAGGGGCAAGACTCAGACCTCCGGCGGGGGTAACAAACGCCTCATCCAGTACCAGGGTGCCGCCCCGTGCCTGCAGGCGCCGGTGCCAGCGCAGCAACTGTTCGACCGGCAGAGCCAGACCGGTGGGATTATTGGGGTGTATCCATATCAGAACGTCAAGCGTGTCCAGCCAGTCATCGTTCCGGGTCACACTTTCCAGTGCTACCGGCACCACTTGATGGCCTGCCTTGTGCCACCAGTGGCCATGCTCCCGATAACCGGGCACCGGAATCCCCACGCGGCAGGGCGACCAGAGTTGCGGTAGTGTCTGGATCGCGGCCTGGCTACCCGCGACCGGCAGGCAGGCGGCTCCTGCCGGCGCCCGGCACCACTGACGTATCACGTCCGCAAGGTCGTCGTCTTCTTCCGGTAGCCGCTGCCAGATTCGCGCGGGAATATCCGGAACCGGCCAGGAGTCGGGGTTGATGCCGGTGGAAAGATCCAGCCACTGATCCTGCGGAATGCCCCAGTGCCTGGCTGCCCGGTTCAGGCGACCGCCGTGCTCCGGCGCGGAATGGTACAGCTCGTTCGTCATTGTAGCCCTTCAGCAATCAACCAAATCATCAGCCAGCCCGCCACCAACGTGGCAAACCACAGCACAACACCCCGCTGCACCAGCCGGATGGACGCGTCTATGGTGTCCGCACCGGGCGCGGGGCCACTTCCCAGGGTTGGCCGGTGTTTGATGCCGGAGGCATAGGGCGCCGGACCACCCAGGGTGACCGCCAGCGACCCGGCTCCCGCCGCCATTACCGGGCCCGCATTCGGGCTGTCCCAGGTGGGCGCCTGTCGATGCCAGCAGCGCAATGCCAGCCGGGTATTGCCCAGAAGTGCGTAGGTCAGGGCTGTCAGCCGTGCGGGAATCCAGTTCAGAACGTCATCCAGCCGCGCGGCAAAGCGGCCGAAATACAGGTAACGGGCACTGCGATAACCCCACATGGCGTCCAGCGTGTTGACCAACCGGTGCAACACCACCCCCGGCAGCCCGGCCACCAGAAACCAGAAAAGGCTGGCAAAAACCGCATCGGCGCCATTCTCCAGCATAGACTCGGAAGCGGCCGCCGCCACGCCGGAGCTGTCCAGGGCCGCAGCATCACGGCTGACAATACGCGCCACCTGCTCCCGGGCGGCGTCCAACTCACCATCGGCCAGAGGCCCGGAAACCGCCCGACCATGCTCCGCCAGGCCGCGTAACGACAAGGCCATCGACAGCACCACCGCCTGCGCCACCACCAACGGCCAACCGTCAAGCCAGACTTCAGCGGAAAAGGCCAGCAAAGCAAATGGCGCACAAAGAATGGCAACACCCAGAAGGCCAGAAGCCATGGCCCGCGCGGGGCGGTCAGGATAACGGTTCAACCGGCGTTCAATACCGACCACCATCCGGCCGAAACCAACCAGCGGGTGCCACTTACGCGGCTCACCAAGCAAACCATCCAGTATGACGGCAGCGACGCAGACGATCACTGGCACAACCAAGGTTTCCAAATTACCACTCCCTGAAATGATTGCGGCAAGTCTACCCGAGACGCCCGCCAACTTGACACCGTCTCCACACCGATGGACCATCTTCGACTTTCCCGACCAACTGGAACATCGTCATGCCCCTGCCCACAAGCTGGACACAGCCGCCACCCGAGCCTTGTCATTCATCCGCTGAACGGGCCCGGGGCCGGCAGGCAGTGCTGACCAAACCACCGGGTTCGTTGGGGCGGCTGGAGCAACTCGCCATCAGTCTGGCCAGCGTACAGGCCAGTGATGCGCCTGCGGTGGACAGGATTTATATATCGGTGTTCGCCGGTGACCACGGGGTGTGCGATGAGGGAATTTCAGCTTTCCCGCAGGAAGTCACCACCCAGATGATCGCCAATTTTGCCAATGGTGGCGCCGCCATCAGCGTAATGGCCGGGGAGCTGGGCGCGCGGCTGGAAGTGGTCAATCTCGGCACGGTGGGCGAGGTCCCGCCCCTGCCGGGCGTTGTTGATCATATAATCGCGCCAGCCACGGCCAATCTCGCCATTACGGATGCAATGAACCGGGAACAACTGGAAAACGCATTAAACGCCGGCGATATGGCGGCCCAGAGGGCGGTCGAAAACCACGCCCAGCTATTCATTGGTGGCGACATGGGCATTGGCAACACCACCAGCGCAGCGGCTCTGGCCTGTGCCTTGCTGGGCGAGCAACCTCAGAACCTGGTCGGGCCGGGGACCGGTCTGGACGCCGAGGGTATTTCCCACAAAGCCGAAGTCGTCCAAAAGGCGCTGCAGCGGCATGGCGACAAGACCGACCCGCTGGCGGTACTGGCCTCCCTTGGCGGTTTCGAAATCGCGGCACTCACCGGCGCCATTCTGGGCTGCGCTGCCCGTCAAATCCCGGTACTGGTGGATGGCTTTATTGTCTCTGTCGCGGCCCTGGTGGCGGTCCGCCAGCAGCCAGGTGTTCGTGACTGGCTGTTATTTTCGCACGAGTCGGCAGAGCCCGGTCACCGATCCGTACTGAATGCGCTAAAGGCCAAGCCATTACTGTATCTGAGCATGCGCCTGGGCGAGGGCAGCGGCGCGGCCATCGCAGTGCCGCTTCTGCGCTCTGCCTGTGCCCTGCATAATCACATGGCAACCTTCGCCGATGCCGGCGTCAGTGACAAATCCGGAGCCTGAACACCATGACCACCACGCTTGTTGATCTTATTCGCCATGGCGAACCTGAAGGTGGGCCCATGTTCCGGGGCTCTCAGGATGACCCGTTAAGCGCAAAAGGCTGGCAGCAAATGCAGGCCGCCATCACACCCGATGATCATTGGGATGTCATTGTCAGCTCGCCCATGACCCGTTGCCTTCACTTTGCAGAAACACTGGCAGAACAACGCCAGATCCCCCTGCACATCGAAGAAGATCTGCGTGAAATCGGTTTCGGGGAGTGGGAAGGCCTCACCGCCGGGCAGGTTCAACAGCGTTATGGTGAGCAGCTCAATCGTTTCTGGCAGGATTCAGTCAACAACCCTCCTCCCGGTGGTGAAGCCATCCAGGATTTCCATGAGCGGGTAACCCGAAGCTTCTGTCACTGGCAACAAAAGCTGGCTGGCCAGAAAATTCTGGTGGTTTGCCACGGCGGTGTCATCCGCATGGTGCTGGCCGATATTCTGGGCATTCCGCTGGAAAAATCGTTCACCGGCTTTGCCGTGCCCTACGCCTGCCGCAGTCAGATCCGGATAGATCAGTCCGATTTCGGCGTATTCCGCAGCCTGATCAGCCTGACGCCTTGAGCGTCAACGGTAACCCGGCCACCGACATCACCACCTCGTCGCAACGCCCGGCCAGCGCCTGGTTCAGCCAGCCAAGCTCATCGGCAAACCTCCGTGTGAGCGCATCCATACCAATGGTACCCAGACCAACCTCGTTGGTAACAATAATCAGCGCCCCCGGATAAGCCTCGACCTCACGTAAAAACAGCTCGCGCTCCTCGCTGAACATTTCACCGCCGGCGAACAGTAGATTGCTCAGCCACAGGCTCATACAGTCAATCAGCAGCAACGGCGGTTTGCAGGGTTGTTTCCGGAAATCCGCCAGCACCTCGCCCAGGCGTAACGGCTCCTCAATCAGCCCCCAGTCATCTGGCCGTTGTTGCTGGTGCCGCTCAATACGCAGGGCCATTTCATCATCGCCGGCAGTCGCGGTGGCCACATAAAATACAGCCGAACCTGCCTGTATGGCCCGCTGTTCAGCCAACCCGGTCTTGCCGGAGCGAATACCGCCGGTTACCAGTAACTTGTTCCCCATCAATGCTCTCCAACGTTGCCTGCCGGGAAAGGTACACCATCAAAACCGACAGCTGCTATAGTTTGCCCAACAAAACAAAGCCGGCGACCAATACGGAGAGCCCATGCAGGCAGAATTGCTCGATATCCGCAACCACATTGCTCAGCACGCACCTTTTGACGAAATGCCCGAAGAGTCGCTGGAACGCATCGTCTCCAGTATTGAGGTGGTGTATTTTCGCGCCGGCACGCAAATACTGGAAGCCTCTCAACACATTGACGCGCTGTATTATCTCCGTAGTGGGGCTGTGGAGGTTTACCGTCGCTCCGGTGAGCTATACAACCGCCGGGGTGAGGGGGAGATTTTTGGCCAGTTCGGCTTACTGCGTAATCAAAAAGTGCGCTTCCCTGTCAAAGCACTGGAAGATTCGCTGATTTACAAAATTCCAGCCGAAGTCTTTCATTATCTTTGGGAAAATCACGAAAACTTTGCTGAATTTGTCGAGGTGGATGACCACAGTCGCCTGCGCTCCGCCGTCTCACGTCAGGAAAAATCCAACGACCTGATGAGCGCTAAAGTCACCCGCCTGATTTCCCGGCAACCGATTTGCGCACCGGTTTCGGTGCGATTACAGGAAGCGGCCAGAATCATGACCGAAAACGGCGTTTCCGCTCTGTTATTGATCGACGAAGAAAACGACCATCGCCTGAAAGGCATCATCACTGATCGGGATCTGAGGACCCGCGCAGTGACAGCGGCGCTGCCCTCGGAAACCCCGATCAGTGACATCATGACCGAAGGGCTGATCACCGTCAGCGCCCGGTGCTATATCTTCGAAGCCATGCTCACCATGCTGCACAACAATGTGCACCACCTGCCTGTGATGGAAGGCGACGAAATCCGCGGCATGGTGGCGCTGGCCGATATCGTCAAATACGAAAGCCAGAGCAGCCTGTACCTGGTCAGCAATATTTACCATCAACAGGATGTAAAAAGTCTGAAGAAGCTCAGCCTGGATATCCGCGACAGCTTTTTGCGCATGGTTAACGAAGACGCCAATTCCCACATGATCGGCAGTGCCATGGCCGGAATTGGCCGCAGCTTCAGCCAGCGCCTGCTCGAGCTTGGCGAAGAAAAACTCGGCCCGCCGCCCGTGCCCTATTGCTTCATGGCCCTCGGCTCCATGGCCCGTGACGAGCAACTGGTCGTCACGGACCAGGATAATGCCATGATCCTGGACGACAGCTTTATCCCCGAAGAACACGACGAATACTTCCTGGCCCTAGCCAAATTCGTCTCCGACGGCCTGGCAGAATGTGGTTACACCTACTGCACCGGCGACATCATGGCCACCAACCCGAAATGGCGCCAGCCCTTAAAAATCTGGAAACAATACTTCACCCACTGGATAGACAGCCCGAACGGCGAAACGCTACTTAATAGCAACATCTTCTTCGATCTGGATGGCATCCACGGCGAAAACAGCTTTGCTGAACAACTGAAAACGCTGGTTGCCGAAAAAGCGGCCAACAGCCAGCGCTTTCTCACTCTGCTGGCCAGAAACGCCCTGAACCGGACACCGCCACTGGGCTTCTTCCGCACCTTCGTACTGGAAGAAGACGGCAAGCACCAGAAAACGTTCAATCTCAAGCGCCGGGGCACCGCTCCCTTGTCAGACCTGATCCGGGTACACGCCCTGGCTTGCGGCAGCCGGTCCCAGAATTCCTTCGAGCGCCTGCGCGACATCGCGAACACCAAATTATTGATGGAAGACGACGCCTATAACCTGCGCGATGCTCTGGAGTTCATTTCCATCGTCCGCATCCGGCATCAGGCCCTGGCCATTGAGGACGGTCGCGAACCGGACAACAATGTGCGCCCGGAAGACCTTTCGCCTTTCGAGCGCAGCCACCTGAAAGACGCCTTCCAGGTGGTCAGCAACGCGCAGAAGTTCCTCAGATTCCGTTATAACGCCGGGATGGGTCGGAATGTCTGATAGCCGCACTGAAAGCAGCAAAAAAAACTGGCCGGAAAACTACCGCCAGCTCGCCGGACAATCCCGCGACCCCAGAATTCGCGGTTTCTATGAGGCCGGCTGCCCGCCACCGGACACGCCCATCCGGGATGTTCCTCTGGTGGCCCTGGACTTCGAAACCACCGGCCTGGAAGCTGACCAGCATTCAATTGTCAGCATTGGCCTGGTGCCGTTCACGCTGGACGGCATCCAGCTCGGCAAAGCCTGGCATCAAGTTGTTCGTCCGCAACTACCCTTGCACCAGAGTTCCATTACCATTCACGGCATCACCCATACCGACATCGACAAGGCGCCGGATCTGGAGGAGGTACTCGACACTCTGTTCGAGCACCTTAATGGCCGCATCCCCGTGGTGCACTACCGGAACATAGAGCGCCCGTTCCTGAATGTGGCCCTGCAGTGGCGCCTGAAAGAAAGTCTGCGCTTCCCGGTGCTCGACACCATGGCCATAGAGGCCTACCTGCACCCGGACCGAAACCCCAACCGCTGGCAACGCCTGCTGGGTAAGCGCCCTGTTTCCATCCGCCTGGCCGACAGCCGCCTGCGCTACGGTTTACCCCACTACGCCGGCCACAATGCCCTAATAGACGCCATCGCCACGGCGGAACTCCTGCAGGCTCAGATAGTGCACCACTTCAGCCCGGAAACTCCGGTGGGGGACCTGTGGGTATGATCCAGTAGGAATACGAAAACAAACGGCGATTCCACCGTGGTTCAGCTGTGGTGGTGGGACTGGCTTTCCAAAATTTTCGAGGGCCAGGGACGGCCCGAGATAAGCGCTCATGGATGAGCTTGTAGCGGTTTTTGGAAAGCCAGTCCCACCGCCACACACTCAAAACCCAAAAGGCTACAAACGTAGCCGGAACAGCCCCCAGCCGCTAGAATGTACCCAAATTCAACACAGAGGTGGCAGTGCCCGCACAACACACCAAAGCAACACCCCTGGACGCCTTCCGCCGCGCCCGCAAAATGTGGCTCAGAGGCGAAAAAATCAGCCTTGCCGCACTTGCTGATGACCTCCATATCGGCCGTGCCACCCTGTTTCGCTGGGTAGGCAACCGCGATCTCCTTATCGCCGAAATCCTCTGGTCACTTTACGAACCCCTGTACAAAGAAGCCCGCGCCACCACCCCCGGTCATGGCATCGACTACATCGTGGGCGTTTATCGCCACATCAACCTCTCCGCACTGCATTTCAAACCACTGCGCACCTTCCTGCATCAGGATCCGGAATACGCCCTGAAAATGCTCACATCCTCCCATTCCACGCTGCACGCCCGTACCGTGGAAGTGAACACCCGCTTACTCAAAGACGAAGTGCGCGCCGGCCACCTCAGCCCGCCCATGAACATCCAGAGCCTGTCCTACTTCATGGTCAGAATTGCCGAATCATGCCTTTACAGCGACATCATCGGTGGCCGTGAGCCCCGGGAAGACGAACTGGAAGACGCCTGCACAGCTGTGCGCATCCTGCTGGGCGGGAAAGTCTGAAGAGCTCACCGCTTCCACAATTATTTTTCACGTAGAATTCATTGCAATAGCAAACCTTTTCACTTTCCGATCACCGGTCCTATCAAACAGACCGTGGATGTGGCCAACCGGGTTGCCTCCGGCGACCTGACAGTAAATATCGACAGCAACCGCGGTGACGAATTCGGCAACCTGTTGGCCGCGTTCAGCACCATGGTGACCAATCTCAGGGATCTGATCAAAGAAATCGACACTGGCTCATCCAGTATCGCATCGTCCTCAGAAGAGCTGTCTGCAGTCACCAAAGAAACCCGCCAGGGCGTAAGTGATCAGCAGGACCAGACCGATCAGGTCGCCACCGCCATGAATGAAATGGTGGCTACGGTGAATGAAGTGGCCAAGAGTGCGGAGTCGGCCTTCAATGCGGCGCAAAATGCCAGCCAGAAATCCGGTGATGGCGAGGCGGCCGTGAACGAAACCCTGAGTTTCGTAACCGATCTCAACACTGAGATCAGCAACGTGATGACCCAACTCCGGGGCCTGCAAAGTGATACCCAGAACATTGCCACCGTGCTGGATGTTATTAAATCCGTGGCTGAGCAAACCAATCTGCTGGCACTGAACGCGGCCATCGAAGCCGCGCGCGCCGGCGAACAGGGCCGGGGCTTTGCGGTGGTGGCTGACGAGGTGCGGTCACTGGCACAGCGTACCCAGAGTTCCGCTTCGGAAATCGAAACCCTGATCACCAACCTGGTCACCAGCGCCGAAAGCTCTGTCTCCACCATGGAAGGCGGCACCAAGCTGGCCGAGCAGACCCTGGAGCGGGCGGAAAGCGCCGGTGGCACTATCCGGGAAATGGCAGAGGCAGTAGAAGAAATTCGACAGTACAACAGCCAGATTGCCACCGCAGCAGAGGAACAGGCCTCAGTGGCGGAAGACATCAACCAGAATGTCACCCGCATTCGCGATGTGGGGGAGCAGAGCGCCGCTTCCACCGAACAGGTATCCGGTGCCAGCGAAGAACTCGCCCGGTTAGCCGATGGCCTGAGCTCACAGGTAAGCCGCTTCAGGATCTGAAGCACTCA
>JAVLAV010000058.1:0-18514 GCA_031580735.1 Marinobacter sp.
CAGCCCATGGAAACAACCACCGTGCCTAAAAGCAATACAGCGACGATGCAGGAAACAACCAGGGGGGAGAGGCGTTTGGGCAGGAAACCTGCCGGGCTGGATTCCTGCCCGGGCATATGATGGGTATTCCTGAAACTCTGAAGCGCCAGCAGGATGACAGGGCCACCGATCAGAGCGGTGGTGGTGCCCGTGGGCACCAGCGAACCATCACCCCAGGTGGAAGCCCAGTGTGCCAGGGTATCCGCCAGGAGCAGCAACCCGCCGCCCATAAGGGTGCTCCACAATAAACGGCTACCCAGGGTGCGGGCACCAAGCAGCCGGGCCAGTACTGGCGCGGCCAGGCCGACAAAGGCCACCACGCCAACGCGACTGACCACGATCGAGCTCATCAGCACCACCAGAAACAGCGCTCCACCCCTTACCAGAGTGACCTTGGCGCCCAATGACGACGCCGAAGCCTGGCCGAGCTGGAGGAGCTGAAGCGGGCGCATCAGGGCCACCATCAACAAGGCAAGAACCAGCACCCGGGGCAGAAGATCCAGAAATGGACCCCAGTTGTTCTGCACCAGAGAGCCCGCGCCCCAGATGAACAGGTTGCCCAGCCATTCCCCTTTCAGCAGAAGAAAGGCCATGTTCATGGCGCCCAGGAAGAAGGTAATCACCAGGCCCGCCAGGATCACCGTGACCGGTGAAAAGCCGAGGCGCCAGGTCAGTGCGATAACCAGACCGATCGCCAACAGGCCACCACCGGTGGCGGCAAGATCAGGGCTGAACGCCAGCAGGCCCGGGGCGAACAGTGTGGCGACAGTGACACCAAACTGAGCGCCGGCCTCGACCCCCAGGGTGGTCGGCGAGGCCAGGGGGTTGCCCAGGATCTGCTGGGTGACCGCGCCGGCCAGACCAAGGCCACAGCCAATCAGGATGGCAATCGATACACGGGGTGCCCAGCTATAATGGGCCAGAACGGAGGCATATTGCTCCGGATTGTAGGCCCAGAAAGACGTGAGCAGATCCGCCAGGCCAAGCTGGCTCAGCATGGGGAAAGCGCTGATACCCAATGCCGCAAGCCAGAGCAGGATAACCGCGACAGGCAGTCTGGCCGGCAGGCCGGGAGCGGTGTTGTTGGCCGCCACGGAATCAGTCGACATTGTCACTGCCTCCTTCAATCAGGGCATCCGTAAGCAACACGGCCAGCCGTTTCACCGGGAATACGCCGCCGAAGGACCACACCGGATCAATCTGGTACACCTCGTCGTTTTTGACCGCCGGCAGGTAGGTCCAGAACGGGCTTTCGGCCAGGGTGTCGGCTAATCCGGGCAGGGTCGGGGATAACACAACAATACGGCTGTTCTCGTAAGAAGCGATGGCATCCAGACCCACCATGGAAAATCCCCAGTAATTGCCGTCCCGGGGCCAGGCGTTGGTCAGGTCCAGTGCGTTAAGGGCGGTCTGATACAGGCCATTGCGCGTGAAGATGCGCACGTGACGATCATCCAGAAAATTCACCAGCGCCACGGAGCGGTTGTTCAGCCCGGCGTCGGCCAGCCGCGCCCGCTGTTCTTCAAGTGTGCTGTCGATGTCGTCCAGAACGGCTTTGGCCCGGTCTTCCCGGCCCGTCATGTCGCCAAGGGTGAGCAGCATTTCCGAGGCCTTATCAAAGGGCTGCGAGCCCTCTTTATAGATACTGACCACGTAAACCGGGGCAATGCGTTCAAGCAGCTCCGCCGCCGGGGCCATTTCCGAGCTGGTTACAATCAGATCCGGCTTCAGTTCGGCAATGGCTTCCAGGCTGGGCGCAACCCGTGTCCCGATGTTCGCCACGCCTTCCGGCAATTCGGGCTCGCGCACCCAGGTGCTGTAACCGTCCCGGTCGGCCACGCCAACAGGCGTTATGCCCAGCAACAGCAGGGTTTCGGTGGCTGCCCAGTTCAGGGTAATGATCCGTTCCGGCGGGCGGTCCAGGGTGAGGGTGCCCCCTTCATGCTGCCAGGTTTCCGCGTTGACCGGGCCGGCGATGAACAAAGCGGCCAGCCACAGGATCGCCAACCGGCTGAACAAAGAGCGTTCAGTGAACATAAGACACCCACTGCCCGGGTGCCCGCTCCATCACGCCCATGGGAACGCCGTAAATGGATTCCAGAATGCCACTGTCCATAATCTCCGCTGGCGCACCATCGGCGACCAGCTGCCCGGCTTTCAGAGCCACCAGACGATCACAGAACCGGGCGGCCAGGTCGACATCGTGCAGTACCACAATGACAGTCAGTTCGCGTTCCTCGGCGAGCCGGTGCACCAGACGCAGGGTTTCCACCTGGTGTTTTACATCCAGTGCAGAGATGGGTTCGTCCAGCAACAGACACTGGGTTTGCTGGGCCAGCAGCATGGCAATCCAGGCACGCTGGCGTTCACCACCGGAAAGCGTGTCTACCGGGCGATGCTGGAAGCGGTGCAGATCGGTGTCGGCAATGGCCTGGTCGATCAGGCGTTCATCTTCGTCGGTATATCGTCCCAGCGGGCCGCGCCAGGGATAGCGCCCCAGCGCAATCAGTTCGCGAACGGTCAGACCGTCGGTGGCCGGAGGATGTTGGGGAAGGTATCCGACGACCTGGGCAAAGGCCCTGGCGCCGGTGTTACGCAGAGGTTTGGCCTGCAGCCGGATGTCGCCGTGGGTCGGGGAAATCTGCCGCGCCAGAATTTTCAGAAGTGTGGATTTACCCGAGCCATTGTGGCCCAGGAGTGCCGTCACCTGACCTTCCTGAAAATCCAGCGCTATGTTGTGCAGAATGGCGGTGTCGCCAATGCGCACCGCCAGTTGATCAACTTCGAAAAATGCAGGCATGCAGACCCCCTCTGACTGAGGTCGGCAGAATAATCTAAATACGAATTACTATCAATGATTGTAATTCGTGCAGATTATTGGGTTTGCCCGGTTTGCACACGCCATTGCGCCTTGTAGGCGCCATTTTTGAGCAACAGATCCTCGTGGTTGCCCTGTTCCACAACCTGGCCGTTCTCGATTACCGCAATGCTGTCGGCATCAACAATCGTGGACAGCCGGTGGGCAATCATGATGACCGTACGGTTATGACCGATGCGTGCCAAAGAGCGCTGGATTGCCGCTTCGGTTTCGTTATCCACGGCGCTGGTGGCTTCGTCCAGTACCAGGATGGGCGGGTCTTTCAGCAGGGCACGGGCGAGAGAAAGGCGCTGGCGCTGGCCGCCAGACAAGCGCACACCGCGCTCACCAACCTGGGTGTCCAGGCCTTCTGGCAGGGCTTCAATAAACGACCAGGCTTCGGCGGTTCTGGCCGCTTCCATGATTTCTTCATCGCTGGCGTCCGGCTTGCCGTAGGCCAGGTTGTCGCGAATGCTGCCTTCGAACAGGTACACATCCTGGCTGACCAGGCCGATGGCGTTCCTGAGCGATTTCAGGCTGACTTCCCGGATGGGCTGACCGTCAACACGGATCTCGCCCCGGGCAGGGTCATAGAAACGCAGCAACAGCTTGACCAGGGTCGACTTGCCCGAGCCGGTGGCGCCCACCAGCGCCAGGGTGTGGCCGGCCGGCACATCCAGGCTGATGCCATGCACCCCCGCGCCACTGCTGCCGTAGCGGAATTCGATGTTGCTGAAACTGACCTCGCCGCGCACCGGCTGGGCCAGGGACGTTCCGGCCTGATCGTGCACGTTCACCGGCTCGGCCAGCAGATCCAGAATGCGCCGGGTGCTGGCCATGGCGCGTTCGAACAGGTCGATGACTTCCGCCAGACCGGTCAGTGGCCACAGCAACCGCTGGGTGAGAAATACCAGAACCCCGTAGGCGCCAACGTTCAGATCGCCGTTCAGGGCCATCATGCCGCCCACGGTGAAGGTGGCCAGGAAGCCGGCCAGAATGGCCATGCGGATCACCGGAATAAACGCGGAGCTGATGCGAATCGCTTTCCGGTTGGCTTCCACGTAGGCCTCACTGCTGACCTTGAGCCGTTCGGCTTCGCGCTGTTCGGCGGTGAAGCTCTTGATGGTGGCAATGCCGCCGAGGTTGTTGGCTAGGCGGCTGGAAAGGTCACCGACCTTCTCCCGAACATCCGCATACAGTGGCCCGGCTTTGCGCTGGAAGTAGAACGCGCCCCAGATAATCAGCGGAATGGGGGTAAAGGCCAGCAAGGCAATCAGTGGCGACAGCACGAAGAATACCGCGCCGACGGCGACCACGGTTACGCCGACCTGGATCATGGCGTTGGCGCCGCCGTCCAGGAAGCGTTCCAGCTGGTTAACGTCGTCGTTCATGGTGGCGACCAGTTGGCCGGAGCTGCGGGCCTCGAAAAAGCTCATGTCCAGGCGTTGGGCGTGTTCGTAGGCATCCTGACGCAAATCGGACTGTAGCCGCTGCGCCAGATTGCGCCAGAGCACCTGGAACAGGTATTCAAAGAGGGATTCGCCGGCCCAGATGAAGAACGTCAGCACGGCCAGAATGGTGATCTGTTCCCGGGCGGTTTCGAAGCCCAGGCTGGCGACAAAGCTCTGTTCCTGGTTGACCACCACGTCAATAGCGACACCGATCAGGATCTCGGGGGCTATGTCGAACAGTTTGTTGATAATTGAGCAGGTGGTTGCCGCAATAATCCGGCGGCGGTAGCCCCGGGCGTAGCGCAGCAGACGGCCAAGGGCAGCAAAACTGCTGGTGTGGTGGCTGTGTGAGGACATCTTCGCTTCCTTCTCGCGGGGGCTTGGCTGTTCAAAGGCGGGAAGGGTAGCGGATTCAAAGCGATTTTAAAACAGAATCATTATCAGTCGCGGGCGTTGCGCTGTAGCCAGCGGTCCAGCTTGTCGGCAAATTCCTTGCGGTCTGTCTGGCTGAAGGGCGCCGGACCACCGGTAACCTGACCGGCATTACGCATCTCCTCCATAAAGTTTCGCATCGCCAGGCGCTGGCGGATGTTTTCTTTGGTGAAGGCCTGGCCTCTGGGGTTGAACACATCGGCGCCTTTTTCGATGGCTTCGGCGGCCAGGGGAATGTCCTGGGTGATCACCAGGTCGCCTTTGGTCATCTGTTCCATAATGTCGTTGTCGGCTACGTCGAAGCCCTGGGGCACCTGGCGGCGGCTGATGTAAGGGCTCGGCGGCAGGTTGATGGCATGGTTGGCAATAAAGGTGGTCTCAACCTGCCAGCGGGTGGCTGCGCGGCAGAGGATTTCTTTGATTGGCACGGGGCAGGCGTCGGCGTCGACCCAGATAGGCATTTGATTTTCCTTCTAAACAGGATTCTGGTCGCGGATTCTAGCCGATGCCTGCCGCGGCTGTCTCTCACCGCTGGCTGGCATCCGCCACCACTGGAATCGATAATGGTATAATTCAGTTCTCATTCAATTACCAGGAAATGATAATGTCCCAATTACCTCCTTGCCCGCAGTGTAATTCCGAGTTTGCTTACGAAGACGGCGTTCAGCTCGTGTGCCCGGAATGTGGCCATGAATGGACCGAAGCGGAACAGGCGGAAGCCGAGGCCGGCCCGGTTGTTCGTGATGCCAATGGCAATGAGCTTCAGGATGGTGATGCGGTAACCGTGATCAAGGATCTGAAAGTGAAGGGGTCCAGCCTGGTGGTGAAGGTGGGTACCAAGGTGAAGAGCATTCGCCTGGTGGACGGCGATCACGATATTGATTGCAAGATTGATGGTGTCGGTGCTATGAAGTTGAAGTCGGAGTTTGTTAAAAAGGCCTGATCACACCCAGATGAATTCAGGCCCGGATGGAGATGGCCTTATGGCGGGTTCTGGTAACGAGAAAGAAGACGTCGCAGTTCCGGAGCATGAGAAGCGGCATGAACTCCATCAGGAATTGCCGGTTGATTTCCCGGACCCGTTCTTCCGGGGCCTGCATCGTATTATCCGCTTTGCCATCCGCGTACTGGCGGTTTTGATGGTGGCGGTGATTCTTTGGGGCGTGGGTGATGTTATTTACATCATCTACGACCGGCTGGTGACGCCGCCGTTTTTGCTACTGGATATCAGCGACATTTTCTTCACCTTCGGCGCCTTTATGGCAGTGCTGATTGCGGTGGAGATTTTCATCAACATCCGCTTGTATCTGGGCACCAACGTATTCCCGGTTCAGTTGGTAGTGGCTACCGCCCTGATGGCCATTGCCCGGAAGGTGATCGTACTGGACTTTGAAACTCTTACCCCCATGTATCTGCTGGGCATTGCCGCCACCACCCTGGCGCTGGGTATTACCTACTGGCTGCTGCGCCAGGGAGACTCGAACCGTGACTGGTAAGGCCGCACCCGCGTTTCTGCGACAATTTGCCGCTTGCAGGGAGAGAGTGTTTGCGCCGATGATTCCGGCAGGAAAATACTGAAAAACAAGCACTTGGTGATTGAACATGAAACGACTGAATTCCCTGGCTTGCGCTTTCGCGCTGGCCTGCGCGGCCCTCGCACCCACCACCTTTGCGGCTGATCACGGCGGCGAACAAGGCCCGGTTGGCATCGCCGACCCCTGGACCCGCCCCACACCTCCAGGCACCCCCATGGGCGTGGGCTACATGGAAATCACCAACCACACCGATGACGAAATCCGCCTGGTAGGCGCCGAAACTCCCAAAGCCGGCCACGTATCCATCCACGAAACCCAGATGCGGGATGACGTAATGCGCATGCAGGCCGTAAAAGGTGGCCTGGCGATCCCGGCTGGCGAAACGGTAAAACTCAAGCCCATGAGCTACCACCTGATGCTGGAGCAGTTGAAAAGCCCCATCAAAGAAGGCGAGCCGGTGCCGGTGACGCTGGAGTTTAAGGGCGCCGGGCCCATGGACGTGGAGCTGCGGGTGCAGTCGATGGATGGGGGAATGACCATGGACCATTCCAAGATGGACCACTGACGACCGCCAACCCTCGCGGAGTTAGGTGGCGTTTGTCGCCTGGCTCCGTTATTCCCTCCTTTTACCCCCTCTGAATTATTAGCCTGTCTGTAAAACTCAGTGAGCCGCCTGTTTGGCCCAGTGGGAGTCTGAGACCAACCGGACCACTGACGCCTATTTCCGGTAGCGCTACTGTCAGTAAAGCGGTAGGTTTCCGATCAAAAGGGAAAAATGGTAAGTGGCTGTGAACGGGCGCGGAAATCGCCGCGTTTGGGATATAAGTCCTTTGTCGTTGAATTACGCTGTTAGCTGTAATTGCTCCACCTGAAAAGTGATACTATAGTGTCACTGTCAGTCTGATTCAGGGTGAGCCCATGAAAGTTGAGCTTGTTACGAACCTCAAGCGCCAAGCCACAAAGATTCTTGCAGATTTGCACTTGTCTAAGGAGCCGATACTGATCACGGAGCATGGTCAACCATCCGCATATCTTGTTGATGTGCAGGATTACGAGTTTATGCAGCGCCGACTTGAGCTGCTTGAGGGGCTCTCACGGGGAGAGCGTGCTGTACTTGAGGGAAGAACGTACAGCCAAAGTGAGGCCAGGGAGAAAATGAGTAAATGGCTGAAGTAATCTGGACGGAGCCTGCCCTTCAAGAACTGGATGCCATCGCTGAATACATTGCTCTGGATAATCCTGTTGCCGCAAGTCATCTGGTCTCGGAAGTTTTCGATAAGACCGAGCGCTTGGAAGATTTTCCCCAATCCGGACGGATTCCTCCAGAGCTCCCTAATTCGGTATACAGGGAGGTTTTGGTTCCGCCGTGTCGCATTTTTTATCGTGAGGATGAGCAGCGGGTTTTCGTCCTCTATGTTATGCGAGAGGAGCGGCAGCTTCGTGCGTACATGCTTGGGAACAGCTAACCAGGCGCGTCACTCGTATTCCTTGTTGCCGGAACGGTGGCATTCTTTATCGACAATGTGACGCTGCCTGGGCGCACGGGGCCCGATATGTCTATATGGAAACAGGTGCTTTAGTACAAAATGTCCATCTCCAGAGTACGGCTCTCGGAATTGGTTGTGTTCTCGTGGCAGGCTTCGACGATGCGACGGCACTGTTCAAGGCGGCAGACACCGCCCTGTGCCGGGCGAAATCCGACCAGCGCAATTGCGTACGGGTGGCAGTCTGTGACGCTCAGCTGTAAGGTGCATTTTAAATGAACAATAATGAGGGGTGAGGTGAGGGTATGAAGGTGAGCGACCAGGTCATGGGCAGCCTCATAGAGCAGAACCCCGATGCGATGATCTTTGCTGATACCGAGGGCAAGATTCTGGTGTGGAACGAGGCGGCAGAGCGTGTGTTTGGTTTTACCAACCAGCAGGCCATTGGCGAGAGCCTGGATATCATCATTCCGGAAAAGTTGCGCAAGCCCCACTGGCGAGGGTATGACGAGGCGATGCAACGGAAGGGAACCAAATATGTCGGGAAGTCCATGCCGACGAAAGCCATACACGCGGAAGGTTCGTTCATTTACGTCGAGCTTGGTTTTTCTATTGTTCTGGATTCCGAGGATAAAGTGATTGGTGTGCTTTCAAGCGCTAGAGACATTACCAAGAGGTTCAAGGAAGAGCGCGTGAAGAGGGAAAAGCCAGAATGACAGGCCCAACCCTCGAGGCGGCTTTGAGGCAGTTTGATGCGGCGTTGGCGGATTTTGCCCGTGCCCGCCGCACCAACCCAAAAGCCTCCAGTCTTCAGTTGCTGGAGCGCGCCCGGCTGCTGATGACCCTGCCAGACGGGTTCGACGCCTTGTACCTGCGGGTCCGGTCGCTGGAATCCGCCGGCATTTTTGGCACCAGTGACTGGGCCCAGCCGTCCATCCTGCAGCCGGCACTGGCCAAACACTCCCTGCGCGAGGCCGGGGCTGTTACGACCGTTGTAGAGGCCATCAGCGAGTTACGGATGCTGGCGGTTGCCCGGGGAAATTACTTCCACCCCGGCATTTCTGCGGAACAGGCGCGCCATTTCCTGACTCAGGTTATGGCGTTGAATCTGGATCTGCTTTCTGGCCAGCTTACCGAAGCTGACCGGGAGCGCCCGAAGCAGCTCGGGAGTATTGTCCAGGGGCTCTACAAGTATCTGATTTCCCATCTCGGTTATGAGAACCTGCTGGACAGTCTTGTGGCGGAGGTCTGGCGTTTGCTGGACCAGGGGCCGGTGCAGGTTGACAGCATTTGCGAGATGATTGAGCAGATCGCCAAGTGTATCTACGATCCCAAGATAAAAACCACCGGCACAGCCGCTGCCAGCCGCCTGGTGAATGCTTTGTTTTCCCCAACTCCGGGTAGTATCGAAGACCCGGGCCTTCAGGTCTATGAGCGGCGGCTAACGGAGATGGACGATGTAACCCTCTCTTCTGAAGCTTCATCTTTTGCCCGCAGCATGCACGACACCGGTCTGGCGTCGCCTTACCACGCGGTTATGCTGAGGTTCCTGCGCAACAGTCGTCAGGACGACCTGATACCGGTTTCACTGGGCTTGACCATGACCGGGCTCGACGATCTCTACTGCTACACCGAGCTGGTCCATGCCCTGATTGACGAAGCTATCTATCCGGAAACCTGCCAGGCCGTTTATGGCCTGACCATGATGCTGGAGCGAGGCTCTCTATTTACCCCGTCCGTGGCACAGGCCCTGTGGCGACAGATAAAACTTCCCCTGTCACCGGAAACTGCCGGAACGCTTCAGGAAGCCTTTGGCAGTAAGCGGCCAGCCCGGGTGTTCCTGTTAGCTGGTGTGCTCAATCTGTTGGGGCAGCCTCTGGGAGTGGGGCAGGGCAACAATCCCACGTGCCAGTCTGCAATCGGCTTGTCGATGTGGGCGGCCGGAGAGGCGGATTACCTGCTTCAGGTGCTGGCCTGGGCCGCGCGCGACAACGAGGTGCTGAGCCGTTTTGAAGGGCAGAATGTTTCTTCCAGAGACCTTGAGCCGGGGTTGGTCGAGGAGCCCCCGATGGATGTGGACCCGGTATCGCTGATTCTTATTCCCCATCTGGATCGCCTGTATGGCGAAATGTGGCGCCGTTGTGAAGACCGGGATGACGATGCTCACCGCTGGATCAATCCGGAGTTCTATGGCTGGTGGGTCAATCAGGGGTTCCGGGTGGTGGCCGATATTCACTCCGGTGAGGTGCAGGACTACGAGGGTTTCATTCGGCTGTTCTATGCCAGTTATCACCCGTTCTATAACGGTCATATGCCGTTGATCCATGCTCAACCGGCGGGTATTGCCGTTACCGACAGCGCTGCGCGTTATGTCGGCCGCCATGCCATCAATATTCTGAGAGTTGGGCTCAGCCCCCACGACGAGATGCGGGTGTACTTTTTTAATCCCAACAATGACAGCGGCCAGGACTGGGGGCAGGGCATTACCTGCTCCACCCAGGGCAACGGCGAAATTCGCGGTGAAGCCTCCCTGCCCATTGCCGAATTTGCCTCCCGCCTTTACGCCTTCCATTACGACACCCTGGAGTTGGGTGACCCGGCGGAAGTACCAGAGACGGAAGTTGCCCGGATTATGGAGCTTGGCTACACCAGTTGGGCGGCGCCTGCGGATGCCCGGGGCTGAGGCACGGGCGGCGCCCCGGCAACGTGGTGCCGTGTTGTATCATGGCCAGGGAAGGTTGCCAGAATCCTCTTCAAGCAAGTCGAGATCGTTGGCTGCCTGGCGAAGTTTGCGGCGAGTGTTGAGCTTTTCCTGAACCTTTGGCGGTAGTTCGGTGTATTGAAACACCCCTTTTTCGGTGAGGAGGTCTATGAGGTCTTCAATAACGCGGATGAGATCGGCATCGCTCTGTTTCAGGCGGTCCGATGAGCTATCGGCGGCCGCTAGAAAATCGGTCAGTTCCGAGCTGTTTTCGTCCAGTTTTTCGGTACAGCCGGGCTGCTCAATGCGACTGATAGCGACAATAACGCCGTCCTGGTTTCGCTGAACAAACATATTACTGGCTTCCGCTCTGGGGGTCGTGGGTGGCGCTGGCCAGCTTCCCGTTGATCAGAAGCATCACCTGCATGCGGTCTTTTACGCCCAGTTTGGCAAAGCTGCGTGACAAATGCTCTTTCACTGTTCGTTCAGTAATATGCAGGTGCCTGGCGATGACTTTGTTGGAGTTGCCTTTGGCGACTTCCCGGCAAACTTCCAGCTCTCGTGGGGTCAGGTTATTCAGGCGCGGGTCGGGCGAGGTTGGCGCTTTAACGCTCAGTACCGAGTTGAATTGACCCAGCATTTTCAGGAGTAGTTCATTGGGAATCCAGTAACCGCCGGCGGCAATGGTGGTTTTTGCCTTGTGTATGAGGTCTGGCGAGGCCGTTGCGCTCATATAGGCGTTAGCGCCAAGGCTTAAAGCGAGTTTGGCCTCGTCCGAAGTTGGAGCTGTTGCCAGTACGGCCACGTTCTTGCCGCTGGCCGATAATAATTCCAGGAGTTTGGGCCATTCTCTGATAACGGTGCAGAGCCAAACCGAGCGGGCGTCCTCGAATGTGTGGTTTGAGGTATCCTCATCTTTGAAAACCAGCACATCATCGAAACTCTCCTGCCAGTGCGAAGCGCTAAAATCCTTGTTCGTCAGTACGTAATGCATCCGTTTATCGCTCTCTCATGGCTTCGCTGGTGGCTCTGAGTACCGGTTTGAGCAGGTAACTGAGCACTGTTTTCTTGCCGGTGATGATGTCCACCTGGGCGGTCATGCCCGGTATGATCGGCAGCTCTCCGCTGAGCTCATTCTCCAGTGTGCGCAGGCGCACCAGATAGAAGGTATTGTCCTCTTCATCAGTGATGGTATCGGCACTGATGTGTTCCAGCTCAGCCTTAAGTCCGCCAAAGATATTGAAGTCGTAGGCGGTGAGTTTCACGGTAGCGGGCAGGCCCGGGCGGAGAAACGCAATGTCGACCGGCGATACTTTGGCTTCAACGATGAGTTGATCGTCAACCGGAACGATTTCAATAATCTCACGGCCGGGCAGAACGACGCCGCCGACAGTGTTGTTGAAAATACGCTGTACGATTCCGTCAACGGGGGAACGAATTTCAGCCTGCTCCACGCGGTCGGCAAGGCCGGTTTCTTCTTCTTTGAGCGCGTTCAGACGCACCTGAGCCTCGGCCAACTCAGCGCGCCAACGGTTCTGGAAGGTAGAGCGTGATTCTGACAGGTTGCTTTGAATTTCACGAATAGCGGCCTGGGAGCGCAAGATCGAAGCCCGTGCGCGCTCCAGGTTGCCCTGAGCGCGTGCCAGCTCCCGTTCGAGTTGCAGGATATCCGTATCGGAAACCGCGCCGGTTTGCAGCATGGGGCGTTTTTTGGCGAGCTCTTCGCGAGCCAGCGAGGTGACTTCCTCAGCTTGCCGGGCCGAAGAGCGGGCCTCTTCCAAATCTTGCTGGCGCTGTATTATCTGCTCTTCAAGGGCTGTTTGCTGGTCCTTTAGTTCCGAGAGGTTGCCTTCGAACAATGCCTGCTGGTCGGCAACGAGTTGTGGCGCGTTTTGTTTGAGTGCTTCATCGAACTGCGGCGGCTGTATGTCGATCTGAGCCCGCAACCGGGTAGTTTCCGCACGCAGATAAAGGATCCGTGCCTGGCGTTCGCGAATATCCGACAGGGAGCGTGTCTGGTCCAGACGCATCAGCAACTGGCCTTCTTCCACGCGTTCCCCCTCTCTCACTTCGATGCTCTGAACAATGCCGCCGTCAAGCGACTGGACAACTTGCAGCTGGGAGGAGGGAATGATGCGACCTTCTCCGCGTGTGACTTCTTCCAGTGGCGCGAAATAGGCCCAGACGATCAGAGCGATCACGACCAGAAAGCCGGTATAGAGCAACGTTCGCGCCCGTAAGGGTTTTTGCTGAAGTTGCGCCCAGGTCATCTGGCCCTTCCAGTCTGACAGATCAGGCTGGGTGCCCCATCGTTTCAGGAAGCGGTCAATCAGCGGCGTACGCTTGCTGACACTGCCAGAAACCTTGTTGATGGTCTCGAAACGCTTTTGTTCCGATGTTGTCCGGCGATCGGGGGATTGGTCGGTCATGTTTTGCCCCCGGAAATCCGGCCGCTGCGTAGCGCGTCGATCACTTCCTGCTTGGGGCCATCCGCAACAATCTGGCCGTTATCGATCACGATGATTCGTGTGGCCAGATCAATCATCTGCGAGCGGTGGGTGATCATGACCATGGTTCGGTCTTGCCCGGCCTGTTTCAGGTTCTTGCACAGGCTGACTTCTGCAGAGTGGTCAAGTGACTCGGTAGGTTCGTCAAGAATCATGATCGGAGGGTCATTAACCAGTGCTCTGGCTACTGCCACCGTTTGGCGCTGACCACCCGAAAGACCCTGGCCATTTTCGCCGATCATCAGATCGTATCCGGCCGGATGCTTGCTGACCAGGCCTTCCAGCCCGCTCAACTTTGCGGCGTTCAGCAGGCTCTCGTCGCTGGCGGTTGGGTTGCTCAGCAGCACATTGTGCTTGAGAGAACCGTGCATCAAGTGCACATCCTGCGGTACATAGCCGATTTGTCGTCGAAGAAAGGCGGGGTCGAGCTGACGAATGTCGATATCATCGAACAGAATGGCACCCGACTCCGGTTGGTAGAGCCCAAGCATTAAACGTTGCAGGGTGGTTTTGCCTGAGCCGTTTTTGCCAAGCACAACCACTTTTTCTCCCGGCGTCAGGCTGAAAGTGGCATTGTGCAGCGCGTAGCGCTCATCATCGGGGTAGCGGAAACTGACGTTCCGGAATTCGATTTTGCCGTTCAGTTTGGGGCGAGAGACCCATTCCTTGTGCTCTGGCCGCTCCTGAGGCAGATCCATGACGGCATCCAGCGTTTCCAGAGCCGTGGCTGCATTGTGATATTGAGCCAACAGGCCTGCGGTCTGGCTGATGGGCGCCATGACCCGGGAGGATAGCAGGTAGGCTGCAATCAGGCCGCCCTGGCTCAAATCCCCTTCAATCAACAGGTAAACGCCAATGATGATGATAGAGACGGCGACTGAATGTTGGGCGAGTGTGGCGCCTTGCGTGACAGAGCTGGATAGCAGGCGCATGGCTGCATTTTGCCGGGAGAGCTCCAGCGAACTTTTTTCAAAATCGCCCTGAACCTGGCCTTCGCCGTTAAAGCTTTTCAGGGTTTCCAGGTTGTTGATGGCTTCGACCACGACCGCGTTCTTGTGGGCGCTGGTTTTCATGGCCGCCTCGGACATGGCTTTTAAACGCTTTTGAACGCTGATGGCATAGATCAGAACCAGCATCGCGCCGATGATGATCGGAATAATCAGAGGCCATCCGATCCAGGCAATAATGGCGACGAACAGAAGACTGAAAGGAAGATCAACAAGCGCAAGAATAGTCAGGGAGGATGTGAAGCCCCGCACGCTCTCGAAACTCTGAATGCTGTTAGCGAAAGCACCCGTTGAACCCGGCTTGTTTGCCAGGTTCAGCCCCATGACGTGCTTCATGATGTGGGAAGAGACCTGAACGTCTGTTCTCAGAGCGGCCAGGTCGACAAACCATGTGCGCATCATTCTGAGCACGAAGTCGGCCACCAAGATGGTCAGGAGGCCGATCGCCAAAACCCAGAGCGTGCTGGTTGCGTGGTTGGGAACCACTCTGTCGTAGACGTTCATGACAAACAGTGGCATGCCCAACGCAAACAGGTTGATGAGCAGGGACGCGGTAATTACATCCCTGTATAGCGCTTTGCATTTTGATAACGCACCCCAGAACCAGTGCCCGGACGTGGTCTGGTTACCAATGTTGGCTCTTCTGTCGGGTTGGTATTCGGGCTGGCAGTATGCCAGATACCCCGTGTATTGCTGGTTGAGCTGATCAAGGCTAACGCGGGTTACCGAATCCGGAAGTTCCGGGTAGATGACGTCAGCCGAATTTTCGGGGTCCATGTCCACCAGCACACATGCCTGATGGTTGTCCAGGATCAGGATAGCCGGAAGAAGAGCCCGGTTGATGGCGGTCAGATCCGACTGGGTGTGACGGCAGCTCAGATTAAGGCGGGCAGCTGCGCGTTCCAGTGTCACCGGTGAGAGTTTGCCATCACTGAGCGGGAGCCCATTGGTAATGTGCTCTTTTGTGCTCGTTTTCTGATGGTGGTTGCCGACAATCTGCAGGCATTCCAGTAACGGATCCAGCATGAGGTTGATACGCGAGCCCCTTGTGTTTTGCTAAGCGTTATTGTGTCTGCATCAGTACTGAAAGCCCAGACCCCTTTGGGTTTCGCGCATGGCTGTTACCCGGATTTCAATACGCTGGTTCATCGCATGGACTGCCGGGGTATTGCCCTGGGCAATGGGGCGGCTGAAGCCGTAGCCTACGGTTTCCAGTCTGTCTTCACTGATGCCAAACTCGTTGCTAAGCAGGTCGGCAGCGGCCTGGGCCCTGCGCTCTGAGAGTTCCTGGTTGAATGCTGCAGAGCCTGTCCGCGAGGCGTGCCCTTCAATGATCACCGCTGCATTGGGGTTGGCATTGATAAAGTTGGCAACCTGGGCAAGTTCAGCCTCAAAGGTGTTGCGTATGATGGCTGAGCCGGTTTCGAACTCGATATCGGCTTCAAAGACGCGCTCCTGTACCAGCGCGTCCCGGCACCCTCGGGCATCCACGGTAGCGCCGGCTGGTGTGGCCGGGCAAAAGTCGTTGTAATCGGACACGCCGTCGTTATCCGAATCGATCATGGCGTGCGTCATGGACGGACAGGCCGTCGCGCCGTCAATCGGTAGCTTGTTGGCATTCAGGTCTTTGAGTGTGGGCAGGCCATCGCGGACCACATTAACGGCATTGAGCCAGTCGCCGGTGGCGGTCAATGCCTGGGCGATGGCAACATCCCGGTCTCGCAACGCATTGACGTAAGCACTCTTTGCCTGGAAAGCCTCGTTTTCGGCATCGAGGACGTCGAGTAGGGTTCGCTCACCGATTTCGAACTGATCCCGGTAGGCAATGACCACCCGCTCTGACGACAGGCGATGTTGGTTGAGGGAGGGCAGGCGCCGGTCGATCGCGTGAATATCATTGAAAGCGATCTGGGTTTCCTGACGCAGATCCACGCATTCTTTGTCGCGAAGAGATTTCGCCTGGTTGGTTTGCTCGTAGGCTTCTTTGATGGCCGCACGATCACTACCGCCACGGTATAAATTATAGTTCAGCTCTAAACCTATCCGTGCGTCAGCCTGTCCGTTATCCTGACCGAAATCGTCGTAGGTTTGCGTTCCGTAACTGGCCGTAAGGTCCAGTCTGGGGCGCATGGCCGCCTTGCTGGTATCCACTGCCGATTCGGCCGCATGAATGTTGCGAATCGCTGCATGGAAACCGGGGTTGTTCTCGTAGGCGCGCTCCAGAGTCGAGTCCAGCGTGTCGAGTGCCGGTGTCGGTGTGGGCTGATACGGTTCGATATCCTGTTCTGGCAAGCTGCCCACAATCCGCAGGAATCGAGCGGTAACGTCGTGAAGATTGGACTGCTCGGTGATCAGGTTGGTCTCAGCCAGAGCCAGTCGGCCACTGACCTGCTCAAGATCGGCCGTGCGCACAACACCCGCGTTCACGCCATCGACAATTTGTTGGAACACTTCCTGATGACGTTCCAGGTTTTCCTGGGCGAGATCCCGCAATTCCCGTCTGCGAATAACATCGGTATAAGCTTGAAAGGCTTCGAAAGCGGTTTGCTCGGCGGTATCCAGAAGCTCATGAAAACGCACGAGCTGGAGATCCGTGAATCTTTCGACTTCGCTGCGTGTTTCAAAGCCGTCGTAAAGCATTTGGCGCAGTGAGACCTGAGCATCGGCACCGTCGTAGGTGTCGTTGGCGTTGTAGTCATCCCATTGCTGTCCGTAACGGGCCTGGAGGTCAACCGTTGGTCTATACCCCCCCGTAGCGCCCTTGCGCTGTTGTTTTGAAACCAGAAAATCGTACCAGCTGGCCTGCACTTCAGGGTTTCTCTCGATCGCATCCTTGATCGCCGTTTGTAAAGGGGTCTGCCCAAAAGCCGGAGTACAGGCCAAGGCGGTAGAGAGGGCAACAGCGCGCGCTTTATTCAGCATTTACAGTTCCTTGGTGATGCTTGGTGTCTGGACTGACACTCACTCCATTGTCTTCCAGCGAAGGCAATACTGTACCTCAGTCCAATTCAAAGTGTAGCTATTGTAACCGTATTATTAGAAAAGTTAAAAAATGTATCTGTAAAACGGTGTAAAACATGGCAGCGGCACAAATTGAAGTGATCTCCCTTAACGGTGAGCTTTTCCTGGTACGTGACGGCAACCTTGAGCCTGTGAGCGAGGGGCAGGTGTTGGAAGTTGTCGCTGATCAGGCCAATTTGCTGGTCGGTGAGGGCGGTAATGCCGTTGTCATGGTAAATGGCAATGAGTTCGAGTTGGGCGCGAACGCATCGTTGGATATTCCCATCGCTGATGACCTTGAAGGCGAAGCGACAGAACAGTCGCTGGCCGATGGATCGATTGATGACCTGCTGCAGGCGTTGGAAGGCGACCAGGATCTTCTTGAATTAGTTGAAGAGCCTGCTGCTGGTGCAGAAGGCGGTGAAGGTGGTGACGGGCACGGGTTTGTTCGGTTGCTGCGGATTTCTGAAAGTATTGATGAACTGGGCCTTGCAGCACCGGATGCAGCTGCAGCCGATAACGGCGAGGTCACTACAGACTTTGATGGCGGTGCTGACGCGGGTGCTGCAGTTCTTGCTGAAGGTGTGAGCGCCGAAGATGAGGGCCCTGTAGATACGATAGCACCGGCGGTTCCGAGCATCACGCTGAATAATGATACTGGTGACAGCGCTACCGACAGCCTGACCAATGACGGCAGTTACACGGTTGGTAACCTGGAAGCCGGTGCGATTGTTGAGTACAGCACCGACGGGGGTAGCAGCTGGAGTACCGAGGCGCCTGAAGCGGTTGAAGGTGAGAACACCATTCAGGTGCGCCAGACCGATGAGGCCGGAAACATCTCCGAGCCGGGCGAACTGAGCTTTACGCTCGACACCCAGGCCTCGGCCACCATCACCATCGACGCCGTTGCCGGTGACGATGTGGTGAATGCGGCGGAAGCCGGTCAGGACGTCACCATCACGGGCACCGTGGGTGGCGATGCGAAAGCGGGCGACACGGTCACCCTATCCGTCAATAGCAACGAGTACACCGGCCAGGTAGCTGAAAACGGCTCGGGTGAGCTGGTTTATACCATCGATGTGCCGGGTAGCGATCTGCGAGACGATGCCGACAGCACCATCGAAGCTAGTGTGACGGGCACCGATGCCGCCGGTAACGCCTTCACTGCCACCACCGACACCACTGGCGCGAACGCGGACGGTGATTACGAGGTGGATACCGATGTGGCCACCCCGACCATCACGCTGACTAACGACACCGGTGACAGCGACAGCGACTTGATCACGAAGGATGGCAGCTACACCGTCGGCAACCTCGAAGCCGGTGCGACCGTTGAATACAGCACTGACGGCGGCACCACGTGGGTCACCGATGCCCCCGTAGCGGAGGAAGGCGCGAACACCATTCAGGTGCGCCAGACCGACGAGGCCGGAAACATCTCCGAGCCGGGCGAACTGAGCTTTACGCTCGACACCCAGGCCTCGGCCACCATCACCATCGA
>JAVLAV010000059.1:0-18482 GCA_031580735.1 Marinobacter sp.
CCAAACACACTGCCATTCGACATGTGGACCTTGGGCTGGTAATACAACACGAATTCATCCGCGTGCAGCGCCCTTTCAATCTCCTGAAGGCGGCCGGTCATGGCGCGTGTATCCTGCTCCCAGGCCACGTTGTATTTCAGGAAACGCCCCTTGCCCTGCAACTTGGCTTCAAACAACGCTTGTTGAGCCTGTCGCAGCAACTGCTCGGCCGACACCTTGATGATTTGCGGGTATTCGGTTACCCCGACACTTGCGGTTATCGCAAGCTCAACACCCTCAATGGTCAGAGGTTCGCTGATCGCGGCCAGTACCCGGTTAATCTGCGGAAAACAGTCTTCGTCGTCATCCAGGCCGGTAAACAGAACCACGAACTCATCACCGCCGACACGGGCGATCACAACCGACTGATCAAACAGCAGTCGCATGCGCTGACTGAGCGCCACAAGAACCGCATCGCCAATCGCAGGACCATATTGCTCGTTTGCCTCCCGGAAGTTGTCCAGATCCAGCAGCCCGAGCACCAACCGTTGTTTATTTTCCGAGCAGTGCGCGATTTGCTGAAGCAAGGTGTCTTCCAGCGCACGGCGATTCGGCAACCCGGTCAACGAGTCTTCAAATGCCTGGCGCCGCAGCTCTTCCCGGTGTTGTGCCTTGGCAGTAATGTCCTGCAGCGTGCCTTCAGCGATCGCCGGACAACCGTCCCGACCCGGCTCAAACTGCCCCCGAATCTCCACATGTCGGTTTCGCCCTTCATCGAGCAGTATCCGGTGCTCCACATGCAGCTTGCCCAGCGTATCCTTCGCTTTCTTGAAGGCCTGATGGACCGGACGGCGGTCATCCGGGTGAATCATTTCGAAGTAAGCATCATAATCCGGGGCCTGCTGTTCCGGATTGAGACCGAATATGCGGAACATTTCAGGTGACCAGATGATCTCGCCGGAATGCAGGTTAAAGCTCCAGTGACCAAGGTGCGCCTGCTGCTCGGCCCGCTCCAGGCGGCCAAGGGCCTGAACGCGCTTCTGGTGTAACTGCCGGTGGTCCAGCGCGATGCCCAGAAGATCACTCATCAACCCCAGAAATTCCAGTGTTTCCGACCCCCAATGACGCTCCCGGGTGACAGCATCACAGCCCAGGAACCCCACCAGTTTCTTGCCCATCCGGAGGGGGTAAACGCACACCGACTGCACACTCTGGGCCTGCAAAAGTGCCTGTTCAGTCTGCGCCTGCCGGGGCATTTCACTCACCCGGGATACCAGTACGTGGCCGGCCACCTTAAGCTCCTGCCACCACCAGGGCACGGAGTCACAGGGAACTTCTTGCAAACTCTCAAGCTCTGACGAGATTCCATGAGCACACCACTCATGGGTATTGTTCATATACTGGCCATCATCGGTTACCAGAACCACATAGACACGGTCCGACTGCAGATATTCGCCACCACGCTGAAGCGCCCGGTTAATGGCGGCGTCGAAATCTTCGGGGGAAGAGGCCATAAAGTCGGCGGCAAACTCGCTGATCAGCAACCGCATATCGCGATCACGTTTCAGTGTAAACTCAGCAGTCTTGCGATCGGTTATATCCGTCTGGGTGCCCACCATTCGTAGCGGCCGACCACAACTGTCCTGCTTGATAATCTTTCCCCTGGACTGAACCCAGCGCTCGCGGCCATCATTTTCTATGACCCGGTGCTGGTGGCTGAAAACACCAGTTTCACCCAACAAATGCTCCAGAAGCTGTTTGCGTAAGCCGGGCCAGTCATCAGGGTGAATGCGCTGACCAAAGACCGCCTGGTCCGACTGCCGGACTGACTCCAGTTGAGCGGCATCCCAGTCCCAGAGCGAGTCGTTCGTAGCCCCGAGTACCGATTGCCAATACGATTCCTGTTTACGTAACGCCTGTTCAGCCTGCTGCCGCGCGTAGGCCTCGCGCTCCAGGGCCAGCGTGCGAGTCGAAAGCTGCTGATACATACCCAGCACACTCTGAATCAGGCCGGAAGCCTGACCGCTCATGGCATCGAGTGATAGTTTCTTGGCTGCGTCCAGGTCACGGCCACCCTGCACTTCCAGCCACACCACAGAGAAGCGCTTGTCTTCGTACAGAATGTGATGAGCCAACCAGCTGATCAAGAACGAGAGGAGGTCATCCAGCGCCGGCAGATTCTCGTTCTGAACCAGCTCGGACTGAAGTTTGCGCACCTTCTGCACGAATCCGTTATGTGTGTGCTGATGTGCCTCAAACCACTGATCGCCGGCAAGAACCTCTTTCCACAGAGCCTCTTCGGTGTTGAAGTGATAGGCTGCATAGTCCACCAGGCCGCCTACAATCCTCTCCACCTCGGCCAGCTCCAGACCGTAAACATACTGGTGGGCCAGATCATTCAGCAGTTCCACCAGCCGGCGGTGCTGCTCATCAATCACCTCAATGCCGGTTTCAAAACTCGGGTTCCAGGGAACTATGTCAAAAGCTGAAGGCTGGTGGAGATTCGACATTGCACACACAATCCTTGTTCATAAAATGAAGTGGGGAAGCTCTGCCCACCCTAAACATTCAGCGCTCACCTGAAAGCTTCCCGGAACTCTGATTCTAGGAGGGCTGTACCTGTTGTGCAGCGAATGCTTCAAAGCTCGCGCCACTAAAGAAACGGTACTGGTTTTTGCCTCGTTGCTTGGCCTGATACATGGCCATGTCTGCCTGACGTATCAGAATATCGGCATCCACATCCGGGTTCTGGGGGTAGAGGCTGACACCAATACTGGCTGAGACCCGGACGGTATCGCCAGCCAGGCAAATCGGCGCCGACAAAGCACTGAGCAGACGGTCCAGTGCGGGATTGCAATCCTGCTTTGCGGACAAGTCCGGCAGAAGAACAACAAATTCATCACCGCCCAGACGGGCAACCGTATCGCATTCTCGGAGCGTTTCCTTCATGCGGTCAGCCAGGATCGTCAAAAGCTCATCACCGGCCGCGTGTCCAAGGGTATCGTTGATCTCTTTGAAACCATCCAGGTCCAGAAAAACGACCGCCAGCATTTCACCCCTGCGCCGGGCCATGGCGACCGCCTGCCGGAGCCGTTCAGTCAACAACATCCGGTTGGGCAAGCCCGTGAGTGAATCGTAGTGGGCTATTTCCCGGAGCTTTTCCTCATTCTCCTTGAGGCTGGATATATCCGCAATGAGGGTCACATAATGCTGAACTTCACCGGCGTTATTACGCACGGCCGCAATGGTCATCAGGGACGGGAAGGCCGCGCCACCCTTGCAGGGCATCCAACATTCCCCTATCCAGACGCCCTCTTCGCGCAATGACACCAGTACGGTCTCGTAAAATTCCTGGCTGTGCCGGTTTGAAGCGAGCAACCTGTAATTCTGGTGAATAACGTCACTACGATCGTAACCGGTGAGCGCGCGGAACGCAGAGTTCACGTCCAGAATAACGCCCTCGGCACTGGTGAGAACGATACCCTCACGGGCATACCTGAACACGCCTGCGGCCAATGACAGCTTGTCCTGAATTTCCTTCTGCCGGGTAATGTCCTGACGGGTAATGTCCTGACGGGTAATGTCCTGACGGGTGCCATACATCATCAGCGGTTGACCGTCTTCGGTCCAGGACATGACACTTCCCCGGTCAAGTACCCATACCCAGTGCCCCTGTTTGTGCCGCATGCGGGTCTCGCACTCAAAATAAGGGAGTTCGCCCTGGAAATGTTTATTCAACAGTTCCGTGCAACGAGTCAGATCATCGGGGTCGGCCAGTTTTCTCCAGGTTTCGATGGAAACCGGCTCCAGTTCCGCCAGCGAATAACCGGCAATCTCGGCCCATCGCTCGTTAAACGCCGTTTCCCCGGTGCTGACATTCCACTCCCAGGTGCCGGTACGGGTTCCGGTTATGGCGTTCTGTAGCCGGATCCTTTCAATCTTCCGCTTCGTCTTCGATTCTTTGATTGACTCCAGCATGGTGTTGATTGTGCGACTCAGAACACCCACTTCCCGGTACGGTGCTTCAGGCAGCGGGTTCAGTGGAATGCCGTCCTGATCACAATTCCTGATCGCCGCATCAATGTGTTTGATCGAACGGAGGAAGTAACGCCGCAACACGACAATCAATAACAGTGACAGCGTAAGAGACAGCACCAGGATGGTCACGAGTTCTTCAATCAGAACATCACGGAGTTTGCTGACAAGGGGGGCGTCTGAGGCGTAAACCGACACCTCACCGAGCACGTCACCATCCGAGCCGGAAATCGGAGCAGTATCTGAGTAAAAGGCCTGTTCCAGGCGCTCGTTGAGCGAAGGGTCTTCCTGTTGGTAGGGCACATAGTCCCCGGAGGCGCTGCGTATCTGCCCCGAAACATACTCGGAGGCACCAAGGATGCTTCCCATTTCATAGTCTTTCACCACCACGGCAAAATGTTCTTTCAGCGCGATTTCCGTGGCAACCAGTTTTTCGTATTCGTTTATGGAGTAGCTTTCCATAAACGGGGCAACATTTTTGCTCAGACGCTCCAGGCTTTCGCTGACGTCCTGGCTTATCGCATCGATAATGGCCGCACGCTGTGTGGAGTACACATACACAGCGTGGAAGGCAAAAACCAGCAAAATGATAGCCAGTATCGAGAGTACCACTCGCGTGAGTAGCGATGGCGCTCTATGGTTCTCAGCAAACCGGGCACCCATTAGTTTTCAGCCTTCTGCCCGAGTACGTTGCGCTTGATAGTAGGTAGGAGCTCGTTGAGATTTTCACTGGACACAGGCAAGACAGCCACGCGCTGCACTTTCTGCACGTTGTCGGTACCGCCACCCTGCAGATGGGCATCCATAGCTTCAACTGCTATCTCCCCCATCAGGTAGGGCTGCTGCATGCCCGATGCAACAAGCTGGCCGTTTGCAATCATCTCGATAAATTCCGGCTCGGCATCAAAACAGATCAGAAGAATATCACCCTCTTTTCCGGCATCGGCAATTGCGCTCAAAGCCGCCTGGTAGCGGTCAGAGCCCTGCAACCAGACAGCCCGAAGTGCCGGGTTCCGGGAAATCAGTGTGCGGGTATAATCGTAGGTTTCCCGATAGGAGAAGTCTGATTGCTGAAGGATTCCAGCAGATTTTATACCACGCTCCTTCAGTGCCTCGAGAAAACCATCGGTTCTGGCTTTGCCATTGTCCCGCTTTTGGGGAATCGCGACGATACCAACGGTACCGTTCTCCCAGCCCCTTTCCTGCAATGCTGACGCCAGAATACCACCCAGATCATAAGCGCCCTGGTAGTTGTCAGACTTGATATAACTCACATAATTGTCAGCATCCGCGCCAATATCGGAAATGACCACCGGTATGCCCGCCCGCTCCGCAAGCTTCAGCACCGTTACCGCGGCTGAGGAATTCGTCGGGGAGAGAATGATCCCTTCCACGCCTTCCGCAATGGCTTTTGCGGTGAACTCCAGTTCTTTTCTTGCCTGATTATCAGCACTGAAAACAGACACGCCATATCCGAGCTCTTCAGCTTCGTGCTTTATCCCCTCAGCCATGATGCCCCAGAAGGGAATCCGTGCATCCGAGACCAGGTAGGCAATGCGCTTTTCTCCGGCATACGCGCCAAGCGTGAAGGAGCACAGGACAAAAAGCAGGGAAAGAACAAACAACGGACGAGAGAATCGGCTGGGTTTCATAATCAATGCATTTCGTTGTGAAGAGGGACGGCCTGACCAAAAAGGGCATATTAACAATACAGACCATACATAGTGAAACAAAACGCCGAGGTGGCGTAGTGTTAAGCAGCCTTGGCCTGTGCGATTTAAAGACACATTCGGAATACGCCCTTGCAACTGCTCAATGGTCCGTTATCCTACCAATAGGTATTAACCGAGATTAATGAGTTTGTCACATCACATTCATCAACAATCACTGGCAATTTTCCCGATCCATCCGGATCGCGGCTTCCTAGTACTGAAAGACATTCCACACATAGCAACCCGAAGAGGAAACTGACTATGCGTAAGCTTACGTCTGCTGCAGTGCTGTGCGCACTCTCCATACCGGCCGCCGCCCAGGCCCAGACCGATTGTGGCGAAGTCTCCATTACCGAAATGAACTGGGCCTCCAACACCGTCGTCACAAACGTGGCCACCTTCATTATGGAGCAGGGCTACGGCTGCGACGTCACCATTGTGCCCTCCGACACAGTGCCGGCTGTAACCTCGGTAGCCGAGAACGGCGAACCGGACATCATTACCGAACTGTGGCTGAACTCCGCTGGTGAGGCTTATCTCCGCCTGGAAGAACAGGGCAAAGTGGAACGGGTCAGCTCCGTACTGGACCCGGGCGGCGTTGAAGGCTGGTGGATTCCCACTTATCTGGCCGAAGAACACCCCGAACTCACCACCATCGAAGGTGTGATGGAGAACCCGGAACTGGTTGGCGGTACGTTTAATAACTGCCCGGACGGCTGGGGCTGCCGGGTTGTCAGCGACAACCTGATTCGCGCGCTGGATCTGGAAGAAGCCGGCATCGAGGTATTCAACCACGGTTCTGGCGAAACCCTGGCTTCGTCCATGGCCTCAGCAGTACAGGATGAAGAACCCTGGTTCGGCTATTACTGGGGCCCCACCGTACCTCTCGGCAAATACGACATGACTCGTGTTGAACTGGGCGAGTACGACAAGGAAGTACACGTTAAAAACCAGACGGCCGATGCTGACAACCCCGGCGTTTCTGAATTCCCGGCCGCTCCGGTGCTGACGTCAATCACCACGGATTTCAAAGAGCGCGAACCGGCCGTGGCCGAGATGCTCAGCAAGATGACGTTCAAAACCGACACCATGAGCGCCATTCTGGCGTGGATGGATAAGAACAACGCCTCCGGCGAAGAAGCGGCGGTGTACTTCCTGAGCAATAACAGTGACGAATGGTCCAGCTGGCTGAACGAATCAGCCACCGAACGGCTGGCGAACGTTCTTAACTGATTAGCCTGCCCCCAACCGGGACACAATACGTGTTGTGTCCCGGATTGCTCTTCCAACAACTCATCTGACTGCAGACGTGCGCAGGAGAAACTGACCGCCCATGGCTACCTACGATTCCCTGTTTGAAACTCTCGGGCTCAAGGAATGGTGCTCTGAAGGCGCAAGCAGCGGCCCCATGTCGATGGCCGACCTGCTGAACAAAACCAGTGGAAAAAGTGAACAACCGACTTCTCTCTGGGACACGCCCTTCCCCTCCATGGACGCATTGAATGAATCCTGTGCCGCGTTCCCACAGTCGCGGGAGCTTACCAAAGGCCTGGAGCAGGGCTTTCTGGCGATTAAAGACAGCCTGAGCCTGGTACTCGACCCGCTCACCCAGCCCCTCAGTTGGGCTTTGGACGGCGCACTCTATGCGATGCTGAACACCCCCTGGTGGATTGTTATCCCGGTGCTCCTGGCGGTGGTTTTCCTGGTTACCAAGTCATGGAAACTGGTTGCGTTCGTCGGAGGCAGCATAGTACTGCTGGCGTTCATCGATCACTACGATTACGCCATGCAGACCCTCGCCATCATTCTGGTGTGCGCCTTTCTCTGTGTGTTGTTCGGGGTGCCAATCGGCATTGCCATGGCCCGCAGCAATACCCTTCAGCGCATGATCATACCCATACTGGATATGCTGCAGACACTACCACCGTTCGTGTACCTGATCCCGCTGATTTTCCTGTTCAGCGTGACCGAGTCCAAGCTCTACGGCATTGCCATTATCCTCTATGCCATTGTGCCCGTGATCCGCCTCACCAACCTGGGCATCCGGCTGGTGGACAAAGACGTGATTGAAGCCGCCGACGCCTTTGGCATGACACCCCGGCAGAAACTCTACAAGGTGCAGATCCCGCTGGCGCTGCCGAACATCATGGCCGGCGTCAACCAGACCATCATGATGAGCCTTGCCATGGTTGTTATTGCCTCCCTGGTGTCCGCACCGGGCCTGGGGGTTCTGGTTCTGCGAGGCATCCGTAATCTGGAACTCGGTGTTGGCCTGGTTTCCGGCCTGGGCATCGTGATTCTTGCGGTGATTCTGGACCGGGTGACCAAAACATCTCTGGCGCGTATCAACGTGTCGCAGAAGCAGTGAGGACAGACACATGACACGCAACGTCAAGATTTCTATCAAGAATCTGTACAAGATCTTCGGCCCCACGCCCGACATTGCCCTGGAACATGCACGACAGGGCATGCACAAAGCCGACATGCTGGAACAGCACAATCATGTGCTTGGCCTGCGGGACATCAACGTGGACATTCACGAGGCCGAAATCACCGTCATCATGGGGTTGTCCGGTTCCGGGAAGTCGACTCTGATTCGCCATCTCAACCGTTTGATTGATCCAACCGCCGGTGAAGTCCAGGTCGACGGTGAAGACATCATGAATTACAACGAGGAGCAGTTAAGACAGCTCAGGCGTGAACGCATGTCCATGGTGTTCCAGAAATTCGCGCTTCTGCCTCACAAAACCGTGCTGGAAAACGCCGGAATGGCAAAGAATATCCGCGGTTATACAATTGATGATTTCGAGGGGGAAGCCCGCAAATGGCTGGCACGAGTCGGTCTGGAAGGCAACGAAGACCAGTATCCCCATCAGCTTTCCGGCGGCATGCAGCAGCGGGTGGGCATTGCCCGGGCCCTGGTGTCCGATGCCCAGATCATGCTGATGGACGAAGCCTTTTCAGCCCTCGATCCCCTGATCCGCTCAGACATGCAGGACCTGCTGCTGGCCCTGCAGGAAGAACTGAAGAAAACCATCGTGTTCATCACCCACGATCTGGATGAAGCCCTGAAGCTGGCCGACCACCTGGTGATTCTCAAGGAAGGCGAAGTCATTCAGCAGGGCGATCCGCAGGAAATCCTGCTCAACCCCGGCGACCCGTACATTGAAGACTTCATCAGTGACATCAACCGGGCCAGGGTTCTGCGGGTGCGCTCAATGATGAGCGAGCCAGACCCCGGGGAAACCGAATATGCCGGAGACATTTCCGAGAAGGATAATCTCGAGGACGTACTTCGCAAATCGCGCGGGGACATGACCCTGAACTTCCGGGTCATGCGCGGTGACGAACATGTGGGCACCCTGCACATGAAAGATCTTGCGCTGGCGCTGGTGCCGACAGCGGCTTCGACAGATCGCAGCGCGGCATAAAACGGGGAGAGGTTGAAGAGCGCGGCGCCCGGTGGTTACCGCAACACTCAGCTGTGCGCTTGCTGCTCTTCCGGAAAGCGCGACACTGAAAGCGCCGCCACAGCCACCAGAACACCGGCAGCAAGAAAAGTTGTGGTGAATCCCGCCACATGCAGCACCGCGCCAAACAGCAAAGGCCCCAGGAAATTGACGACCCGGTTAGCCATCAAGCGCATACCCAGGGCGCCGGGTCGCTGTTCGTCGCTGACGCTCTCGGCAAGAACCACGATAGACAGGGGTTGAGAAATACCCGAACCAACACCGATCAGAACCGAAAACAGCCCGATCACTATCGCGCTTTCACTAACACCCAGCAGAGCCAGCCCGAACGCCAGCGCCATGAGTGATACCATCATTGCCATCTTCCGGTTGCCCAGGACAGACACCAGCCGCGGCATGAATGGCCGGATCAGCATGGAGGCCAGTGACCTCAAGCTGACCAGAACGCCGATAACGGAAGCCGCTATGCCAATGTCCTCCAGATAGACGGGCAAATAGCTGCCATGAATGCCCATCACGAACATCGCGGTCAAGGTGACCGCGACGGATACCTGAACGCCGGTATTACGCTTCAGTAAACGTACCTGGGCACGATAGCCCGTGTTGCCCCGGTCCACCTTGGTGCCCTGCCTGGCGATACCGGTAAGACCAGCCGCAGACATCAGGCCAACCAGGGTGATACTGACCATCACCCAGAATGCCGGCAATGTGGAACCCTGCCAGTCAATCAGAGCACCGGCAACCAGTGGCCCCACAACCTGGCCCGCCGAGATCCAGGTTGTATACCAGCCAAAATACCGCTCCAGACTTTTGCCCCGCCCTAGCCCGGCAACCACCGCCTGGCCGGAGAGCACCATTTGCAGCTGCGCCAGCCCGATCAGCAACTGCCCGGCCAGCAAACCGCCATAACCGGGAAAGCTGACAATAACCAGCAACCCCGCAATCATCATGGTGCCGCCGGTCCACATCAGCCTGCGTCCGCCATAACGCACGACAATCTGTCCCAGGGGAATGGCTATCAGCAACGGCAAAAGATAGGGCGCACTGAAGATAACACCCAGCATGAAGGCAGACGCGCCCAGTTCCAGAGCATAAACAGGAATGGCCACCAACAACATGGAATGCACCACAAAGGCGCAGGTCACTGCCACACAGGCTACACGGAAGTTCCACGCTGCCTCTTTGGCGGATGGTACTTTTGGAGAGGTATCCCGTTCAGTCACAACCAGTCAAAGGCCCCGGCCGTCCAAACAAAAAGCCCTGATAATGCAGACAGCCATGCGTCACCAGCCAGTCGCGTTGTTCTTCGGTTTCCACACCTTCGGCAATGACCTGCAAATCCAGCCCTTTCGACAACCCGATAATGGAGTCAACAATCGCGGCACTGCTGGTGCTGCTGCCCACATCCCGGGTGAAAGACTGGTCGATTTTTACCTGATCCAGCGGCAGGCGTTTGAGGTAGCTCAGCGATGAGTAACCGGTACCAAAATCATCCAGTGAAAAGCGAATGCCCAGAGCCCGCAGGTCGTTCATCATCCGGGTGATACGCTCCGGATCGTCCATCAGCAGGCTTTCCGTGACTTCCAGCTTCAACAGGTGTGGTGGTGCACCCGTGTGCTGGAGAATGCGCGCCACCTGCTCGGTAAATTGCTTGTTCTGGAACTGGTACACGCTGACATTGACGGCCAGATAAAGATCTTTCTTGTCAGGGTCTTCCTGCCAGCGGGCCAGCTGCTCACAGGCCTGTTCAAGAACCCACTCCCCGATTGGCAGAATCAACCGGCTCTGCTCCGCCAGCGGGATGAACACGCCCGGGGAAATCAGGCCTCTGTCCGGGTGCTGCCAGCGCAATAAAACCTCGTACCCCAACAACTGTTCAGGGTTACGGATCTGCGGCTGGAAATACAGGCGCAACTGGCCTTCTGCCACGGCATGACGCAGCTCATCTTCAAGCAGAATGTGCTCAATGGCCCGGGCCTGAATATCGGGGTCGAAAAAGGCAATAGGCTTACCACCCTGGTGCCTGGCCTGTTGTTTGGCTTGCTGAGTGGCTTGTTCCGCCCGTTGCATCTGCTGGTCCCAGGGAGTGTCTTCACCATTCATAATGGTAATACCGATACTGACCGCCACCTGCACCGAATGCTCGGGCACCTCAAGCGGATATTCGAACAATCCAAGGATTTTCTCTGCCACCACTTCTGCGGAGCGAGCGGACAGTTCTTTTGACGAATCAAGGTTCGACAATAACACGGCAAACTCATCACCACCGATTCGCGCCAGGGTATCACTCTCACGCATGATACTGGCAAGCTGCTCCGAAACCGCCTTCAGTACCAGATCACCCACGCCATAGCCCCGGGTATCGTTAACTGCCCGGAACTGGTTAATATCCAACTGCAGGATCGCAGACTGGGTACCAAACCGGGTATTGGCCTTGGCTGCCTCCAGAATGCGATCCTCCAGCAGTACCCGGTTCGCCAGCCCCGTCAACGAGTCATAGAATGCCAACCGGTGAGCCTGTCGTTCCGCTTCTTTGCGCTTGGTGATATCGTGAAAGGTGCCGACATAGTTGAGAACACGACCAGACTGTCCACGAACAGCCGTCACAGTGAGCCATTCGGCATAGATCTCACCATTCTTTCTGCGATTCCAGACTTCTCCTTCCCAGGAACCCGCTTCTTTAACCCGGTTCCAGAAATTTTCATAAAAAGCGCGATCCTGAAGGCCGGACTGCAACACCGCCGGCGTTTTGCCCACGACTTCATGCTCTTCATAGCCGGTAATACGGGTAAACGCCTTGTTGGCCCGAAGGATCACACCCTGGTCGTCGGTAATGGTGATGCCCAGGTGTGTCTCAAAGGCGGTTGAGGCTATACGCAGTTCCGCCTCCTGGATCTTGCTTTCGGTCACATCCCGGACCACCGCCAGAAAGCCGGTATTTCGATGCTCTGCGTCAATCAGTACGGTGACCTTTGCACTGAACTCCCGCACCTCGCCGTCAAACTCCAACTGGTATTCCAGGTCTGTCGCCTGGCCTGTGCGGGCGATCTCTGCCTTGGTGTTTTCCAGTTGGCTGGCCAGCTGCGGCGGCAGTATATCCCGATAATGCTGACCCAGAATTTGGTCAACGGGTCTGCTCAATCGGGATTCGTCGGCCGCATGCACGAACACAAAGCGGCCGCGCTCATCAAATACGAAAATCAGATCCGGGATCGAGTTAATAAGTGCCCGCAAACGAGCCTCACTCGCCTGCGCAGACTGCTGGAGATCTTTACGTTCGTGGTTTTCAGCCACCAGCTCCTGCTCCACAACTTCCCTTCTATGGAACTGGCGCACAAGAAACAGGCCGACAGTGGCAAGTAACAGCAGCCCGATGACGGTTATCCACAGATTCTGCCACCAGCTTTGCATGATTACCGAGATTTCCTCGCCAACAATCACAACATAGGGCGCACCGCGGACCCGCTTGAAACTGTACAGCCGCTCCTTCGAATCCACCGGCGAGCTGGTTACCACCTGGCTGCTGTCACGCTGACTGCTAATAAATTCCCGGGTATAGGGCTCGCGAACACGGGTACCGGTTAAAAAGGAACCGTCGGTTCCGGGCAGTCTTCCGACCAAGGTCATGGCGTTATCGAGAATGGCAATGCTCTGGCCTTCCGAAAGAGAGACCCGGGCCATAAAGGAAATCAGCACCTCCGGCGACTGTCTGGCCACAATAAAAGCATCCGCTTTACCGTCCCGGGAAAGCAGTTTTCTGGCCTTCCAGATGGAAAACTTTCCGGTTTCGGGGTTCTGGTACAGCGGCGTAACCAGATCATCTCCGGGCACATTGGCCACATGCTCCCGGATGAATGGCCAACCCGGAACCTGCTCCCTGCTGGAATTGCCAGACGCATAAAGCACTGAACCCCGGGCATTCGCAATGAATAGCTCATCAAGGTACTTGAGTAGCTCTACTTTCTCGTCAAGCGCCTGTTCAAGACCTTCAATTCCGCCACCGGGTGCAACGCCGGCTTCGGCAACAAGCGGCTCAATGAAGCCGGCCAGGGTCTGCAGGCCATACCGGGAGGACATAAAAGCGCCGGCAACAATTTCAGCGGCAAGATCGGCCCGTGCAGCAGAGCGACTCCAGGCGGTTTCTGTAGTCTGCCGATAATTCTGGAAGGCCACCAGGCTGGCAGATACCACAAGAACCGCCATTATCCACAGATAGACAACCATCGGCCGTTGTCTCTTCGGCGATGTGGAAACTTCCTTGGCTGACAATCCCGACATTCCTGATCCTTGGCTGAATTCCAGAGAAATAATGATGCCCAGTAACCCTACAATAGCAGTAAATTCCGGAAATAACTTTTTATACCGGCCACTTACAACACTCATAAAAAAGCCCCCGAGGTCGGGGGCTTTTTCACTGTAGACGGTACACTAGTGCTTATCCAGATCTTCGTAGCCAGTAATCATGGGCCTTATATGGCTGGCCAGGGTTTTTCCCATGGTGGTCATGTACACATGGGCGATCACGAAAATCATCATCGCGAAGGCCGCACCGGTGTGTACCAGCGCCACGGTTTCAAGATTCAGGGCGCCGGCAAGGGTTTCCGGCCAGTCGTTGTAGAACAAATACAGCAGGCCGGAAATCCAGATGGCCGGTGAGATCACCAGTTTGAAAAACAGGTAGGCCAGCCGCTGGAGCGGGTTGTGCTTGGCTTTACTGGTTTTTTTGTAGGGGTGCGAAGCCCCGGTAAACGTGCCGACCAAGTAATAGTGAATCACTGCGAACAGGCCATTGCGTGTGGGAATATACTGCCGCCATTCGCCGGTGGTGAAGTGCCAGAATATCGCAAACACCCACAACACAATTAACGCCCAGGCCGCCAGCGTGTGAACCTGCACGGCAGAACTGAACTTCATGGCGCTGAAAGTGCCATGAATATTGAAACCGGTGAACAACAGCACAAAGATCAGCAACGCCTGGGACCAGTGCCAGAAGCGTTCAAAGCGTTTAAAAATCATTTCCCGGCTCATCTGGCGTTCCTCCCCCTGAAGATCACACGGGCGATGGCATGCACAACAACACCGAACAAGGTGGCTGCCACCAATAACCAGCCGATTCGATCAAGCCACAGATTGCGATCATGGCCCGGCATGTAAATACCACCAAGGCCTGCCAGGCGACTTTGCTCACTGTGGCAGGCACTACAACGAACGGCGTCTTCAGCCGGCGCCACCATATGGGTAATAGGCCAGTGCATGGTGGTTTCGATAAAACTGAACTCGCCACTGTAGGGCATGCCAGACATATCACTGGCGGCCTGCAGGGCTTTCTCCCAACTAAAGTTGCTCCACAGTGAGGTGTCATCCGCACCGAAAACGTGAGTCGCCAACAGCGTCTGGTGCTGGGTGTCAAACGGCTGCTTGCCGCGCATTACCTTGAATGGCCAGATGCGGGAATCGGGATCATTGCCACTGCCCTGAATGGAGTTGATGGCCACTGGTGGGTTGTCGATATCCAGCGGCTCGTCCACCAGGGTGTATTCAACGGTGCCGTTAAACCAATCATATTCCGGCACCACGTTTTCACCATGGCGAAAATCGCCTTTCTCACTCAGATAGCTCGGGTGGCCATTTTCATCCAGCTCCTTGATCGGCTCGCCATTTTCGTCCAGTCGGCCAGCGGTAGACCAGTCCCACCAGGTTTTTGTGGCAACGCCACCCCGGGCAAATTCGGGAATGTGGCAGCTCTGGCAGGCCAGGGTATCTGCGTGGTCATTAATTTTGGGTTTGTCGTGGGGTTCCAGGCCGTGGCAGGACTCACAACTGGCCCGGGAAAAGTCGGTATGGCCCGGCACATCAATACCCAGCTCATCCCGGGCATTAACCTGGTAACGACTACCGGAAACATCGTGGCCCCACGTGGTGTGGCAATCGGCACAGGCGAAGTCCAGGCCGTCCGGTGACATGTGGACATCCACATGCTTGGGCGGGTCAACCAGAGACGAGTCGAGGTCGCCGTGCTTCACTCCGTCCGCGCCACCGCCATAGAAGTGGCAGCTGCCACAATTGGCACGGTCACTGGCTCCAACCTTCTGGGCAATTTTGGCCAGATCCGGCGGCTGAACCATGTTGCCGCTGCCTTTGGGCCATTCCCGGGGTTCGTAAGTTGGATGACCCGCCAGGGTGGGAAACTTCCAGTACTCACCGGTGGTGTCATGGCAAACCAGGCAATCCACCGCGTTATCCGCCTGAGGTGGCGGCTCGCGCATGTCTTCCCAGCCATAGCCCACGTGGCAGGAGGTGCATCGCGGCTCATTGGTGACGGGCATGCCACAAAAGCTGTTAATGACCTTGCTTTTGCCCAGGGTCTGCCCGGTTTCGTCGTGGTCGTACAGCCAGGTCCAGTGCGTGGTGCCGCGAATCTGTTCCCCGGCCTCAGTGTGGCATTCAAGGCAGGCAGCGGTAACATCCTCGGCCCGTTCGAACGGACCCTGCAACGACTTGAACTTGCCGTGGTCCGCCGTTGCCGGCGGCCGCTGGGCGCTAGCTGTTACCGGAACAGCCACAACCAGCGCCGCCGCAATCAACGCAATCGCCACTGCAGCCTTACTCACAAGAGGAATGAAAGCTGTTATCAGGTTTTTCATTTCACCCACCCATCATCCGGTTCACCTGACCACCATCCAGCTGATCACGCCGCGGACAGCAGGCTTTTACTATTTCGCTCGACAGCACCAATTTATCGCACTGCTAACAACCGGACAGTGACTTTGTCACTGAACAGAACCCCCCGGCTCATCTATATTCCATATCACCATATCCTTGTAACAGGAGCACTACCATGATCAAAGCACTCAAAATCTTCACTCTGGCCATGCTTGTTGCCATTGCGCCCATGCATGTGGCGGCAGACAGCCATAAAGAGAAAAAGTCGTCGAAAGGCAATAACGTCGATGAGGTACTGGTCATTCTGTCCAGTGATTCCCTGCAAACCCAGGGCATGGCGATGGTTCTGTCAAACACCATGGCGCAACAGGGAGCTCAGGTGAATGTGCTACTGTGTGATGCAGCGGGTGATCTGGCACTGAAGTCCTATTCTGCCGAAGCACTGGCCCCCAAAAACGTCACGCCCGGCCAGATGCTCCGTGGCCTGATGAAGGCCGGAGGCAAGGTGAGTGTCTGTGCCCTGTACCTGCCGAACAGCGAATACAGCAAAGCAGATCTTCTTGACGGCGTTGGTGTTGCCAAGCCACCCGAAATGGCCCGCCCGATGCTGGACCGCAAAATGCGCACGTTCACCTTCTGAGGTGACAGCAGTATCCATTGCCGTTCAGCACGCCAGCCTTCCGGGGCTGGCGTTTTTCATGCCGACCCTGAAATGTTGAGGTAAGCAATGCCACAGACCGAAACTTCCCGCCTGGAGAATTTTCCAATCTCCTGGTTCGCCATGGTAATGGGGCTGGCCGGCCTGACCATCGCCCTGCATCAGGCAGAGATTGTCTTCGAGCTTCCCGCCAGGCCAAGCCTGGCTACTCTGCCACTGACCATTGCCGTCTTTATCATCCTTGCGTTTATCTACGGGTGGAAAGCCATCAGGCACCCCCATATGGTGAAAGCGGAGCTTAATCATCCGGTCAAGCTCAACTTCTTCCCCACCATTTCCATCGGCCTGATACTGATCAGCATCGCTGTGCTTCCACACCACAGAGAGGTGTCTTTTGCCGTCTGGTCAGTGGGAGCCGTTCTTCATCTTTTTTCCACGTTTTATGTGCTGTCGACCTGGATTCACCACACTCATTTCGAAATCAACCACATGAACCCGGCCTGGTTTATTCCGATTGTCGGTAATATTCTGGTGCCCATTGCCGGGGTGCAGCATGGCTTTTCAGAGCTGTCGTGGTTTTTCTTCAGTATCGGCGTGGTGTTCTGGCTGGTGCTGCTGACCATCATCTTCAACCGGATGTTCTTCCATCAGCCGCTGCCCGGCAAACTACTGCCAACTCTGTTCATTCTGATTGCGCCACCAGGCGTAGGCTTTGTTTCCTGGCTGCAATTGAACGGCGAACTCGATGCCTTTGCCCGCATCCTTTACTACACCGCCCTGTTCCTGACGTTAATGCTGTTCACTCAGGTGCCGCGCTTTCTGAAGTTGCAGTTTTTCCTGTCCTGGTGGGCCTATTCTTTCCCGATGGCGGCCATCACCATTGCCACATTGAAGATGCATCAACTTCTGAACCTTGGCTTTTTCAAGTGGCTAGGGGCTTTGTTGGTGGTATTGCTGGTGGTGCTCATTGCAGGGTTACTGACAAGAACAGCGGTGGCTGTGAGCCGGCGGGAAATCTGTGTTGAGGAGTAAAGACATCAAATAAAAGCGCCTGCTATAAACAGGCGCTTTTATATTTCTGGAACCAACCTTACGGACGGTAAATCTTTTCAGGGTTGGCTTTGAAGGTCCACGGCAGCGCAGAATTCTGCCAGCCGTTTTTCACGCGGAAGCCGGCCATTCTTCCTTCTTTATAGCTGCCACCCTGGAAGCCATTCTCGACGTACTTCACATTGGTAAAGCCATGCTCAAGCAGGTAGTCAGCGCTCGGCTTACCCCGGGAAGACCCTGACCGGCACATGGTGACAATCAGCGCATCACGGTCCAGACCCTTGGCGGCCAGTGCTTCATCCACTTCGGCCACAAACTCCGGGTTGGTGTCCATGGCAAATACACCCTTCTTGTCATTCCAGCGGGTGCGATCCGCCAGTTTGAATGGGATGTTGGCGTCCACCGAGTCAGTAAAACCGATGAACATGATTTCAACGGGATCCCGCACGTCGATAAACAGCATGTCATCGCCCTGCTCCTGGGTCATTTCATAGACTTCTTTCGGAGTCATCGACAAAGCCTCTTCCGCCTGAGCCGAGGTGGCCAGCCCAAGGGCAAACAATGCGGACACTAGCAAAACTTTCATGGTCTTCTCCTGATTTCCAGTTAACTTACTTATAAGAATATCGTTATAACCAACAATGTGACAACCTGATCAGGAAAAGTTCCTCCCGGAGACGCATTCAGTGACGGATCAACTCTGTACCGCAAGCCCGACTTGATGGACGTCAATTCATACAGTGACTACGTTTAAATTCACAAGAAAAACCTGAACATTTTGTTATGTTTAGGTAAATAGAGAGACCAAGCACGTCTCATAAGGAGAAAGCGATATGAGCAAACGTCCACTGATTAAAGCACTGGCGCTCAGCCTGACGGTTGCGGCCGGCCCCGCCGCAGCCAACGAGCTGATGG
>JAVLAV010000005.1:0-63274 GCA_031580735.1 Marinobacter sp.
CGGTCACGACCGCCAGATACGCTTCCGCCAGTTCAGTGACCGCCTCGCGGCATGCCGAAGCACCAAAGCGCCCATGATCACGGATGTCCAGTGCCAGGCTCACGGCCAGACGCCACAGGTCGTATTGGTAATCGCTCACCAACGCGTCGTCAAAATCGTCCAGGCCGTAAACCACATCACCATCGTGGTTGGCGAAAGCGCCAAAGTTATACAGGTGAGCATCGCCCTGAATCCATGTCTGACTACCAGACACCCCGCCAAACAGGGAGAACCGCCAGTCGTTGAACATGTCCTGCCAGAACAGGTGGCTGGTGCCCCGAAAGAAACTGTACGGCGATTCGGCCATGACCCGGAACTTGTTTTCCCTGGCACTGGCATCCAGATCCCGGTTATTGGTATCGATAGCACGTAAAACCTGATGCCGGCGATTATGAAGAGTCAGATCCTTGATCATGGCGGCTCCTGATAGTAATGGCCTGATATGTTTGATTCAGCTACGGATTAACATTGGCATCCAAATTTAGCAGCAGTTTGCGACATTGGCCAAGATAACCGCTGCCAAACAGATTGTAGTGGTTGAGGGCGTGGTAAAGGTTATAGATGTCGCGTTTGGCAGAGTATAGATCTGTGCGTGGCCAGATCTTGTCGTAGGCTCGATAAAATTCCCGGGAGAACCCGCCGAAGAATTCGGTCATGGCCAGGTCGGCTTCGCGGTCGCCGTAATAAACGGCCGGATCAATCAGCCAGGCCCGGTCCTGATCGAACAGGGCATTGCCGGACCACAAATCCCCATGCAGCAGGCTGGGCTGATCGCAATGCTCATTGAGAAACGCCTCCAGGCTCTGACTGTTCTTCGCCAGGGTGCGTTCAAATTCCTTTCTTATCCCGGCATCACCAATCCGGCTGACCTGGTAGCCCAGGCGGTCATCGCGGAAAAAAGCACCCCAGTTGTCAGCCCAACGGTTTTTCTGGGGCATCAGGCCAATATAGTTGTCGTGGTCAAGGCCATAATATTCGTGAGGTTGCCGGTGTAGTCGGGCAAGGCCTTCGCCCAGCGCCGCCATGAGTTCCGGTTTTGCCGGCCGGGCGTGGATCTGCTCCATAACCAGTTCCTGAGAGCTTACGGATATCACGTCTGGCACAGCCACTGCCGGGCAGCCGGTATCCGCCAATGCCGCTCTCAGCAGGCGAAGGCCTTCAGCTTCACAGTCCAGCGCATCAGTAAAAGCGGTTGTGTTGGTTTTCCGGAAATACGCCACACGTCTCACCAGTTATCTTTCTCTTTCTGATCTTCTTTTTCTGCTTCTTCCTTGCGCTCACGAATCCTGTCCAGCTTCTCTTTGGGAATCTTCATATTCGCACTGTCCCGGAGCAGTAACAGGCTGCCGATCACCATCGCAAAAGCGGCAAGGATAAATAGCCAACCAATCAAAGGCATTGTCTCTCTCCGTTGTCTGTTATGCCGGGCTGAACCGCCAGCCAGGCAGCACCTCGCACGCCGCTGGAGTCTCCGTGAATGGCCTGGCGAATGGGAGTACTGAATTCGCCACCAAAGACATAATCCGGGAGGCGTTGTGGCAGTTGCCGGTATAGCGCCGGCACATTACTCACCCCACCACCGAGTACAATCACATCCGGGTCCAGCAGGTTGATCACACCCGCCAACCCTCGGGCAAGATGATCGAGATAGTGATTCATGGTTTCCAGTGCTTTAGCCTGCCCATTATTTGCCGCCAGGACAATGTCGGGCGCCGCCATCCGCTCTTTCCATAATAGTTGATGGGTCAGCGCCATACCGGTACCGGAAAGAAACATTTCATTGCAGCCTCGGCGCCCACAAAAACAAAGCCGTTGGTCCAGCTCGTTCTGGGCGGTCCATAGCAGGGGATTGTGCCCCCATTCACCGGCCACACCGTTGGGACCGGTGAGTAACCGGCCGTTAACGCTGATGCCGGACCCACAGCCTGTGCCAAGAATCGCCGCGAATACTACACCGGCCCCCTGCCCGGCTCCGTCGGTGGCTTCAGACAAAGCCAGGCAGTTGGCATCATTGGTCACCGTTACCGGCCGGCCCAGGACCTCAAAGAGATCATCGGTGATAATCTGGCCGTTCATACACTGGGTATTGGAATTTTTTACCCGACCGGTCACACCGGAAACGCTGCCGGGGATGCCCACGCCCACCGGGATTCCCTGAACGCCGGCTTTTTGTTCAGCCAGGTTTACCAGGGTTTTGATGGCTGCCAATATGGCGGAGTAATCGTCGGTCGGCGTGGGCAGGCGCTCCCGGAAAAATGCATGACTGTTCTCGTCCATCAGTATGACTTCAATCTTGGTTCCGCCAAGATCCACACCAATCATCCACGATTTATGCATTACTGATTCACCCTGATGCTGAACAACCCCTGACGATCTCGCGGTTTCCGCTATAATCGCCGGTGCCTGTCTCCTGTTGCAAGAGCGTTTACCCGATCATGAAGCAAACCCTGGATTTAACCGTTGAAACCAGCCAACTGGCTGTGGACGTTCTTGCGGAAGCCTCCGGCCTTTCCAAGCAGCGTATCAAAGATGCCATGGCGAAGGGGGCCTGCTGGTGGACGCAGAAAGGCAAGCAGGTTCGGCTGCGCAAAGCCAAGCGGGAACTCAGGCCGGGTGCGCGCATTCAGCTTTTCTATGATGATCAGGTGCTTGCACGCAAGCCAGAGCAACCCGAACTTATTGAGGATAAAAACCGGTATAGCGTGTGGCGCAAGCCTCATGGGCTGCTCTCACAGGGTTCTCAATGGGGTGATCATTGCAGTTTACTGCGGCTGGCCGAAATCGAGCTTAACCGCCCGTGCTTTCTGGTTCATCGCCTGGATGCCGACGCCGCGGGTCTGATGCTGGTGGCCCACGACAGCAAAGCCGCCGGCGCGCTTTCCCAGCTGTTTTCCGGGCGAAGCCTGACCAAAATCTATCGGGCTGAAGTGGTTGGCGACCTGGAGGCGGATGATCTGGTGATCGATACAGCTCTGGATGGCAAAGCATCTGTCAGCCGGGTGACCACGCTGGAGAAAAACCTGGCAGCCGGCACAACCACACTGGAAGTGGCTATAGAAACCGGTCGCAAGCATCAGATACGCAGGCACCTTGCCGGCCTTGGCTACCCGATTGTTGGCGACAGGCTTTACGGCAAGGCAGATTCGAAGGGGTTGCAGCTGGAAGCAGTATACCTGGCCTTCAAATGCCCCCTCACCAGCCAGGAACGCACTTTCGGCGTCAGGCGCAGTACCTGACCCCGGAGCGCTCAGAGCTGGTAGAAATCGCGGTACCAGTCTACGAAGTTGGCAATACCCTCTTCCACCGGAGTAGAAGGCTTGTAACCCACGTCGTTGATCAGACCATCCACATTGGCGTAGGTGGCTGGAACATCGCCAGGCTGCAAGGGCAGCAGGTTTTTCTGCGCTTTTTTACCCACGCGCTCTTCGATGATTTCAATAAAACGTGACAGCTCCACGGGGTTGTTGCTGCCAATGTTATAGATGCGATACGGAGCCTTGCTGGTGCCGGGATCGGGGTGCGCGCCGCTCCAGTCCGGGTTTGGTTCGGCAACGTTGTCCAGCGTACGCACCACGCCCTCAACAATATCGTCGATATACGTGAAATCGCGCTTGTGATGGCCGTGGTTGAAAACGTCAATCGGCTCTCCGGCCAGAATCTTCCTGGTGAAGATAAACAACGCCATGTCCGGACGGCCCCAGGGGCCATACACGGTAAAGAAACGCAGGCCTGTAGTGGGCAGGTTATACAGATGGCTGTAGGTGTGAGCCATCAGCTCGTTGGCTTTCTTGGAGGCCGCATACAGGCTCAGCGGGTGATCCACGTTGTCGTCCACGGAGAACGGCATGGTTTCGTTGGCGCCGTACACAGAGCTGCTGGAGGCGTACACCAGATGTTTCACATCATTGTGGCGGCAACCCTCCAGAATATTCATGAAACCAACAAGATTGGCATCTACGTAAGCGTTGGGGTTTTCCAGGGAGTAACGCACTCCGGCCTGAGCTGCCAGGTGCACCACCCGCTCCGGCTTGTGCTCCTGAAACAGCGCGGCCATGGTTTCACGGTCAGCGACATCCTTGCGAATTTCGGTAAAACCAGGCTTTTCCAGCAACCGGGCCAGCCGTGCTTCTTTGAGGTTGACGTCGTAATAGTCATTGACGTTGTCGACGCCAATCACCTCATCGCCGCGATCCAGCAGGCGATGAGCCAGGTGTGAGCCGATAAAACCGGCGGTTCCCGTAACCAGGATTTTCAAGATTCCAACTCCTTAGAATACAACGCCAGCACTGACAAAGGGCCCATCGATTTCCACGTCCAGGCGATCATCGTCGTCTTCGTAGTCAATGGCCATCTGGCGATAACCGGCACGCACCTGCAGCATGGAGAACTCATACTGGCCGTAGGCGTTAAAATCGTGCAGAGAATCGCCGTCGTAGCTGACAAAGTTGCCCTCTGCGCCGATCGAAACGCCGGAGAGCGGCAGGTCAAAGCGTGCTGCCAGGTAGCCCATGGGGATGACTCCGTCCACTTCAGTTCTGGAAACGCGACCATTGGAGACGGCTTCCCGAACGACCAACTCACCGTCCAGATCACGGGCTGTCAGCCCCAGATCCAGATTCACCCAGTTATCCAGAATCTCGTAGTAGAAAGTCAGATCCAGTTGTTCAAGATCCAGATCCGATTGAACATCGACACCGGCCGGTACATTATCGAAACCAGTCAGACCCAACTGCCCACGACCACTTTGCTCAATAAGAGTGTAATTGAGCTTCACATTAGGCAGGACCGGCACCGGGTGTTCAAAGAAAACGGAGGCATTGGCGTTGGTATCGCTGTCGAGATTCAGTGTGTTATTGACATCAACCACATCGCCATTGGTACCGGCATCCCCGGACAGCTCCGAGTCCCAATAATTGACGCTGGCACCCAGGCCAACCACATCTGCCTGCGCTACTGGCGCGGCCAGCACCAGGGAGCCGCCCAGAGCAATCATCAGTTTACGCATACCTCACCTATTCTGTGTTCGCTGTTCAGTCGAATTTGATACCCAGGCGACGACCAACCTCTTCATAGGTCTCGATAACATCGCCCAACCCCTGACGGAACCGGTCCTTGTCCATTTTCTTGCGAGTTTCCTTGTCCCAGATGCGGCAACCGTCCGGGCTAAATTCGTCGCCCAGCACAATTTCGCCACCGCTCCGGCCGAATTCAAGCTTGTAGTCCACCAACAGCATACCGGCATCGGCAAACAGGTTCTTCAGCACATCATTAACCTTGTAGGTCAATTCTTTCATGCGAGCCAGTTCCTGCTCGCCGGCCCAACCAAAAGTAACTGCCAGTGACTCGTTCACCATCGGATCATGCAGTTCATCATTTTTCAGGAACAGCTCGAAAGTCGGCGGATTCAGATCCTGGCCTTCTTCAACCCCGATGCGGCGGCACAGGCTGCCGGCCGACACGTTGCGCACCACGCACTCTACCGGAATCATGTCCAGTTTTTTAACCAGGCACTCGGTATCAGACAACAGTTTGTCAAAGTGGGTGGGCACGCCCGCTTCTTCCAGCTTTTCCATGATGAAGGCGTTGAACTTGTTGTTCACCATGCCCTTACGGTTCAGCTGCTCTTTCTTCTCGCCATCAAACGCCGACGTGTCGTCGCGAAAAACCAGAACAAAGCGTTCCGGGTTATCCGTGTAATAAACCGACTTGGCCTTGCCGGCATAAAGCTCTTCACGCTTTTCCATTGCAATCTCCAGAGTAACGGTGGCCTGTTTGGCCACCGCCGTCATCAATACAGGTGGTCGAACAATTGGGTGAGCAGGTCAGCTGAACTGTGTTCACCGGAATAATCATCCAGTTGCTGAACGGTTACCTGCTGAGTGTCGTCACCCTGCTCCAGGCGCACAGTGTGCGTATGTGTCGGCTCGCCTTTACTACTGAACCAGGAGAACCAGCCCGGAGTGCGCTCGTCTTCAGTGCGGAAATCAACCTCGAACCAGCCTTCGCTGCGATTCAGGTCCATTACCTTGGCCCCGATTTCTTCCAGCGAGCGATTGATTTCAGCCCATGTGCGGCCGTAGTCCAGCTCTACGCGGATAGACTGAGGTACATCATCATCCGACGAGATCAGGCGAACCAGCGGCTCGGAAACCATGCCGGAAGCGGCACGGGAGAACGACTTGGTGTCCTCGCGGGCCTGCAGGAAGGTTCCCAGATCGGAAAGCAGCTCTTTTTGCTGTTCCAGCGCGGAATCACCTTTATTGGACTGGTTATTCCAGGCAACCAACCCACCGGGAGCTTCGTCCAGTTCCAGTTTTCGAACGCGGATTTCAGTGGTCTTCCGGCGAATGCCCGGTGCCAGTCTGGTCTGGACCAGTACACGAGGTTCGTCCGCCGCTGGCTTATCACCCAGCCCGAGCAATTCCCGGCTGCGTTTGCTGAAATTCGCCAGTTCACTCTGTTGCAGGCCGAGCTGCGGGCTGTCGTAAGCCACACCAAGGCCGGTTTCGTTCATCCAGGCATTAACCGCTGGCCACAAACGCCCCGGTACTTCGTTCACCAGCAGCCACATACGGCCATCGAGCTCTTCGATCACGTAGTTCTGATCAAGAATGTCGGACGTCATGTCAGGTGGCTGGGGAATGTTTGAGGCGTACATCCGGCGGGTATCATCGGTATTGATACTCCGGATCGGCATGGCTTCATTCACGTCTGAAGCGTCAGCACCCTGTGGGAACTCAAGTGCCTGCCCTTCCGGGGCATTCACATAACGTTCAGAGCGGTCTTCAACCAGACTGCAGCCACTCAGGGCAGTCAGAAGCAGAATCCCGGCAACAGGCCGGGACAGAAAAAAGGTATTGGTACGGGCTCCAGCAAGAACCTGCATCGGGTTACTCCGGTTAACGGGTGGTTGCGATGGCCTCAGAGAACGCCTGAGGCCTTGAGTGCTTCTTCCACCTCGCTGTGGAATTTCTCGCTGAGCGGTGTCAGAGGCAGTCGAATGCCCTCACCGATCATGCCCATGCGCTGCAATGCCCACTTCACCGGGATCGGGTTCGCTTCCAGGAAGAGCTTGCGATTCAGCGGGCTCAGCAGCTCATTCAGCCGCTCGGTTTCCTCTTCGTTGCCGGCAATCGCAGCCGCACAAAGCTCGGACATCGCTTTCGGCGCCACGTTCGCGGTTACAGACACATTACCCTTGCCGCCGGCCAGCATCAGACCAGCTGCAGTTGCATCGTCACCAGAATAAACGGCGAGGCGGCCATCGAGTGCTTCAATCAATTCGGCGCCACGGGGAATATTGCCGGTGGCGTCTTTGATCGCAACAATGTTCGGAATATCGGCCAGACGAAGCACTGTTTCATTCAGCATGTCGCAAGCGGTACGGCCCGGTACGTTGTAGAGCATCTGCTTCATGCCCGGAACCGCCTCGGCAATAGCCTTGAAATGCTGGTACAGGCCTTCCTGCGTGGGCTTGTTATAGTACGGAACCACCAGCAGGCAGGCGTCGGCACCGAGCTTTTCCGCTTCACTGGTCAGCTCGATGGCTTCCCGGGTGCTGTTGCCGCCGGTGCCAGCGATGACAGGAATACGGCCATCAACACGCTTTATGATATGACCGATGGTCTGGATATGCTCTTTCGGGTCCAGTGTTGCGGATTCACCCGTAGTGCCAACAGCAACAATGCCATTGGTGCCGTTTTCAATATGAAAATCGACCAGTTTGTCCAACTGTTCCCAGTGAATGTCACCATTGGGATGCATGGGCGTGACCAGTGCGACAAGGCTACCCGTAATCATAAAAGCTCCGTCCGAATAAAACCGATATGGTAATGTTGGGTTTGAACTGACACAAGAGAATTAAAGGAGATGTCATGCCATCTGTAGCTTTGAACCAGCCAATTCCCGATTTCGAGGCCTTGGCCACCGGTGAACAGACCGTCCGGCCCGCTGACTTGCGGGGCAAGAACATCGTCATTTATTTCTACCCGAAAGACAATACGCCGGGCTGTACAACTGAAGGCCAGGATTTCCGGGATCGCATGGCTGAGTTTGATAATCTCGACACGGCCATCTTCGGCGTGTCCAGAGATGGACTGCGCGCCCACGAAAACTTCCGGGCCAAATACGAGTTTCCGTTTCACCTGATCTCGGATAAAGATGAGGAGCTTTGCAAACTGTTTGATGTTATCAAACTGAAAAAGCTGTACGGCAAAGAACACATGGGCATCGAACGCAGCACCTTTCTTTTCGACAAGGATGGAGTGCTGCGCAAGGAGTGGCGCGGCGTTAAGGTGCCCGGCCACGTAGACGAAGTGCTGGAAAGCGTACGCGAGCTGTAAGCTATTCTTCCTCGGCCGGTGACGGAACGGGTTCCTTTACCGGCCAGGCAGCGAATACGGCTTTAAGCATGGTTGCCAGCGGAATGGCAAAAAACACGCCCCACAAGCCCCAGATACCGCCAAAGAACAACACCGCCACGATAATCGCCACCGGATGCAGGTTGTTCACTTCCGAGAACAGAACCGGGACCAGCACGTTACCATCCAGTGCCTGAATAATGCCGTAAGCCACCATCACCCAGATAAACTGGGTGCTCCAGCCGAATGCGAATAAACCGATCACAGCGACCGGAATGGTCACCACAGCAGCCCCGATGTAAGGAATAACAACGCTCAGCCCCACCAGCAACGACAGCAATGCCGCATACGGCATGCCCAACAGCTTGAAGGCAACGTAAGTAATACCGCCGACAATCAGTATTTCCACCGCCTTGCCGCGCACATAGTTGGCACACTGCAGATTCACTTCGTGCCAGATTCGCAACATCATCGGGCGCTGGGGAGGCAACATCCTGCCGAGGGAGTGGACCAGTTCGTCCCGGTCTTTCAGAAAGAAGAAGACCAGAATCGGCACCAGCACAACGTATATGAGTAGCGCCACCACATCAGGAATACTGGAAAGAGAGAAAGACACCAACCACTGGGTTATCTGCCCCACTTCCGCCGAGATCTGCTGATAAAGGGTATTCAGGGCCTCAGCTGACACCAGATGGGGGTACTGCTGGGGTAGCAGCTCAAGATAACTCTGCAGCTCGCGGAAGATGCGTGGAGCCTCTCCGGCCAGCGCGCTCAGCTGCGTCCAGATCAACGGCAACAAGCCGAATATAAAACCAACCAGAATCCCCATAAATACAAGGAAAACGCCCAGAATGGCGACAAACTCGGGCACTCCGAGACTTTTGAGCTTGGTTACCAGGCCTTGGAGAATGAAGGCGATAATCAGGGATGCAATAGCCGGCGCCAACATGGCTCCGAACCAGATAATAAAAATGGTCCCGGTGACCAGAAGCAGGGACAGAATAACGGCTTCTTCATCCGAGAAATACTTGTGGGCAAGACCTCTTAAAATTCTGACCATGAACGACTCCGGATATTAACCGCCGCACTCTATCACGAAACACCAGGTTCCATGACTCTGCGTTTGACTGATGAGCGTATGAGAAGACAGGTTCAGCCACGCGGGAATATCCCGGGAGGAACCGGAATCGGTGGCCACTACTTCAAGCTGTTCTCCCGGCGCCATGGCGTTCAGCTCCAGTTTGGTTTTCAGCAGTGGCATGGGACAGCGCAGGCCACTGGCATCCAGTGTTCGGTCAGCCATAATCGGAAGTTACCATTAAGATTCAGACAGCATTCGGGCAGGTATTATGCCGGGGGTGCTACTCTATTGCATCCTGAAACCTGTTAACGTTAGCCGGATGAACACCCGACCACCAGGGCATTATCGGATTCCATGAAGCACTTACTCAAGCTCTGCGCCAGATTTCACCGCTCCTCAGCCGCACTGGCAGTCGCTGCCACCCTGCTGCTGACTCCGGTTCCGGCTCATACTCAAAGTTCTGACCTGCCCAGCATTGGCGGCAGTGGCGGACTCATGGCTGACCAGCAGGAAGCCGACATAGGCGAGCAGGTGATGACATCACTGCGACGGTCAGCACCCCAAATTCAGGATCCTCTGGTTTATGACTACCTGAGCAACATTATTTACCGGCTGGTGCCGTCTGCGCCCCTGGATAACCGCGACCTCCAGTTGGTGATTATCGACGACGCCGGCCTCAACGCTTTCGCCGTGCCCGGTGGCATTGTCGGTGTTAATGGGGGGCTGTTTCTGAATGCAGCAACCGAGCAACAGTTTGCCTCGGTATTGGCCCACGAGCTGGCCCACCTAAGCCAGCGACACTTTGCCCGACGAATGCAACAACAGGAGACATCCACACCTTTGACGGTGGCCGGCATGGTGGCCGGCATTATTCTTTCAGCGGTGACCCAGTCAGACATCGGCATTGCCGCCATTGCAGGCACCCAGGCACTGGCCATGCAGAACATGCTGGCCTACAGCCGGGCCCACGAAAAAGAAGCCGACCGCATCGGCCTCGATATCCTGGCCAGCTCCGGAATGGACCCCCGGGGCATGCCGGAAATGTTTGAAATCATGATGCGCCGTAACCGCCTACAGGGGAATCGCTTACCCGAATACCTGTCCACACACCCACTGACCCAGAGCCGTGTGGCGGACACCCGCAGCCGGGCCGAGCAGTATCCGGATGAGCGTATCCGCGATGGACAGGAATACCACCTGGTTCGCAGCCGCCTTCAGGTACATTATGCCCGGTCACCGGAAATTGCCGTGGAAACGTTTGAATCCTACCTGGAACAAGAGGATGCAGTCAGAAACGACGCTATCCGATATGGTCTGGCCGTCGCTTACCAGAACAACCGACAATACGATAAGGCCCGTAGCATTCTCGAGGAACTTCTGGCCGACAACCCGGGGCGAATCACGTTTCAGGTAACATTAGCCGAAGTTTTTATCAGTGAGGAGCGCTACGCCCAGGCGCGCAACATTCTGGAACCCGCACTCTCCCGCAACCCGGGTAACTACCCGTTAACCTATGCCCTGGCAAGCACCGAAACCGCGGACGGAAACGGTGCGGCGGCAGCGAGCCTGCTCAGGGAACTGACACGGTCTCATCCGGGCCAGGAACATCTGTGGCTAAGGTTGGCGGAAGCTGAAGGCATTGCCAGGAATATTGTCGGTGTACACCGGGCACGGGCAGAGTATTATGTGCTGATGGGCGATCTGAAATCGGCGCAACGACAACTGCGCCAGGCTCAGGAAATTCTGCCAACAGGGTCGGCAGAACGGCAGGTGGTCAATGAACGGCTGGGCGATATCACCCGCCGCATGCAGGCTCGTAACAACAGCTGAACCGCCTTCAGGCGTTTCCGGCCACCAGCAGGTTCATTTCAGACGTGAAATCCAGCATACGCCGAAGCGGACGCAATGCATCTTCTCGCAGCTCCGCATCCACAAGCACTTCCTGATCGCCCCGTTCCAGCACCTGCAGCAGGTTTTCCAGACCATTCATGGCCATCCAGGGGCAATGGGCACAGCTGCGACACGTTGCGCCATTGCCGGCGGTGGGTGCCTCAATCAACGTTTTGTTCGGCGCCAGCTGCTGCATCTTGTAGAAAATGCCATTATCCGTGGCTACGATAAACTCTTCATTCGGCAGAGTCTGTACAGCGTGTATCAGCTGGGACGTCGAACCGACCACATCGGCCCTTTCCACAACGGCGTCGGGAGATTCAGGGTGCACCAGAACAGCAGCCTCCGGATACAACGCCTGAAGATCTTCCAGCCCGCGAAATTTGAACTCTTCATGGACGATACAGGAGCCATCCCAAAGCAGCATGTCGGCCCCTGTCTTCTTCTGGACGTAGTTACCCAGGTGCTTGTCCGGGGCCCAGAGAATTTTTTCACCTTTGGCATCCAGATGCTCAACAATGGCCTGAGCACAACTGGATGTCACCACCCAATCTGCTCTCGCTTTCACGGCAGCTGAGGTATTGGCATACACCACCACGGTACGATCCGGGTGCTGGTCGCAGAACTCGGAAAACTCATCCGCAGGGCACCCGACATCCAGTGAACAGGTAGCCTCCAGTGTGGGCATCAGAACGCGCTTTTCAGGGTTAAGAATTTTTGCAGTCTCACCCATAAAACGAACACCTGCCACCACGATGGTGGATGCAGGGTGCTGATTACCAAACCGGGCCATTTCCAGGGAATCGGCTACACAGCCGCCGGTTTCTTCGGCCAGGCGCTGAATGTCCGGGTCGGTATAATAGTGCGCAACCAGAACGGCATCCTTTTCCTTCAAGGCGTCCTTGATACGCGCCTCAAGTTCGGCTTTTTCATGAGCACTCAGAGGCTGGGGTTCCGCCTCGTGAGCCAGATGTTCCTGAACAAGGATAAGGTCTTGCGGTCGTGTCATCACTGGATCTCTGAATAACATTTACCGGCGGAGTATATCACTTCCCACTACGACTTCACGGGCTTGCGACATCCCCGTAGTCCGGACAGGCCAATTCTTTGTCTTGCCTGCAAATATGGGTTCTTCCGGCCAAAAAAAAAGAGCCCTCAGGCTCTTTTTCTGCAAAACCACTGAATAAGCGATTTCGCGTATTGGTGGGTCGTGAAGGATTCGAACCTTCGACCAATTGGTTAAAAGCCAACTGCTCTACCAACTGAGCTAACGACCCATAACTTGTCTGCCGGCTTCTCATCCGGCGAACAGCAGGCTGCGGCCTGGTGCTCTGAATCTGGTGGGTCGTGAAGGATTCGAACCTTCGACCAATTGGTTAAAAGCCAACTGCTCTACCAACTGAGCTAACGACCCAAACGAGGCGCATATAGTACTGATATTTCTGGGCTGTTCAACCCTTTTTTAACGTTTCCTGTCACTTTTTTTGCAACTGATCAGAGTGCGATCAAGGCGGTGAAAAAACGCTCAGCTATCATCCCTGTCTTCAAGGAATTTTCGGGCCAGGTCAGCCGCTTCCGAGTCGGGATAATCATTCACAACGCTTTTCATGCGCCGCTGCGCCTCTTCGCTCTCATCCAGACGATCCAGCGTCACCCCCAGCTTGTAGATCGCATCGGGGGCCTTGCGATGGTCTGAATAACGGGTCGCCACAATAGTGAAAGCCTGCTTTGCCTGCTCCAGCTGTGGTTTGGCCAGATACACCTCACCCAGCCAGTAATAGGCATTCACGGTAAGATCCCCTTCGGGATACTTATCGATAAACTCATACAGGCGCCCAATAGCGGTATCGAAATCTTTCTCGTCGCGAATCAGGCTGATAATGTCATTGTAGACTTCCTGCTCTTCCTGGTCTGGCGACCGATAGACCCTCGCCGGCTGCAACCGGCTATCATCGCCAGAATCGGCGTTTTCCGCGCTCCCGGGATTGTTTTCAGCCCTTTTTTCTACCGCTCTGGAAAGGTCCAGAATTCGCTGGTCCAGATCCACGTAGCGATCCCGACCCTGTCGTTGAAGACGTTGGATCTGATTGCCCTGCTCTTCAACCTGGCCCTGTAGCTCACGGACAGTCTGTTGAAGTTGCTGGATCATATAGAACAGCTCAGCGGTCGCCTGGCTGTTACCAGCCTTTCTCTGGGCTTCCGAACTGTTATTCTGAAATGCGGGCGAAGACGACTGTGCCTGAACAGAACCCGCCAGGCCAAGGCCCAGCGGGATCAGCACTGTCGCCATGAGTATTTTTCTCATGGAAACATCCGGTGATTGCGCTTGTCAGTAAAAGAGACGCTTAGTCAAAAATAAGCTCGACGCGACGGTTCTGAGCCCAGGCGCTTTCGCTGGAACCGCGAACCGCCGGCTTCTCTTCACCATAGCTTACGGTCTCAATCTGTCCACGGGAGGCACCGTTTACGATCAGAAAACGCTCGACAGCGTTGGCGCGACGCTCACCCAAGGCCAGGTTGTATTCCTTGCTTCCGCGCTCATCAGCGTGACCTTCCACGCGAACCTGCTGGCGTGGATTGTCCGACAGGTAACGGGCATGGGCCACCAGCACATCACGGGCATCGGGTTTGATTTCAGAGGTATCGAAATCGAAGTAGAACGTAGTGACGTCGCGCAAGGCTTCCTGCTTGGCCTTCTCGGTTGCTTCAGCCTGCTGGCGTGCAGCCTGGCGCTCGTCTTCGGTCATTGATGACGATGAAATGCCACCATCCTCACCGGCCCCGTCATAGACCGTGGCTCCGCCTTCCTGGTTGATCGCTTCTACGTCAGAACCGTACCCTTCCTGATCGGTGGTTTCACCGGTGGAACTACAACCAGCTACCAGGCCCACGGTAACCAACATGGCAAAAACTTTGCTGGACATCGACAGTTTCATAATCGCTTTTCCTTTTTGAATATCAGATCAGATCTTGGTCAGTGATGACATTAACGAACAATCGGGCCCCAGGCCGGATCACGAACTTCGCCTTCCGCGGCTGGCAGGCTATAGGCTGCGCCGCCTTCTGTCGAAACCACCGTGAGGACACTGGTGCCATCCCGTTCAGTGGCGTATATCAACAACCTGCCATTGGGTGACAGGCTGGGCGATTCATCTGATTCCGTGCGGCTCACAATGCTCTCCTCACCGGTTTTCAGATTGGTGCGGGCAATCAGGAATGCGCTATCGCGCTGGTGCACGTAATACACATAATCACCTTCCGGATCAGGACGCGGCCGGGCGTTGTAACGACTACCAAACGTAATTCGCCGGGCTTCTGCGCCGGGTCGTTCCATATGATAGATCTGCGGCCCACCGGAGCGATCCGATGTGAAGAAGATCCCCCGACCGGCATGATCCCATGCCCCTTCGGTGTCTATCGCCCAGTGATTCGTCAACCGGGTGAGTTCTTCCGTTGCCAGATCCATTTTATAGACTTCCGCATTGCCATCCCGAGACAGAGTCATCAACAATGACGTTCCATCCGGTGACCATGCCGGCGCCGAATTAAGACCACGGAAATCCGCCAGCTTCTGTCGTTCCCCGGTCGCCAGTTCATGAACAAAGATCACAGGCTTGTTAGTCTCAAAGGACACGTAGGCCAGCTTCTTGCCATCCGGCGACCAGGCCGGGGAAAGAACAGGCTCGTCACTCTCCAACCGGACCTTGGCGCGCTTGCCGTCCACATCACTGACTTGTAGACGATAGCGCATATCGTCGCCCTGCCCCATTACCGTGACGTAAGCCAGCTTGGTGGAGAAGGCCCCGGGCTCACCGGTGATCGCTTCATAGATTTTGTCACTGATATGGTGAGCAAGAGATCGGGCGCTACTGGCCGGGGCCGTTGTGGTTTCACCCAGAATGCGAGCCTCCCGGTTAATATCGAACAGCTCGTAGCGGGCCTCAAGGCGCTCACCCTTGCGGGTTAACTCGCCCACCAGCAGGTAACGCTGGCCAAGCATGCGCCAATCACGGAAATACACATCAGAGCGACTCGAAGGCAGGCTCAGCATCTTGCCCGGTGCCAACGGGTTAAACTCACCACTCATGGTCAGATCCGACCGGATAATGCCACTGATCTTGTCGCCTTGTGGCATGGTGCCGCTTTCAGCGAACGGCACCACGGCAATGGGAATGGCAGCATCGACACCTTCGGTAATGCGAATTAGCAATTCCGCCCTGGCATTGCCTGCCGCAAGCATGAATAAGGCAAGCGACACCAGCATCAAAGGGCGCAGAACGAATTGTTTATATACTTGTGTCTGTGTCATCGGAATCACCAGCCTCATCGCAGGCGTTGCGGATTGAATTCAATCGTAAACTGTCGGAAATACCGTTCAAACGTATCCCGGTTTTCCGGAACCGGGTAGCGGTTAAGGGCCCGTACCGCGCCGAGCGCAGAATTATCAAACGCGGTGTTACCACTGCTGTTGACCAGTTTCACGCTGGCCAGTTCACCGGTAGGCAAGAGTGCAATCTGCAATCGCGCTGTCATATCTTCCGTTGCTGACGATGGCGGGTACCAGGCCTGAGTCAAACGCTCACGGATCAGGCTCTGATACTTCTGGCTCTCAGACAGCATTTGCGCTTCCCGGGCCCTGGCGGCCGCCGCTTCCCGCTGTCTGCGCTGCTCAGCCTCCTGCTCCTGCCTGGACTCATCCGCCAGCGCCTGCAGCTGCTCTTCCCTCAACCGCCGTTCGGCTTCCAGCCGTTTACGCTCAGCCTCTTTGCGCGCCTCTTCTTCGCGGCGCTTACGCTCGGCTTCTTCCTGGCGTCGTTTTTCTTCTTCGGCCTTGCGCTTCTCTTCTTCAGCCTTGCGTTTTGCCTCTTCCTGCCTGCGCTGCTCTTCTTCCAGTCGCTGGCGTTCCCGCTCTTTTGCTTCAGCTTCGGCTTTTTTCCGCGCGGCTTCTTCACGAGCCTTCTGCTCGGCCTGCTCACGCGCCTGAGCTTCCTGGCGTTTTCGTTCTTCCTCGCGCTTACGGGCTTCTTCCTGCGCCTGGCGCTCTGCCTCTTCCTGGCGCGCCTGCTCTTCCTGTTGTTTCCGTTCTGCTTCGGCCTGCTGACGCTCGACCTCAGCTTTCTGCTGCTCCTGGTCGCGTGCCTGTTCCTGTTCGTTAATCACCGGGCTGGGCTCTGGTTCCGGGCTGATCAAGCGCGCAGAAATGCTGTTCGGCTCGGGTTCCTGCATCGGTTCAGACCAGGACCAGCCAGCCAGCGCAACAACAGCTATCGACAGATGCAGCACTACCGACACCGCTATCGGAGATTTCCAGGGTGCTTTTCCGGTACTGATCGTTTCCCGCTCGTTACCCGTCACTATGCTCTCACCCGTCGATTACCGGTTATCATCAGGCGCATCGGTGATCAGGCCGATTCCGGACGCACCGGCCGCCTGAAGTTCTGCCATAAGGCGTACCACCATTCCGTAATCCACGTATTCGTCGCCCCGCACCAGAACCTCGGCATTCGTACGCTGCGACAGAATTTTACTGACCTGCTCACGAATCTCATCAAGCGCCATCGGTTCGCTTTCCTTACCGCCAATGTCCAGGAAATAAGCACCGTTGCTGTCAACCGACACGGTAATCGGCTCAACATCCTTATCCTGCGAAATCGGCTCGGATGTGGTTTCCGGTAGATCCACCTGCACGCCCTGTATGAGCATCGGCGCTGTGACCATGAAAATAATCAACAGCACCAGCATCACATCGATGTAGGGAACCACGTTAATCTCAGCCATTGGCTTGCGCCGCTGCTGCGGCATCATTCCCATGCCTTTCATGCTGCAACCCTCTCCTTGCCGGTGCGGTTAATCACGCTGCCTGCTCACTACTGTGCACCCGGCGATGCAGGATGCTTGAGAACTCTTCGGCGAAGGTTTCATAGTTTTTCAGCAGGGACTCCGAGCGCGAGGCAAAGCGGTTATAAGCCACTACCGCCGGGATAGCAGCAAACAGGCCCATCGCCGTGGCGATCAGTGCTTCGGAGATGCCCGGCGCTACCGTTGCCAGGGTTGCCTGCTGAACCTGAGCCAGGCCGCGGAAAGAATTCATAATGCCCCAGACCGTGCCAAACAGGCCGACATAGGGACTGGTGGAGCCAACAGTGGCCAGGAATGGCAGGTGCATTTCCAAACGCTCCTGCTCCCGGGAGAAGGCTACCCGCATTGCTCGCTGGGCACCTTCCATCACCGCGTCGGCATCCCGGCTTTGCTGGCGCAGACGGGAAAATTCCTTGAACCCGGCCCGAAAGACCGACTCCAGGCCGGAATACGGCGTGGGGTTGTCGTTGACCTCTTTATACAACTGTCCCAGATCCATACCGGACCAGAAGCGGTTCTCGAAATCGAGCTGCGCCTGCCGGGCTTTCCGGAACACCTGGATACGCTGGATAATCAGCGCCCAGGAGATGATAGAGGCCAACACCAGCAACAGCATAACCAGCTGCACCAGAATCCCTGCACTCGCAATCAGATGCCAGACTGAAAGTTCCGCTTCCACTGTATACTCCTGAATTTATTTACAATACTTTCAATAAATTAGATGGAATTCCTCAGAATTTCCTGCATATCTTCGGGCAACCGGCGGGGCTTGCCACTATCAAGGGCAATGCACGCAACCCGCACCTCTGCATCACACAACAATTGCCGGCCGCTGGCCCGAAATACCTGCTGCCGGAAAGTCATCCAGACCCGGGAAGAGGCGACAGGCTCGGCTGTTACCAGCAATTCGTCATCCAGCTTTGCCGGCGAACGGAAGTTCACGTTCATGCGCTGAACCACATAACTGATGTTATGTTCCAGACCGGCCCGCAAACTGAAGCCCTGGCTACGAATCCACTCAGTCCTTGCCCGTTCCATGTAGTGCAGGTATTTGGCATGGAAAACAATGCCACCGGCATCCGTGTCTTCAATATAAACCCGCACCGGCAGTTCAAACATCCGGTTGCTGCTGTGTTCAGTCAAAAAGGTCTTCCTCGTTGCCAGATCCCGGTACCACTACCCCAAAATGCTGATACGCATGGGAAGTCACCATGCGCCCACGCGGCGTTCTGATCATAAACCCCTGCTGTATCAGGAAAGGCTCGAGCACGTCTTCGATGGTGCCCCGCTCTTCACTGATGGCCGCTGCCAGACTTTCCACGCCCACCGGACCGCCATCAAACTTCTCGATCATGGCCAGCAACAGGCGGCGATCCATGTGGTCGAAGCCCTGGCTGTCGACTTTCAGCATGTTCAGCGCCTTATCGGCGATATCAGAACTGATATGGCCATCACTACGCACCTCTGCGAAATCCCGGACCCGGCGCAACAGCCGGTTGGCGATACGGGGCGTACCCCGGGATCGCCGGGCCAGCTCAAAGGCACCGGCTTCGTCAATAGCCACGGAAGACAGCCGTGCCGAACGGACAATAATGTCGGTCAGATCCCGGGTGTTGTAAAACTCCAGCCGCTGAACAATGCCGAAACGATCTCGCAGCGGCGAGGTCAGCAAACCGGCCCGCGTGGTGGCGCCTACCAGAGTAAACGGAGGCAAGTCCAGTTTGATGGAACGGGCTGCCGGGCCTTCGCCGATCATGATATCCAGCTGGTAGTCTTCCATGGCTGGATACAACACTTCCTCGACGGCGGCACTCAGGCGATGGATCTCGTCAATAAACAGGACATCGCCTTCTTCCAGATTGGTCAGCAGCGCTGCCAGGTCACCGGCTTTCTCAAGTACCGGGCCGGAGGTGGTCTTGATGGATACGCCCATTTCATTGGCGATGATATTGGCCAACGTCGTTTTACCCAGACCCGGCGGGCCAAAGATAAGCACGTGGTCCAAAGCTTCTTCGCGGGCACGGGCGGCGGAAATGAAGATCTCCATCTGCTCGCGCACTGTGGGCTGGCCCACGTATTCTGCAAGCAGGCTCGGGCGAATGGCCCGGTCCTGAACTTCCTCGTACTCGCCGGCTTTTGGCGTTATCAATCGATCCGATTCGATCATGGCATTATCCGGTTACAGGCAACAGACAACGTCCCCACTGGCTCTGCCGGTTGTTCATGTGGGCCAATTCTACAAGGGGCATTGTGTGAGTCACGTTACGCTCTCTACAGGTTGCTGTCATTGAGCTTTCTCACCAACCATCAACTGGTCGGGATCATGTTCTTCAGGGCCAGGCGAATCAACGCCTCACTGTTCATGCCCGGTTCGGCTACCTTACTGATAGCCTTTGCGGCTTCCTGGGGTTTGTAACCCAGGGAAATCAGTGCGGCTTCCGCTTCCTCTCCGGGGTCAGGCCCGGTGGCAGCCACCGGCGCTTCGCCCGACCCGGATGCCAACTGTGCTCCGGGAACAAACTGGCCTTCCAGTTGACCGATCCGGTCCGCCATTTCAATCAATAAACGTTCGGCGGTTTTTTTGCCGACACCGGGCAGTTTCACCAGCGCATTGACATCCCGGACCTCCACGCAGCGAATAAACTGCTGGGCATCCAGGCCCGAAAGTATGCCAATGGCCAGCTTCGGGCCAACACTGTTGACCTTGATTAAAAAACGGAACAGATCCCGATCGAGGCGAGAGGCAAAACCATAGAGGCTCTGGGCGTCTTCACGAACGGCAAAATGGGTATGAAGAGTAACTTCCTGCCCGGTTTCCGGCAGGTGAAAGAAGGTGGTGTACGGGATATCAATTTCATACCCCAGCCCGGAACATTCCACCAGTGTGTGGCCCGGGGCTTTCTCGATCAGCAATCCTCGAATACGACCAATCAAGGGCGGTCTCCTCTGGCTCCGCAGAGCCGGTTATTGACGTCGCACCCGACCGCCCCGGGCTTTACCGCCAGAGCTAACCAGGCGCAGCATGCTTTGATTCATGTGGGCATGGCACAAAGCAATGGCCAGGGCATCAGCAGCGTCGGCCTGGGGCTTGCGCGACAATTTCAGCAGCGCCTGAACCATATGCTGAACCTGGGCTTTATCGGCGCTGCCGGTACCCACAACGGCCTGCTTCACCTGGCGCGCCGAATACTCGTGCACTGGCAAACCACTGTTGGCAGCACTGACAATCGCAGCGCCCCGGGCCTGACCCAGCTTGAGGGCGGAATCCGGGTTGCGGGCCATGAACACCTGTTCGATAGCAAACTCTTCCGGCCGGTATTCGCCAATCAGCAACGCCAGACTGTGAAAGATGGTTTGCAGCCGCTCGGCCCATGGCTTTTCACCCACACGGATGCAGCCACTGTCGATGTATTCGGTGGTGCGGCCTTCAACACGAATGATGCCGTAGCCGGTAATCCGGGAACCCGGGTCTACGCCCAGAATAATGGCCATCAGAGTTGCCTGCTCCCGGTCGGAGGAATCACGTCAGAGCGATTCCATGATCTCGGCGGAAATATCCGCGTTATGGTACACGTTCTGGACATCGTCCAGATCCTCAAGGGTATCGATCAGCTTGAGGATTTTCTCCGCGCCGTCATAATCCAGCTCCACACGGGTCGCCGGCACCTGGGTGACTTCCGAGTTGTCCGGCTTCAGACCGGCGTTCACCAGGGATTCTTTCACATCCAGATATTCTTCGGGTGTGGTGACAATCTCATAGGAGCCGTCGTCCTGCTCCTGCAGATCTTCGGCACCGGCTTCCAGAGCCGCTTCCATCAGCCTGTCCCCATCCACGTCCGGGCTGTAGGTGATAATACCCTGCTTGGTGAAGAGATAGGCTACCGAGCCATCGGTGCCCAGGTTGCCGCCGGATTTATTGAAGGCGTTGCGAACTTCGGCCACCGTGCGGTTCTTGTTGTCGGTCATCACTTCCACAAAGAATGCGACACCACCGGGCCCATAGCCCTCGTAGGTAAGCTCTTCGTAGTTGTTGTCGTCACCACCGCCGGCACCACGTTCTATGGCCCGCTCGATGGTGTCTTTTTTCATGTTGGCGGTCAGGGCCTTGTCGACCACGGCCCGCAAACGGGGATTGTCGTTCGGGTCGCCACCGCCCAGACGGGCAGCAACGGTCAGCTCACGGATAATCTTGGTAAAGATCTTGCCGCGCTTGGCATCCTGGGCCGCTTTGCGGTGCTTGATATTGGCCCATTTACTGTGTCCAGCCATTATCAAAACTCCTTTCGGTTGAGGAACGCGGGAAAACGTTCCTAACCAGAGGTGGCGCCCGCCACCTCTGATCAACAGAATTTACGACTTGTCTTCTGCCTTGTTGCCATCCGCTGCCTTGGCAGAGCGGCGCAGGCGAATGTTCAGCTCTTTCAGCTGTTTCTCGTCCACTTCGCCCGGCGCTTGGGTCATCAGGCAGGTGGCGCTCTGGGTTTTCGGGAAGGCAATCACGTCACGGATGGAGCTTGAGCCGGTCATCAGCATCACCAGACGATCCAGACCAAAGGCCAGACCACCGTGCGGCGGGCAGCCATATTTCAGGGCATCCAGCAGGAAGCCAAACTTGGCGCGGGCTTCTTCTTCACCAATGCCGAGAATGCGGAATACGGCTTCCTGCATGCTTTCGTTGTGAATACGGATGGAACCGCCGCCCAATTCGGTACCGTTCAGAACCATGTCGTAGGCGCGGGAGAGTGCGTTGGCCGGATCGGCGGCCAGCTCATCCGGGCTGCAGGAAGGCGCGGTGAACGGGTGGTGAATCGCGGTCAGTGAGCCGTCCGGCGTTTCTTCGAACATCGGGAAGTCCACGACCCACAGCGGCGCCCACTCACGGGTGAGCATATTGAGGTCATGCCCCAGCTTCACGCGCAGCGCGCCCAGTGCTTCGTTGACCACCATGGTCTTATCAGCACCGAAGAATACGATGTCGCCGTCTTCGGCACCCACACGTTCCATGATTGCCATGGCCACGTCTTCACCGAGGAACTTGATGATCGGCGACTGCAGGCCTTCAACGCCTTTGGCCAGTTCATTGACCTTGATATAGGCCAGACCTTTAGCGCCGTAGATGCCGACGAACTTAGTGTACTCGTCGATCTGCTTACGGGTCAGCTCACCACCTTTGGGCACGCGCAATGCGGCCACACGGCCTTTGGGATCTTTTGCCGGGCCGGCAAACACCTTGAAGTCGACGTTTTCGACCAGGTCGTTCACGTCGAGCAGTTCCAGCGGAATCCGCAGGTCCGGCTTGTCGCTACCGTAACGCTGCATGGCTTCGGAATGCGGCATCTGCGGGAATTCCGGCAAATCGACTTCCAGGACATCCTTGAACAGCGAGCGGATCATGTCTTCGTTCAGATCCATCAGGGTTTTCTCGTCGATAAACGAGGCCTCGATGTCGATCTGGGTGAATTCCGGCTGGCGGTCGGCGCGCAGGTCTTCGTCGCGGAAGCACTTGGCAATCTGGTAGTAACGATCCACGCCGGACACCATCAGCAGCTGCTTGAACAGCTGGGGAGACTGCGGCAGTGCGAAGAAGGAGCCTTCGTGGGTACGGCTGGGCACCAGGTAGTCGCGGGCACCTTCAGGAGTGGCACGGGTCAGGATCGGGGTTTCCACATCCATGAAGCCGTTGCTGTCCAGGTAGTTGCGGATGTAGCTGGTGACCCGTGACCGGAACCGCAGGCGGTTGATCATTTCCGGACGGCGCAGGTCTACGAAACGATAACGCAGGCGTACGTCTTCGCCCACGTCTACGTGTTCGTCCAGCGGGAACGGCGGTGTGGCGGCAGCGTTCAGGATTTCAACATTCTTGCCCAGTAGCTCTACCTGGCCGGTGGGCATGTTGTTATTTTCGGTGCCGGCGGGACGGCGACGTACGCGGCCGGTAACCTTGATAACAAATTCGCTGCGGACTCTTTCGGCCAGTGCGAAGCTTTCGGGGGTGTCGGGGTCGACCACCACCTGGGAGATGCCATCCCGATCCCGCAGATCAAGGAAGATAACGCCACCATGGTCACGGCGACGGTGTACCCATCCGCAAAGTGTGACTTCCTGATCAATGTGGGATTCGTTGATCCCACCGCAATAATGACTGCGCATACCGGTTCCCGTTAAATTTGATGTGTGCGTTTAACTGTGATGTCTGGGCAAGCAGGTAGAAGTGAGCTTTCCGGGACTGTCTGCAGCATGGATGCTGCAGTCAAGCGTACAGGGATGTATTCACAGCGTGTCCCGGAAAGTTTACTTCTACCTGATTGCTTGCCAGGTTTGGCGTTTCTGGCGCCCGCACCGGGCTGGGGGATGCCTTTCCGAAAAGCGCTCGAGCCCTCCCTGGGCGCTTATGCTCCGCCATCCCTGGCTCCGCAAATTTTCGGAAAGGCATCCCCCAGCCCGGCGCTACTTTGTACTTGGCCGCAACTTGTTCCACCACCATAAAAGAAAGCGGCCTATTATAAACACAATAGGCCCGGAAATCAGGTGTACCGCGAGGCAAATGTGGTCTTCAGATGACGATCAGCACACTGGCGGCTAGAATGGCCGTTTTTAGCGGTTAACGGAGTCGGAAGTTGTCGACCAGAGCAGCACAGAAATCAAGAACCCGGCGGGCGTTAATGGATGCAGCGCTGGCTCATCTTAATGAAGACCGGGGCTTTGGCAGTCTGAGTTTGCGGGAAGTGGCCCGGGAGGCAGGCATCGCGCCCACGTCTTTTTACCGGCACTTTACCGATCTGGACGAGCTGGGGCTGGCTCTGGTGGATGAAGGCGGTGTGGCGCTGCGTCAGTTGATGCGCCAGGCTCGTAAGCGGATTGTGCGGGATGGCAGTGCCATATCCACGTCGGTTGACACGTTTATGGAGTATCTGGGCAATAACGCCAACCTGTTCCGGCTGATGTTGCGGGAACGCACCGGTGTGTCAAAAACATTCCGGACAGCGGTCAAGGCGGAGATTGACCACGTTGTGACGGAACTGGCGGAGGATCTGCGCCGTTTTGCCGAGGAACAGGACAAGCCGATTTCGGATGCCCGCCTGGTGGCGGAGGCTATGGTGACGTTGGTGTTCAATCAGGGGGCGGAGGCGCTGGATGCGACTCCGTCAGAACGGGAAACGCTGAAGGTAAAACTGAAAAAGGAACTAAGGATGATTCTGGTGGGCTCCCAGACCCTCGCGCAGTGGCAGCAGGGTCTGGGCTGAATTCAGAACGGCTCAGACCAGTTTGTCCAACAGTGGTTGCAGCTTTTTGCGGGTCTTTTCCAGCTCTTCCTCAGTGTATGGCACCGGGGCCTGCTTGCCCCAGACAGGGCCGGGCCAGGCCGGGTCGCCTTCAAACCGCACAATATGATGAATATGAAGCTGCGGAACCATGTTGCCCAAAGCGGCTACATTCATTTTATCGCCCTGAAAGACCTGCATCATGCCTTCACTCAGGGTGGACGAGTCTTCCAGCAAACGGATCTGCTGGATTTTCGACAGCTCGTAGATCTCCCGGACATTTTCCACTGTTGGCACCAGAATAATCCAGGGCCAGGCGCTGTCGTTCATCAGGCGGATTTCACACAACCCTGAACGCCCCAGGCTGACCGTATCTGCCGCCAGTTTTTCATGTAATTCAAACATTCTGTGCCTTTTTCTGTTGCCAGATATTTTCCCAGGCCAGGGCTGTACGCACGATGGTGTTCAGATCGTCGTAAGCCGGCTGCCAACCCAGAACCTGCTTGATTTGTGCGTTATCTGCCATCAATGCTGCCGGATCGCCGGCACGGCGTTCGGTTTCGTGTACCGGGAAATCGATCCCGGATTCGCGCTTGACCACATCAATGACTTCACGAACGGTAAAGCCACGGCCGTAACCGCAGTTGAGTACTTGCGACTGCCCTCCCCCGGCCATGTATTCCAGCGCCATTACATGTGCTTTTGCCAGATCTTCCACATGGATATAGTCGCGAATGCAGGTGCCATCCCGGGTGTCGTAATCGATACCGAAAACGCTCATCCCCTCTCTTTGACCCGTTACACATTCGCTGGCAACTTTGATCAGATGGGTGGCTTCCGGAGTTGATTGCCCAAGCAACCCGTCCGGGTTTGCCCCGGCCACGTTGAAATAACGAAGAATCACATAATTCAGATCAGTGGCGGAAGCCAGATCCATGATCATCCGTTCGCTCATCATCTTTGAGGCGCCGTAGGGATTGATCGGCGCCAGCGGAAGATCTTCGGTCAGTACCGTTTGTTCCGGCATGCCGTAAACCGCCGCGGTCGACGAAAACACCACGTATGGTATCTTGTGCCGGTCAATGGCTTTGAGCAGATTCAGAGTGTTTCGGGTGTTGTTGCCGTAATACTTCAGCGGATTGGCAACAGACTCCGGTACCACGATGTTGGCGGCGAAATGCAGCACTGCTTCAAAGCGATGCTGAGAGAACAGATACTCGATGGCGTCTTCGTCGGCCAGATCACCCACCACAAGTTCACCTGCGGTCACCGCCCAGCGATAGCCGGTAGACAGGTTGTCGAAAACAACGATGTCGTGGCCGGCCTCAGCCAGTTGGCGAACAACGTGACTACCTATATAGCCGGCCCCACCAGTAACAAGCACTTTCATGAGTTATCGCTTCCCTTCGCTGAGTTCTGTTTGCGGCGCTGCCGGATTTCCCGGCGGCGACGGCTGAAAAATTCGCTGATAATCTGCCCGCAGCGTTCACCCAGAACACCGCCAACCGCTTCCACTCGCCAGTTCAGGTACGGTTCGTCCAATGTATTTCTGGCCGACTCGATGGCTCCGGCCTTGGGCTCGCTGGCACCATACACCAGGCGGCTGATGCGACCATGAACAATGGCACCGACACACATGGTGCAGGGTTCAAGGGTCACATACAGTGTAGCGCCGGAAAGCCGGTAATTGCCTACCCGGGCGGCAGCATCCCGCAAGGCACGGATCTCGGCATGGGCGGTGGGATCACAGCCGGAAATCGGTGCATTGAATCCGGCACCGATTTCCTTGCCATCCAGAACCACAACCGCACCCACCGGCACTTCATCAAGCTTAGCTGCCTGAGCGGCCAGTTGCAGGGCGCGATTCATCCAGAGCTGATCTTCCGGAATAGTGATTTCCGAGGCCATCAGCTATCGCGCTTATTCCCACTCAATGGTGGCAGGCGGCTTGGAGGAAATGTCGTAAGTTACCCGGGACACACCGGAGATCTCGTTGATGATCCGGTTGGACACGGTTTCCAGTACCTCATACGGCAGGCGCGCCCAGCGGGCGGTCATGAAGTCCACGGTTTCGACAGCGCGGACTGCAATGACGTACTCGTAGCGGCGGGCATCGCCCACCACACCAACGGATTTAACCGGCAGGAACACCGCAAAGGCCTGGCTGGTCTTGTGGTACAGGTCGGCACGATGCAGCTCTTCCAGGAAGATAGCGTCGGCGCGGCGCAGGATGTCGGCGTATTCTTTTTTAACTTCGCCAAGGATACGCACGCCCAGACCCGGCCCCGGGAATGGGTGGCGATACACCATGTCGTACGGCAAGCCCAGTTCCAGCCCAATTCGGCGCACTTCGTCCTTGAACAGTTCCCGCAGCGGCTCTACGAGCTTCATCTTCATGGTTTCCGGCAGGCCACCCACGTTGTGGTGGGACTTGATCACATGGGCCTTGCCGGTTTTGGAAGCGGCAGACTCGATCACGTCCGGATAGATGGTGCCCTGGGCCAGCCAGTTCACGTCGGTGATTTTGGCCGCTTCATCATCAAACACATCGATAAAGGTGTTACCGATGATCTTGCGCTTCTTCTCGGGATCATCCACGCCCTTGAGCTTAGACAGGAACAGGTCTTCGGCATCCACACGAATGACTTTCACGCCCATATTATTGGCGAACATGTCCATCACCTGGTCGCCTTCGTGCAGGCGCAGCAGGCCGTTGTCCACGAATACGCAGGTCAGTTGGTCGCCGATAGCTTTATGAAGCAGCGCAGCGGTCACTGAGGAATCAACACCACCGGAAAGCCCCAGTAGCACCTTGTCGGAGCCAACCTGTTCACGGATCTGTTGAACGGCATCATCCACAATTCTGGCCGGAGTCCAGAGTGCTTCACAATGGCTGATATTGAGAATGAAATGCTCAAGAATGCGCTTACCCTGAAGGGTGTGAGTCACTTCCGGGTGGAACTGAACACCATAAAGATTGCGGCTCAGATCCTGCATGGCAGCAACCGGCGCACTTCCGGAAGAGGCCAGCAACTCAAAGCCCTCTGGCATTTCCACAACTTTATCACCATGGCTCATCCAGACATCCAGCAGAGAGTCGCCGGTCGGGGTCAGGTGATCAGTGATGTCAGACAGCAACGGCCCTTTGGCGCGAACCTTCACCTGGGCATAACCGAACTCCCGCTTCTCGGAGCTGGCTACCCTACCACCAAGCTGCTCCGCCATGGTCTGCATGCCATAACAGATACCCAGAATGGGAATGCCGCGCTCGAACAGACCCTCCGGCGCCCGCGGACAATCCAGCTGGGTCACAGATTCCGGGCCACCGGCCAGAATAATGCCTTTGGGATTGAAAGCATTGAGCTCTTCATCGGTAATATCAAAGGCCTTCACTTCGCAATACACGCCAATCTCGCGCACGCGACGGGCGATCAACTGTGTGTACTGGGAACCGAAATCGAGAATCAGGATGCGATGGTCGTGGATGTTCTGGGCCATGGGGTCCTCTGGCTGTCAAAAAACAAACCCGGCCCGAAAACCGGGCCGGGTCAGATCAGGCGGGTTAACCAACTCGGTAGTTGGGTGCTTCCTTGGTAATGGTTACATCGTGCACATGGCTTTCACGCATGCCGGCGTTGGTGATGCGAACAAATTCCGGCTTGGTGCGCATTTCTTCCATGGTGGCGCTGCCGGTGTACCCCATGGAGGCGCGAATTCCGCCTACCAGCTGATGCACGATGTTGCGCATCGGGCCCTTGCAGGCCACACGGCCTTCAATGCCTTCCGGCACCAGTTTGTCGACGCCTTTGCTGGCATCCTGGAAGTAACGATCACTGGAGCCCTGCCCCATGGCGCCGATTGAGCCCATGCCGCGGTAGGCCTTGTAACTACGCCCCTGGAACAGCTCCACTTCACCCGGCGCTTCATCGGTACCGGCCAGCAGGCTGCCAATCATCACACAGTGGGCACCGGCCGCCAAAGCTTTGGCGATGTCACCAGAAAACCGAATACCGCCATCGGCGATCAACGGCACACCACGATCTTTCAAGGCTGCCGCCACATTGGAGACAGCAGAGATCTGGGGTACGCCAATACCGGCCACGATGCGGGTGGTGCAGATAGAACCGGGGCCAATACCTACCTTCACGGCATCAGCGCCGGCATCGGCCAGTGCGATCGCCGCGTCGGAGGTGGCGATATTACCGCCAATAACCTGTACGGCCGGGAAGTTATCTTTCACCCAACGAACACGATCAATAACGCCTTTGGAATGCCCGTGAGCCGTGTCGACTACCAGCACATCCACACCAGCCTCGGCCAGCGCAGTAATTCGTGCTTCGGTGTCGCCACCGGTGCTTACGGCGGCGCCCACACGCAGTCGGCCCTGATCATCTTTACAGGCCAGCGGGTAATCTTTGGCTTTCTGAATATCCTTGACGGTGATCAGACCGCGCAACTGGAAGTTGTCATTCACCACCAGAACTTTCTCGATACGGTGGCGATGCAGAAGCTCTTTCACCACTTCCGTATCCGTTCCTTCCTGTACGGTGACCAGCTTGTCTTTCGGGGTCATGATGTCCCGCACCAGCGTATCCATGCGGCTTTCAAAGCGGATATCCCGGCCGGTAACAATGCCGACCAGATCGTTGCCATCAACGACCGGCAGGCCAGAAATGTTATTGGCCATGGTGATATCCACCAACTCACGGACCGTTGTGCCCGGGCTTACGGTAATCGGGTCTTTCACCACGCCGCTTTCAAACTTCTTGACCTTGCGCACGGCAGCAGCCTGTTGCTCAACGGTCATGTTCTTGTGCATGATGCCAACGCCGCCTTCCTGGGCCATGGCGATGGCCAACTCGGCTTCAGTCACGGTATCCATGGCTGACGAAATCAATGGGATATTCAGGGTGATCCCTTTCGTCAACTGAGTCTTCAGGTCAACCTGGTGAGGCAGGACTTCGGAATATCCGGGAACGAGAAGAACGTCGTCAAACGTGAGGGCTTCTTCGGCAATACGCAGCATTGGGATCCGCCTTTTGAACGTGCTAAATTGGGAGTTTCTGCACTGCACCGATGCCGGCGCAGCAAAGCAAAATCCTTAATCGATCTATTATAAAGTTGTGGCCGCCTTCAGTAAACCGCGCGATTTTTGCCCTTTTATTGCATCTTTCTGAATTTCGGTTATTTTTGCCCCTAAATCTCGGCTATTGCGTATAAAAATGACGGAGTCCAGCACTTTGACAACCCCGTATCCGGACACCCGCCCCAGAGCCCTGTCGGTCAGTGAACTGAACCACCAGGCCCGCCACCTGCTGGAAGCGTCTTTTTTGCAGGTCTGGGTCGAAGGTGAACTTTCAGGTTTTGCGCGGCCTTCTTCCGGGCACTGGTATTTCTCCCTGAAAGACAAAAAATGCCAGGTTCGTTGTGCCATGTTCAGGGGTGCCAACCAGCGCCTGCGCACGCCGCCCCGCGAAGGCGACCAGATTCGGATTCGCGGCAAAGTAACCTTGTACGAAAACCGGGGCGACTTTCAGATTGTTGTGGAGCATATGGAGCCGGCCGGGCTTGGCCCGCTTCAGCAGGCCTTCGACGCGCTGAAGATGAAACTGCAGGCCGAAGGCCTGTTTGACCCGGCCCGCAAAAAACCCATACCCGCCACACCACGACATATCGGCGTCGTCACGTCACCCACCGGCGCCGCCATTCACGACATTCTCACAGTACTGGAGCGCCGCTGCCCGGCCATCCCGGTCACACTCTACCCGACCGCCGTGCAGGGTAATGCAGCAACAGCCGACATTATCCGGGCAATTGGCCAGGCTCAGCGCCACAACGTCGCCGATGTTCTGATTATTGGCCGGGGTGGCGGCTCGCTGGAAGACCTGTGGTGCTTCAACGAAGAAGCGGTTGCCAGAGCCATCGCTGAATGTTCCATTCCCACCGTCAGTGCCGTAGGCCACGAAGTCGACGTTACCATTGCGGATTTTGTTTCAGACTTGCGCGCACCCACGCCTTCGGCTGCCGCGGAAAAGATTTCACCAGACCAGAAAGACTGGCTGCGCCGATTACACGAACAGCAGCTCCGTCTCTCGCAATCTGCCCGCCGCCAGCTGCAACGAATGGAAACCCGACTTGAGCACCTGTCTGCAAGGCTCCGTGATCCTCGCCGGGAACTGCAGGAAAAAGCCCAGCGCATGGACGAGCTGGACATGCGGCTGAACCAGCGAATACGCCAGAAGCTCGAACAACAGGGGGTGCGGGTTGAACACCTCAATCAACGGTTGAGCGCACAATCTCCCGCCCGCACGCTGATCACCGCCAACGATCGGGTAGTCCAGCTGAATCAACGCCTTGATGCGTCCATGCGCCAACACCTGAAGCAGCAGCGTGAGCAGTTGCAACACATGGCTCAAACACTGCAGGTAGTCAGCCCCCTGGCCACCCTGGGGCGCGGCTATGCCATCGTCAAAGACAACCAGGGGCAGATTGTGCGGCGCGCCGACCAGCTAACCGCCGGCCAGTCCATTAAAGCCCATCTGGGCCAGGGCAGCGTTTATGCTGAAGTGACCGGAACCAGAAGCGAACCGCAAAACACGGATGATTTCTGACACGCAGCCTTCATAATTATTTCAAAAGCATTACAACCCTTTGTTTTTACGCCAATTTAAACTGTAACTTGCACAAAAAGAAAAATTGACGCCCCCTGAAGTCGGTCTATACTGAAAATTGCTGTGGTCTTCCGCGGCGGTATTTGGTGAATGAGTTTAACGTCCTGCCTCAGGCTTTTCGTTGCCCCTTCTCAGTACGCTTCGGAGGTCACGGCCCAAGACGGTCCCGTGAGGGCAATATTTTCAGTACGACAGGATAGATCGATGTCTGATACCAAAACCGGCCACGTCAAGTGGTTCAACGAATCCAAGGGATTTGGCTTCATTGCTCAGGAAGGCGGCAGTGACGTATTCGTTCACTACAGTGCAATCAACGCAGGTGGCTTTCGCACTCTGGCAGAAGGTCAGAAGGTAGAGTTTACCGTGACTCAGGGCCCGAAAGGCCCGCAGGCGGAAAACGTAACCCCGCTTTAAGAGGTTATGCTGTCTGCCGGATGCCCCTCACGGGCAGCTGGGAATACAAAAGGGCCGGCAATTTGCCGGCCCTTTTTGTCTGGTGTATACCGCGGTGTCATTTTCAACGTACTCACTTCGCCCGCCAGAAAGGGCTCAGCCCACAGCCTCAAGTGATTCAGGCAACACCTGGCCACCATCAACCACAATCGTCTGCCCTGTTACGTAGCCGGCTTCCCGGGATGCAAAAAACATCGCCGCCGAGGCAATATCCCCGGTGCTACCCAGGCGTTTCAGCGGAATCGATGCAGCCATCTGGTCCAGATAGTCCTGTCCCATGTCCTCAAGGCCCTCGGTAATAATATTGCCGGGCATGACCGCATTCACGGTAATCTGATACTTGCCCAGTTCGATAGCGGCGGTCTTCAGGAAGCCTAGCTGGCCTGCCTTGCTGGCGCCATAGTGGGACCATCCCGGGAAACCGGTAATAGGGCCGGTGATGGACGAAGTCAGAACCACCCGCCCGGCGGTGCTGTTCTTAAGCGCCGGCAAGGCAGCCTGAACCGTGATGAAAGTTCCCTTCAGATTGGTATCCATGACGTCATCCCATTGATCCTCTGTCATCTCCTCCAGCCCCGCAGACGGAAAGATGCCGGCATTGGCGCAGAGTACATCCAGGCCGCCGAACTTCCTGACGCTGGCGGCAACCGCGGCGTCCACCTGGTCGCGTCGGGTGACGTCAGCCGCAACGGCCATGGCGGTTCCACCGGCCCGGACAATTTCGTCAACGGTGGCCATCGCGGAGGCTTCAGTGCGGGCAACCACGGTAACCCGGGCGCCAGCAGCGGCAAATGCTTTGGCTATGCCCTTACCAATGCCTTTGCTGCCGCCGGTCACCAGTACGGAAAGTCCTTCAATGGAAGCGATCATGAGTTACTCCTCGGATAGTGTGGATGTCGCCAGTGCGTCACTGACCTGAGCGATCACCTGGTCGAGTCGGTCAATGACCTCGGAGGCCAGCTCGTCACTCATCAGCAGGCCTGGCTTGAACTGCAGTACGGCCGGATCAAGGGCTGAAAATATGGCCCAGACACCGTTTTCGTAGAGTGCCCGGGTAACAGGCTCAGCGCCGTCCGGCCCCTCAAACTCCAGGCCGATAATCAGTCCATTCTGACGAACGCCTCGCAGAAAACCCCGGTGTTTTTCCTTGAGCCGGGCCAGCTCTTTTCCGAAAAACCGGGTGAGTCGCTCAACACGGGCAACTGTCTCCGGGCGCTGGGTCACTTCAAGCACTTTCAGAGCCGCCGCGCAGCCGATTTCGGAACCACCGAAGGTCGACATGTGTGCCCATCCGTCCTCGTGCAACCAGGCGCCCGCCTGTTCTGACACCAGCACAGCAGCAATTGGGTAAATGCCGCCAGACAGCCCCTTACCGGTCACCAGCAGGTCCGGAACTACGCCGTAGTCATCAATGGCCCAAAGGGTGCCCGTCCGCATCAGCCCGGTCTGAACTTCGTCTGCAATGTACAAAGAGCCATAGCGCTTACACAGCGCCTTCACGCCTTGCAGGTAGCCGGGGTCCGGCATGGGAAAGCCATAAGTGGCCGGAATGGTTTCCATAATGACGCAGGCCACGTCGCCCCCGGCCAGGGCTTGCTCCATGGCTTCCAGGTCATTGAATGGCACCTGCTGGAACTCAGACGCGTCCGCCTCGCACAGGAACAGGTCGGCAAACCGTGGCGCGCCGGCCTTCACCGCCAGCCCGGTATGGCCGTGGTAACAGTTTTCCAGCGAAACAATCTTTTTCCGGCCCGTGGCGTGCCGGGCCGATTTGAGCGCAATGTCGATGGCTTCGCCCCCGCCGCTGGCAAAAATCGCGTAACGCAAACCATCCGGAGCGGTTTCGATCAGCTTTTCAGCCAGTTCGGTGCGCTTAAGGGCAGGAAAATGGTGGTTACCGATATCTACATACTGCATAGCCTCGGTCACCGCCTCAATCACTTCCGGATTGCGATGCCCGAGATTATAGACACCACCATTAAGGTGCATGTTGATCAGCCGCTGCCCATCCATATCCCAGAAGCAGTAGCCTTCCCTGCGGTCGAGGACAATGTCCACTCCCCGGTCCTGCCAGTCCTGGGTCTTGCCCGGGTTCCAGACCTGCTTGGTACGTTCCAGAAAATCCGCTTTCTTTGACGATGTCATGTATTACCTCGCATTTGCTTGGGCTCGCAGAACTGTGACAGATATGCATGAGCCAGAGATACGGTGCCGGCAGCGAAGGACTCGCCCTGCTCAACCGCCATATCAGCAGTGGGATGGGAACCGATCCATGCCAGAAGCGTCATCCGGCGCAACAGAATAAAGGTGGGCACTTCGGCTTCTTCATCCGCGGAAAGGTCACTCACGGTGCGATACCCGTCCAGCCAGGCACGCACCAGATCGGGAACGTCCTCCCGTGTTTCAATAAAGCTCAGCGCCGAGGCCAGGTCGTAGAGGAACCACCCCAGGCCACAGTCGTCAAAGTCGATCACCCGGGTCTCGCCTCCGGTTTCAAGAAGATTGGCGAGCCTGAGGTCTGAATGAATCAGGCCAAAGCGTTCAGGCCCTTTGCCGAAAACGGCGAGACGCTCACGGATCGTCTCAGAGGCCTGCTCCAGCAAAGCGACATCTTTTCTGTCGAGCCCCGGGGCTTCGCGCCAGTTTCCCCAGTTGGCAACCCTGCCCAGGCAACCGTCGTAATCCCAGATCAACCGTTCGAAATACGGGGGACGTTGCCAGCTCCGGGCATGCCGATGCAGCAGAGCGGTGATCCGGCCCAGCCGGCGAAACGGCGCCTGCAGCTCCGATTCATCGGGCGCTTCACCCTCGATAAATTCAAAGAGATCAACAAACCGTTCGTCCCAGTCATTTTTGACCGCAACCAGGTAGCTGCCCTCAAGCGTTGGAATGGCCTGCGGGGTCTTGATGTCCATGTCCTTCTGAAGCGCCGTCATCCAGGCCAGCTCGGTCTCGATGGCATTACGCGTGTGATAACCCGGGCGATGCACACGCAACACCAGGGGTTTGCCATTCCCGGGCGGGTCGAGCCGGTAGGTGGCATTCTCGGAAAGGCTCAGCAACGTCATCGACACATTTGCCGGCAACCCCCATGCCGCCAGTGAGTGGCGAGCAATTCGCTCGATCATGGACAACTCATCGTCCCTTTCAAGCGGCTCAAACTGAACATTGGCATTCATACCGGATTCTCCTCGGCTCGCTATTTGTGACGACGTGTTCCCAACCAGTAACCACCCAGCAGCAGGACACCAGCCAACAGCGTGGTCAGTGTTCCCAGTGCCGGAACCTGAGGCGTATAGCCAGCAACCATTTTGGCGTACAGCCATTCCGGTATGGTCTGTTCGGCACCGGTGGTGAAAGCGGAAAGCGGGAAATTGCCCCATGAAAGCAGGAAGGCAAAGAGTGCACCGGAGAAAATCCCGGGCCAGAGAATGGGAAAGGTAATCTCCTTGAAAACCTGCCAACGCGATGCGCCCATATCGAACGCCGCCTCTTCAACGGCCGGATCAAAGCCATAGACCTGGATACTGATGACCAGGGTGACCACCGGCACAATCCACACCAGATGGGCGAAGACAGCAAGCTCCCAGCCAGAAGAAACGTCCCACGCGGAAGACCACAACAGAATGGCCAGTCCGAGCACGGCCTGGGGGAAGAAAATAGGCAACAGAATCAGTTTCTGGTAGATGCTCCGCCCCTTCCAGTCATAGCGAGCAAACGCCAGAGCACCCGCGATTGCCAACAGCACCGAAATAACGGTTACCAGAGTCGCAATAATCAGCGACGTCCAGAGGTAGTCCCGGATTTCGATGGAACTGAGCACTGAGACATACCACTCCAGCGACCAGGCTTTAACCGGAAACATGAAAAACCGGATCTTGGAGAGTGACGCCAGCACTACCGCCACCATGGGCAGGTATATGAACACCAGAACCAAAAGCGTCCAGGTACGCATGGCCCGCTCACTGGCCCGGTTTCTAAAGGCAGCCGGAACGTTTTCCATAGCAAACTCCTATTTACGGGATAACAGTTTGTCGATATTCAGCTTCGACAACAGGCCAATCACCAGGACACCGGTAAGCAGAATAAGCAGCGTTGAAAGAGCTGATCCCAATGGCCAGTTCTGGGCATAGGTAAACGCCGTCTCGATGTCGTGGGCGATCATAATCACCGACTGCCCGCCCAGTATCTTGGCTTCGGAAATGGACCCCAGCGTAAGCACAAATGTCAGGAGAGCACCGATCAGAATGCCGGGCATCGCCAGCGGAATTTCCACTTCCCGGAATACCTGCCAACGGCTCGCGCCCATATCGAATGCCGCCTCACGGCAGGCTTCAGGGATCATCGAGACACCGAGTGCCATGGGGAACAACATGAAAGGCAGGTACACGTAAACCATGCCCATAATGGTTACCGGCACGTTGTACAGAAGATCAGACACCTCCCAGCCAAACAGTGTCCTGGCTGTACCGTCGAGTATCCCGTGGTTCAGCAGAGTCAGTACCCAGCCAAACAGGCGCACGTTTTCCGACACGAACAGTGGCAATACCAACAAGAGGGTCAGAATCATCGAACGGCGGAAGATCCGGGACAATCCGTACGCAACCGGCCAGCAGACAAGCATCAGGATGATTGTTGTGGCCAGCGCCAGGCCGACAGACCAGGCAAAGGACAGGTAATAACTGTCCTGGAAAACGGTGACGAAATTTTCAAGCGTGGGCAGGTGATCCAGCCCAAAGGAACGAGCCGGCATAAAGCTGTATAAAATCACCAGCAGGAGGGGCCCCAGGAAACCGAACAGAAACACCACCAGAGCCGGCAGGCTGAGCAGAACCCCCGGCTGGCGCGCCCAGGCAGCGAAGGCCTGCAGGCGAGTCGGTGATCCCGGCATGGGAATAACGGATTCGGAGTCTTTCCGGGCTTTCGGCAGAGAAGACGGGCCAGGCGCATTCATCGTGGTTTCTCCCTTATTCCGGTATCAACACAGACTGGTCTGCATCCCAGCCAAGGCTGACGCTGTCGCCCACCTTATATGGCTGCCCGATCATGGCCTCCACCAACAGGTTGCGATCTTTTACCCGAACCTGGTATTGCACCCGGGAGCCCAGCACATACTGATTCTCCACAACGCCTTCAAACCGGCTGTCGGCTTTTTCGTTGTCGGACAACAGGCGCATGCGTTCCGGCCGTACAATCAGGAGCCCTTCAGACACAGAGCTCTCAGGAGGTATGGGATAACGTTTTTCCGTGTCGAGATCCCGCAACCATTCAGAATCTGTCCGGCTTACCCTGAATTCATTCACCTCGCCCATGAACTGGGCGACAAAACCATTGGCCGGGTTGTTGTAGATCTCATCAGGTGTGCCGACCTGAACAATCCGGCCTTTACGCATGATGGCGATACGGTCACTCATGACCATGGCTTCTTCCAGCGAATGGGTAATGTAAACAAAGGTTTTGCCGGTGCGCCGCTGAATATCCTTCAGCTCCTTCTCCAGGGTTTTGCGCAACCGATAATCCAGAGCCGAGAGGGGCTCATCGAAAAACAGAATCTGGGGGTCAAAGGCCAGAGCCCTGGCCAAAGCAACACGTTGCTTTTCCCCGCCGGAGCACTCACTGATTTTTTTGCTGTAGTAGGCTTCGGACAGGTGCAGCTGTTCCAGCAGCTCGATGGCCCGGGTCTTGCGGTTGTGCCTGGCTTCGCCACGTAACTTGAGGGGAAACTCGATGTTCTCGCCCACGGTTTTATGGGGAAACAGGGCCAGCGACTGAAAAACCATACAGGTGGGGCGGCGGTTGGCCGGCACGTCGTTAACCCGCTCGCCGGACATCAGAATGTCACCGCGAGAAGGTTTGTCCATACCTACCAGCATCCGGATCATTGTTGTCTTACCGCTGCCGGAAGGCCCTACCAGGGTAAAAAACTCGCCATCCTTAACCGACAGATTGATACGCTCAACGGCAACGAACTCACCGAAATACTTCTCCACGCCCTTGAGTTCAAGGATCGTATCGCTCATGGCAAATCTCCAGTAACGGGAAACCGCCCGCCGAAGCCTTTAATCGGCTACGACAGAGCTGTGATGCATCACGCTTCGCGGCGTGCCTGGGTGTAGATTTCAAGCATCCGGTCATAATCCGGATTCACGTCGTAGTCCGCGCAGTGCTCAATCTCCCATTCCAGACTGTCGTACTGGATGGCATCCAGCTCCTGCTTGGAGAAGGCATCACGAACTTCTTTCATGCCCAGTTGAGTAACCGGGTTGTGGGATCCCTGGGCGAAGGCCACCTGTTTGGAGACATCCGGGCGTTGCACGTATTCCAGGAAATCCTCGGCTCGCGGGGACAGTTGCGGGTTGTTGACCACCGAGGTCACCTCGACCCAGACAATGCCGCCCTTGCCGTCGATGGGGCCGGATTTGGGCGTAATACCCCGAACATTGGAGAAACCATCCATTCGCGCAATCGAACAGGAATAGGTGCCGCCTGTGAAGTACGCATCGATGCTGCCGGTGATCAGCGCCTGGTTCATCATCAGGTGGTCGTCTGACAACACTTTCGCGTTCTTGAACAGGTAGCGGGCAACCTTTTCGAACTCCGTGAATTCCGCCTCTGAATGTTCCTTGAACGGCGTGAAACCAGCGGTAATACACATGTGATAGATGTTCCAGTTGGCCCAGGTAAGCATGCCGTAACGACCTTTCATGGCAGGGTCCATAAACAGATTGAAGCCCTGGTCCTCAGCCATTGATCGGGAGATCTTGTCTGTGTTTACCACAAAAGAAAGCGGACCGAAGCGCTGGGTCATCCCCAACAACTCTTTCTGATCAAGGCTCATGGCCCACTTATAGGGCCACTGGAACTCTTCCAGCATCCGGTCGAAATACGGCTTGAAGCGTTCCTGATCAAGCGGTTTGATCAAACCTTCCGGGTATAGCATTTCCCGTGCCCAGGGGTTATTGAGATTGACCAGGTCCCAGACCTTGGTTTCCCCCGCTCTCAGCTTATTGACCGCATCCGGGTCCGATATCACGTTCTGGGCCGATACTTTGGTATCAAAAGAACTGCGGAAAGGGTCCAGTACGTTTGGCGAGTTGTACCCCTCCCAGACCAGGATGTTGAGCTCCCTTGCCCGGTCTGCGGACGCTGCCCACCCCGGATTGGACCAAAGAGCGCCTGGGATAGCGGTAGCGCCTGCCGCTATCCCCATGCTTTTCAGAAAGTCACGACGATTCAGATTGAGCTTGGACATGATTATCCCCCACAAGCCAATGTTGGTATGTACCACATATTCCTCTACAATCTAATCACAGCATTTTTTGGGCCAATCATCCAAAATAGAAAAGCCACAAACTAATTATTGTTATTTATCAGTTATTTATTGAAACCAAACAGATCTAAAAATGCCAAATTTCTGAGACTAACCTATGCACCAATTGGTGGCGAACGCCACATAAATGAGCAAAAAAGAAAACACAATGTTGTAATCACAACACGCGAGCCAATGACATGAACATGGAAAAACGAAACCGACAACAACGCTGGCTGGAAATCTCTCAAATATTGAGGAATCAGTCCGTGGTTCAGATTGCCGAGCTGGCAACACGCTTTGGCGTTTCGACGGAAACCGCCCGAAGAGACATTGATGGCATGGCCGAACAGGGCCTGCTGATCCGCTCCTATGGCGGAGCCGCCGCTCTGCAGACGGCAGACGAGCCGGACCTGGCCCAACGGACCACCATGCTCGTGAAAGAGCGCCAACGCATTGCCGAAGAAGCCATGGGGCTGGTCAGGGATGGGGATGTGTTGATGATTGATGCCAGCGCCACCTGCGTCCACTTTGCGCGGATGCTGGCACTGCACCGAGAGCGGCTGACGATTGTGACCAACAGTTTCGCTGTGGCGAATGCCCTGTCAGCCAACGCAGGCATTGAGGTACTGATGCTGCCCGGCCGGTTTGATGCCCACGAAAATGCCAGCTTTGGAAGCCAGAGCATTCAGTATCTGTACAACTTTCAGGCGGACCTGTGTGTTTCCAGCTGCGGCGCATTGACCGCCGAGGGGCCAACAGAGGTCAACTCCGATGTCGCCAGCCTCAAACGGACCATGATCGAGCGCTCCCGATACACGGCCCTGCTGGTTGATCACTCAAAGCTCGGCCCTGGGAAACTCGAAAAGGTGTGCAAGCTTGGAGATATACGCCATATCATCTTTGACGACCAGCCTCGCGAGGAACTGGTGAGCGCTATCCAGAGCAGTGGCGCCATGCTGGTTGTGGCAGAATAAACCAGCATGGCACACCTCGTTCACACCCTAAACAACAAAATCTGATCAGAAAGCAGGGGAAGGCTCCTTGCTGGCACCGGCTTCACTCGGCGACACCGCACCGATGGCCTGGGCCACCGCTGAGAACAAGGCCTGGAGCGTTGCCGAGGTGGTATCTTCCGCCAGGGCTGCAGCACTGCAATGCTGGCCATTGGCCGTCAGGCGAATACAAGCCAGCGCGTTGGCATTGGTGCCTTCACCGAGCGCAAATTCATCATAGGCTTCCACTGCAACAGCCACGCCGAACTGCTTTTTCAGTGCATCTGAAACGGCTTCGACCGCACCCAAGCCACGGCCTTTCAGAGCCACGGGAGCTGCATCGGTACCCATAGATACTTCGGCCTGCACGCCTTCCTCATCCCGGTGCAGATTGTAAGAACGCAACGCCCAATCCTGCGGAACCTTCAGATAACGTTCCTCGAACAGACGGTGAACGGTATCGGAATCGATCTCGCCGCCATTGGTTTCCGCCTCACGCTGTACCACTTTGGCAAATTCAATCTGCAACCAGCGTGGCAAAGTGATCCGGTAATCACGCTCAAGTACGTAGGCCACCCCGCCCTTGCCGGACTGGCTGTTGATGCGCACCACTTCCTCGTAACGGCGCCCCAGGTCCGCAGGATCAATGGGCAGATAGGCCACATGCCAGGCTTCACCCTCTTTACGGCGCGCCAGGCATTTACGGATGGCATCCTGATGGCTGCCGGAGAAGGCCGTAAATACCAGCTCGCCCGCGTACGGGTGCCGGGGATGCGTGGAAATCTCGGTGCAGGCCTCCACCACTTCGGTAATTTCCGCCATACCGGACAGATCCACTTCCGGGTCAACACCCTGGGAGTAGAGGTTCATGGCCATGGTCACCAGGTCCATATTGCCGGTGCGCTCGCCGTTACCCATCAGGGTGCCTTCGATGCGATCGGCCCCGGCCATCACGCCCAGCTCGGCAGCAGCCACGGCACAGCCGCGGTCGTTATGGGTGTGCAGACTGATGCGGATGTTATCCCGGTAGCGGATGTTGTCACAGATCCACTCCACCTGGTCGGCGAAGACGTTGGGCATAGCCATCTCCACGGTGGCCGGCAGATTAATGATCACCTTCTGGCCCTGGTCGGGGCGCCAGACATCGTTCACGGCATCAATCACTTCCGCGGCAAAATCCAGCTCGGTGCCGGTAAAGCTCTCCGGGGAATACTGGAAGGTCCAATCAGTATCCGGGTATTGCGCGGCAAAGTCCTGAACCACTTTTGCCCCATCAATGGCAATGTCGCGAATACCGGCCCGATCCAGACCAAACACCTGCTCGCGCTGCACCGTGGAGGTTGAGTTATACACGTGCACGATGGCCTGTTTGGCACCGGCCAATGCCTCATAAGTGCGTTCAATCAATGCCGGCCGGGCCTGGGTGAGCACCTGGATTTTCACGTCTTCGGGAATCCGGTTCTCTTCGATCAGCTTGCGGCAGAAATCAAAGTCGGGCTGGCTGGCCGCCGGGAAACCAATTTCAATTTCCTTGAATCCGAGCTTGACCAGCAAATCAAACAGCCGCTGCTTCTGCGCCACCGTCATTGGTTTGACCAGAGCCTGGTTGCCATCGCGAAGGTCAACGGCACACCAGGTCGGCGCCTTGTCGATAACCTGGTCCGGCCAGCGGCGATCTTTCTTGCCAACCGGTTTAAAGGCAACGTATTTGCGATGATCAAAGGCCATGGCGGAACTTCCTTTTGTTGGTCTATGTGTTACTGATCATAGTAACGCGCCGAGCGCGCTATTTGTTTGCTATTTTTCCACGCTAAAGATATTTTTAGACACAATATTGCTACGATAAAACCAATTGAGGCACAACATGCCAGATAATAACAAACAGCTGGTAAAGATCGACAGAACGGACCGGAAAATTCTGGAATCCCTGCAACAGGATGGCTCACTGACCAACCAGCAACTGGCCGAACGGGTGGGCCTCTCGCCCTCCCCCTGTCTGCGCCGGGTCCGGGCACTGGAGGAAGCCGGCATTATCGTCAGGACCGTAACCGTTCTCGACCACAAGAAACTCGGTCTGTCTCTGACCGCCATCATCCTGATCGGCATGGATCGCCACACACCTGAACGCTTCTCGGCGTTCGAAGAGCAGATCTCTGAGTACCCGGAAGTACAGGAGTGCTATCTCATTACCGGCCAGAGTGCCGATTACATGCTAAAAGTGGTGGTGCCGGACATGGACCACTACCACCAGTTCCTGCTCAACCACATCACCCGCATTCCCGGGGTCAGTGGCGTGCATTCCAGCTTTGTGCTGCGCCGGGTGCTGGACAGTACCGCCCTGCCCCTGGGGTATCTATCCTGACCACCCGCCATGACCGCCCTTTGTCTGGCTGTACCTGACGGGGCGGGCTCCGTACAATAAAGGGCACTTTTCATCCCACGTTTATTTTTGCAGGAAAGCGGAAAACACCATGCGAGCAAGCCGTTATCTGATTGCCACCCAGAAAGAGACCCCTGCCGATGCGGAAATCATCAGCCATCAGCTGATGCTCCGCGCCGGCATGATCCGCAAACTGGCCGCCGGCCTGTATACCTGGCTGCCCATGGGCCTGCGCACCCTGCGCAAGGTTGAGCGGATTGTTCGCGAGGAAATGGACAAAAGCGGAGCCCAGGAAGTGCTAATGCCGGCCATTCAACCCGCCGAACTCTGGCAGGAATCAGGCCGTTGGGAACAATACGGCGGGGAGCTGCTGCGCCTGAACGACCGCCACGGCCGAGACTTCTGTTACGGCCCGACTCACGAAGAAGTCATTACCGACCTGATCCGCAACGAGCTGAAAAGCTACAAGGAACTGCCGGCCAACTTCTACCAGGTCCAGACCAAATTCCGCGATGAGCGACGCCCCCGTTTTGGTGTCATGCGCTCCCGTGAATTCATCATGAAAGACGCCTATTCGTTCCACATTGACCGGGAGTCACTGGACGAAACCTATCAGGTAATGCACCAGACCTACTGCAACATCTTTGATCGCCTGGGGCTGAACTATCGACCAGTGCAGGCCGATTCCGGCGCCATTGGCGGCAGCGCTTCCCACGAATTCCACGTACTGGCCTCCTCTGGCGAAGACGATATCGTGTTCTCGACAGACAGCGATTACGCCGCCAATATCGAAAAGGCCGAAGCGGTCGCCCCGGCCGGAGATCGCCCGGCACCGTCACAGCATATGACCGAAGTTCATACTCCCGGCCAGAAAACCATTGATGCAGTCGCAGAATTCCTCGGCCTGCCCGCCGAAAACAGCGTCAAAACCCTGCTGGTACTGGGCGAAGCTGATGAAAACGGGGTTTCCGGTCTGGTGGCGCTGATTCTGCGTGGCGACCACAACCTGAACGAAATCAAAGCAGAAAAGCTGGACGGCATTGCCGAACCGCTGACCATGGCTACCGATGAGGAAATAGAAAAAGCCATCGGGTGCAAGCCTGGCTCTATCGGGCCGGTGAACCTGCCGGTTCCGGTCATTGTCGACCGCAGTGCCGCTCACCTGGCGGATTTTGTCTGCGGCGCCAACAAGGATGACTATCACCTGACCGGCGTGAACTGGGAGCGGGATGTGGCCATCAGCCGCATCGAAGACCTGCGCGATGTCGTGGAAGGCGACGCCAGCCCCGATGGCAAAGGCACCCTGGAAATTCGCCGGGGCATTGAAGTCGGGCACATTTTCAAACTGGGCAACAAGTACAGCCAGGCGATGAATGCCACGGTGCTGGATGAGAACGGCAAAGCCGTCACTCTGGAAATGGGCTGCTACGGCATTGGCGTATCGCGCATTGTGGCTGCGTCTATTGAGCAGAACCATGACAGCAAGGGCATCATCTGGCCAGACGCCATTGCGCCTTTCGAAGTGGCGATTGTCACCCTCAACGGGCACAAGTCACCTGCCGTGGCCGAAGCTGGCGAAAAGCTCTATGCACAACTGCGACAGGCTGGCTACGACGTGCTGTTGGACGACCGCAAGGAGCGGCCAGGCGTGAAGTTTGCTGATATGGAGCTGATGGGCCTTCCGCATCGCTTTGTGGTGTCTGATCGGGGCCTGGAAGCCGGCACCCTGGAATACAAGGGTCGTCGTGATGAAGACAAGCAGGACATTCCGCTGGAGGAAGCGCTGGCATTTCTGGTGAAGGCCTCTCCGAAAAGCGGCCTGTAATCAGTACGATTCAAACCATCCCGGACGACAGCCCGGGATGGTCATTCATCCATTAAAATCAATTCGAAGTTCCGATAATACCTGGCTCTATTTCCAGCGCCACTCCGAACTTCGCCAGTACCGAAGCCCGAACCTTTTCGGCCAACGCCAAGACGTCGCGCCCGGAACCGCCGGAATGGTTGATCAACACCAGCGCCTGTCGGTCGTGCACACCTACCGTCTCATTGCGGAAACCTTTCCAGCCAGCCTGATCAATCAGCCAGGCGGCAGCCAGTTTTACGCCGTCCTCGACGGTATAGGAAACAATGTCCGGGAAACGCTTCTGGAGTTTTTCGTACTCACCGGGACTGACCACCGGGTTCTTGAAAAAACTGCCGGCGTTGGGCAGTGAGGCGGGGTCCGGCAGCTTTTGCTGTCGCACAGCCATCACCGCATGGGCGACATCCAGCGGGGTCAGATCGCAGGCCTCAATATCACTCAGCCATTCCTGCAAATCACGATACCCAAGGCGAAACGGTGCAGAACGCGAGAGACGTAGCCGGATTTCCAGAATAATGTAACGCCCCGGCTCCCGCTTGAAACGGCTGTCGCGATAACCAAAGTTGCACTGTTCGGCGGTCAGGGAAACCCTCTGATCGTTCGCGCGATCCAGGGCGGTAACCGACTCCAGCGTGTCACATAACTCGACGCCGTAGGCGCCGATGTTCTGCACCGGTGCAGCTCCGGCGGTACCCGGTATCAACGCCAGGTTTTCAATACCCCGATAACCTTCACCGGCCGCAAACAGCACCGCTTCATGCCAGTTTTCACCAGCCTGAAGCACCAGTATTGCCTCGTCGTCATTGACCGGCTCAAGCACTCTGCCCCGCATGGCGATATGCAGCACCAGCCCCGGGTAATCGCCAACAAACACCAGATTGCTGCCGCCGCCGAGCAGTTGGGGCCGCAGGCCGTTTTCATCCGCCCAGTTCAGTGCCGGCTCCAGCTCATCAACCGAGTGGACATCCACCAGATAGCGGGCCTTTGCGCTCACGGCCAGGGTGTTCAGATCAGCCAGATCGGCCTGTTCACGAAGAGGAAACGCTGGCTTCAACCCAATCGCTCCCGGATATCATTGAGCAGGCCTTCACTGGCCTCCTCGATCAAATCAAGCACATGCTCGAAGCCGTTTTCACCGCCATAATAAGGATCCGGCACTTCCGCAACACCGGAACGGCCAAACTCCAGAAACAGCCGCGGCTCGGTACCGCCATTCTGATGCCACATATCACGGACATCGGCCAGGTTAGAGCGATCCATCGTCAGCACATAATCGAATCGGTCCAGATCTTCGGGCCGAATCTTTCGGGCGCGCAGCCTACTGATATCGATGCCACGGCGGGACGCGGCTGCCATGGCACGGCTGTCTGGCTGTTTGCCGATATGCCAGCTGCCGGTACCACAGGAATCAATCGTCAGGGCGTCCAGCAGCCCCTCTCTCTCGGCCACTTTCCGAAACACACCCTCGGCACTCGGAGAACGGCAAATATTGCCAAGGCAGACAAAAAGCACACTGACAGTAGCATCAGGCATAACGTCCTCCGGATTCCATCAATGCCCGCACCCGGGCCAGGTCTTCTTCGGTGTCAACGCCGGCAGGCGGCGGACGGTCGGCAATATCCACGTGAATGAGCGCACCGTTGTAAAGCGCCCGCAGCTGCTCCAACGCTTCAATTCGCTCGGTGGGAGCAGGCGCCCAGCTGACAAATTCACGCAGCACACTGGCCCGGTAGCCATAGATACCAATGTGACGGAAGTAACCGATGTTGTCCGGCAGATCCAGTTCATCGGGATGGGCACCGGCCGGCCAGAAGTCTCTGGCCCAGGGGATGGGCGACCGACTGAAATAATGCGCCATACCGTGAGCGTCGCACACCACCTTTACCACATTCGGGTTGAACACCAGGTGCACGTCATGAATACGTTCACACAGGGTGGCAATAGAAGCCTCCGGATACTGCTCCAGATTATCAGCCACCTGATTGATCAACGCCGGTGGAATCAATGGCTCGTCGCCCTGAACGTTGACCACCCGGTGATCAGGATCCAGATCAAGCTTGCGGGCCACTTCCTCCAGCCGATCCGTGCCGCTGGCGTGATTGGGCGAGGTCATCACAACCTCGGCTCCGAAATCACGGCAGGCTTCTTCAATACGCGGGTCATCGGTAGCCACCACCACCCGCTGGGCACGACTTTCCTGGGCCCGCTCGCACACGTGCTGGACCATCGGCTTACCGGCGATCTGCGCCAGAGGTTTGCCCGGTAAGCGGCTGGACGCAAAACGGGCGGGTATTACAACCGTAAACGACATACTTTCAACCTGTTTCCGGTCAGTGTTTATCAAGACGCTCGTCGGTGGTCAGGGTGCGCGCTTCATTCGCCAGCATGACCGGAATGCCCTCGCGGATCGGGAAAGCCATGGCATCCTGGTAGCAGATCAGTTCGGTACGGGCATCATTAAGCTTGAGCTCTCCCTTGCATACCGGGCAAGCGAGCATGGCCAACAGTTTTTTATCCATGTTTCGGTCTCTCTGTATCTTGATGCGCTAATCGGTCGGAACAGGCTGCCAGCCGTTCCAGAAAGTGCTGTTCAAAAGGTTCTGACAGACTGGCCTCTACCGTCAACATCCAGGCATTATCCGGCGCAAAACCCCGACATTTGACGGCGTCTTTGGCGGTCATTACCAACCACTCGCCAACGTGAAAGCCGAGATCTTCGGGACGGAAATGATGATGATCGGGGAAAGGCTTTTCCGTCACTCTGGCACCCAGACCACGCAAGGTGTCGAAAAACCGGGAAGGATTGCCAATACCGGCTACGGCCCGTACCCCCCGATTATCCAACGACTCAGGAGGCAGGGTATCGCCGGAATTGATATTCACCAATGCAGAAGGTTTGAGCACCATGGCGTGAATATCCGGGTGCTCAACCCCGGCAAAGGCTGCAATCTGCTCGCCATCCGCAGGGAATGGCTCACCATTGAGAATCACAAAATCAACACTGGCCAGACGGCTCACAGGCTCACGCAACGGACCCACGGGGATCAACGCACCATTGCCAATGCCCCGGCTGGCATCAAAAACCGCCAGCTCAATGTCTCTGGGCAACAGGTAATGCTGAAGGCCGTCGTCACAAATCAGCACATCACCGAGATTCTGTGCAATAGCGTAGTCCGCAGCGCGGGTACGCTGTGGGTCAACCACCACCGGGCACCCGGTCGCCAGCGCCAGCATCAGCGGCTCATCACCGCAAACCCCTGGCAGCGTGGTCTCGGTAACCGCCAGTGGGTACTCTTCGCTTTTACCTCCATAGCCCCGGCTAAGAATCACCGGGCGCCAGCCCTTGTCCCGCATCAGCTGAACCAGGCGGGCCGTCAGCGGGGACTTCCCGGTGCCACCGGCGGTGATATTGCCAACAACCACGACCGGCACCGGCAACGTCCGCCGGGAAGACTGCAGAGCCTTGTTCCGCCTGGACTCCGCCACCGTACGGTACAGCCAGGACAGCGGTGCCAGTGGCGCCAGTGGGCGACCCCGCCGGTACCAGAGTTTATCCGTCAGATCCTTACTCATGCATGCTCGCTAAACTGGATCTGGTGCAATTGTGCATACGCACCCTCTTGTTCCAGCAATTCGCTGTGCGTCCCGGATTCCACAATGCGCCCGTTATCCATAACCAGAATCCGGTCAGCTTTCTCGATTGTCGACAACCGATGCGCGATAACCAGTGTGGTCCGGCCCTGCATGACCGTTTCCAGCGCTTCCTGAATATGGCGCTCGGATTCGGAATCCAGAGCCGAAGTGGCCTCATCCAGAATCAGCACCGGTGCATCTTTGAGGATAGCGCGGGCAATGGCCAGCCGCTGTCGCTGGCCACCGGAAAGCATCACGCCGTTATCGCCGATCAGGGTATCCATGCCCTCAGGCATGCGATCAATAAACTCCGACGCATGGGCCTTATCGGCTGCTTCCCGAATTTCTTCCCGGCTGCAATGGCGCAAGGCACCGTACGCAATGTTGGCGGCAATACTGTCGTTGAAGAGCACCACGTTCTGGTTCACCAGTGCAACTTGCGCCCGCAGCGCCCGCAATGAAAACTCATTCAGGGAGTGACCATCAATGCGGATATCACCGCTGGTGTATTCATAGAATCTTGGCAACAGGCTGACCATGGTGGATTTTCCACTACCTGAACGGCCGACCAGCGCCACACTCTGCCCGGCCGGAATATCCACGGTAATGCCCTCAAGCACATTGTCCAACTGATCGCGATAACGGAACGACACCTGATCAAATTCGATATGCCCATCCACCCGGGCCGGCGCGTAGGTACCGGGATCCTGCTCAGGCGGCTCATCGATGGTTTCAAAGACATCATAGGCGGCAGCCACACCCTTCTGGATCTTGGAGTGAACGGACGTCACCTGGCGGATCGGTTTTGCCATGGTGGTCGCTGCGGTAATAAACGCGATCAGCTGGCCCGTCGACATCTCGCCCCGGATTTCCGGTGACAGCATGGTCCACACCAACGCCGCAATGGCAATGGCAACCAGCACCTGAACCACCGGCACGCTGATCGCCTGGGTTGAGGCCATCTTCAGGCTCTGCTTCAGATTACGGTGACTGACCGCACGAAAACGTTCACGCTCGTAATCTTCGCCGCCAAACGTTCTCACCACTCGATAACCACTGATGGACTCAGATGCCACGTGGGTAATATCACCCATGGAGCCCTGAATGCGCTGACTGATGCGACGAAACCGCTTGCTGGCGTAGTTCACAACCAGACCGATCAGGGGCCCCACAGTCAGAAACACCAGGGTAAGTTTCCAGTTGGTGTAGATCATGAAACCGAGCAGGCCGACGATCGTCAGGCCTTCACGCAGGGTAATGGTCACGGCGCTTGTGGTGGCTTCCGCAACCTGCTCCACATTGAACGTGAGCTTGGACACCAGCCGACCGGCAGCGTTGTCGTCGAAGTATCGGGACGGCAACGTCATCAACCGATCAAAGACATCGTTACGCAGAGCGTTGATGACGTTACGGCCCACGTAACTGATGAAGTACTGACTGAAAAAAGTACCAATTCCCCGAAAGGCAAACACTCCGACGATCAAACCCGTCAGCAGCACCCTGTTCTCGTCGGTCGGATTCTCGATGGCAGCAATGACATATTCCATGGCAGCCGCCATCCCGGTGGATGCCGCCGCGTAGATCACATTACCCATGATCGCCAGAGCGAAGGCCAGCCAGAAAGGCTTTACGTAACGCAGCAAACGTTTGTAGGTGGACCAACTACCGGTTGGCGGTGCCTGTAATGGCTCCGGCCTTTCGTTTATCACGGGCTATCAGCCTCCCGCTCGGTGGTTATACTCAGTTTCGCGAATCCCAGGCGGCCGGCCACATCCATAGCTCTGACAACAAATTCGTGGGGCGTGCGGGCGTCAGCAGTAATAATGAACGGCAGACTGCTGTCCCCTTCGGCCAGCTCTCGCACACCCCGCTCCAGGGTTTCACGGCGGTTGTTGACCAGTGTCCGGTCGTTGAGGATGTACTGACCTTCGGCGTTAATTACTACATCAATCTGCTGTACTTCCGAAGGCGATACCGGCTCACCATTCGCTTCCGGCAGCTCTACCTGCAGATGACTCTCCCTGGTAAACGTGGTGGACACCATAAAGAAAATCAGCAGCAGGAATACCACGTCAATCAGTGGTGTCAGGTCTACCCCAACCTCTTTGCTTCTCTGGCGCTTGAACTTCACGACGTTCAGGCTCCTTCCACGTCGATTTCGCGGTCACCATGGACCACTTCCACCAACTTGATGGCTTCCTGTTCCATATTGACCACGAGTTCATCCACCCGCCGGATAAAATAGCGATGTGCAATCAGGGCCGGAATGGCAACGCTCAGGCCCGCGGCGGTGGTAATCAATGCCTCGGAAATACCGCCGGCCAGGTTGCCGGCATTACCCACGCCCGCCAGCTGGATTTCAGCGAACACCTTAATCATGCCTATCACGGTACCCAGCAGACCCAGCAACGGAGTAATCGTGGCAATGGTACCCAGTGGGTTCAGAAAGCGCTCAAGCTGATGAATCACCTGACTGGCTTCCTGCTCGATGCTTTCCTTCATGATTTCCCGGCCATGTTTGGCATTCATCAGACCACCGGCAAGCACCTGCCCCAAAGGCGACGACCCCTGGAGTGCTTTCAGCTTTTTGCTGTTGAGCTCCTTCTTCTTGATCCAGCGCCAGAGTTCATTCACCGACTGTGGCGGTGCAACCCGCGACGCCCGCAAAGACCAGAATCGTTCCAGAATAATGGCCAGAGCCAGAACGGAACAGGCAACAATGGGCACCATCAGGATGCCACCAGCTTTCAAAAGCTCGAACACGCTTGATCTCCCTGATTAATAACGAGCGGGCGCTACTTTAGCATAGCTGTCACACCACGCCACACCCGGAACATCACGGGATCAGACATTGATCACGGGCCAGCCCCGCCCTGCTGATCCAGAATGGCGCAGAATACCGGCTCTCACGGATTTCAGGACCACTCTCCGTGAAAACAATGGTTGTTTCTCCTGAACAGGCGGTATTCAACGCACGCGCCCCGGCCTGCCGGTAACGCCGGTTTACATCCGGGTGAGGATGACCGTAACGATGCTGGTAACCGGCGGTGTAGATCACATGGTCCGGAGACATCGCACTGACCCAGGAGGCCGAAGAAGAGGTTTTGCTGCCGTGATGTGGCGCCACGACAATGCGCCGCCCATTGTTCACCGGCAGGCCTTGATGCACCTTGCCAGCCAGCATCTGGCGCTCTACTTCTCGCGTAATGTCGCCGGTCAGCCAGAGATCACTGCCCGAGCCGGGGTGATAAACCTGCAACACGCAAGAGGCGGCATTGCCCGACACCGCAGAGGGCGAACGCCAGAAACCAAGCCTGAGCCCGGCCCAGTCATAGCTGCCCTCCGGACAGGACCGGACAGGTACCAACTGCTCGCTCCCCACCCTGCCAGCAACGGCTTCCACTTCGCCACTGAGCAGATCACCCACATCCAGGTCAGCCAACAACCGGGACAGGCCACCGGCATGATCACTGTCACCATGGCTGATAACCAGTTTATCAATGCGATGCACCCCCCTGGCCTTCAAACCGGGTATCAATACCGACTCCGCCGCCGAAAAAACGCCCTCAATACCCGGCCCGGTATCATAAATCAGCGCCCGGTTTTCAGCCCGGACCAATACCGACAGGCCCTGCCCCACATCCCAGATAACCACTTCCGGTGTACTCACCGTAGAATTTACCGGCTCCGGCCGGGCAAAGAACATCAGGCCGGCCCACACCACCACAACAAAAACCGCAACCGCACGAAACCGGGGCTCTGGAAACCGGAGAACCAGAATCACACAAGCCGCCAGCAGAACAATAGCCAGCCATGGCAATTCAGGGGATGATGGCAGAGATAGTGATTGCACGTGCTGTAACCAGAACATCAACGCACCCAGCACCTGATTAAACGCAGAAGTCACCAGCTCAGCAATCGCGCCATCAAAAAGAACGATCAGCAAAACGCCACCGAACAGAACCGGCATAACCACCAGCGACAACCAGGGAATGGCGACAATGTTGGCAATCAAACCCGCCAGGGGCTGCTGCTGGCCCAGCTCGGCCAGTATTGGCCACAAGCCGGCGAAAATCGCCAACTGGGCAATAACCAGACCTTTCAGCCAGCCCGGTGAACCTAGCCGGCCCGCAAAGGCGACCAGCAGCACGGCGACGGCGCCGAATGACAGCCAGAACCCCTGGTCCAGCGGCGCAAACGGGTCTGTCACCAACACCAGTGCCAGCGCAATCAGGTAGGGTCGCCACGGGCTGGCTTCCTGCGCCAGCAATAAATACCAGTCACCAACAACCACCATGATCAGGGCCCTGCGGGTTGGCACGCCGAAGCCAGCCAACAGGGCATAAAGAAAGCAACAGCCAACCACCAGCAAAAATACCAGAACCCGAATCTGCCGCTCCCGTATTCTTGTTACCGGCACCAGCAATAACACTTTGCGCCCGAGCGCGCCGGCCGCCACCGCCAGCAAGCCCAGATGCAGTCCCGATATCGCCACCAGATGAATGGTGCCGGTGGCTTTGAGCGTCTGCCAGTGATGGTCGTCCAGGTAGTTCCGGTTGCCGATTAATAACGAAGCGATCAAGGGATAGGAGTCAGCATCGCTGAATTGCCGGTGGACAGTTTCTGCCACCCGCTGGTACCAGGCGTGATAGCGACAGGTCATGCCACAGGGCAAGGCCGGTTCCGCTGCAACCGAGCGGATACTGCCGGTGGCGCGTATGCCGTGGCGGAAAAGCCAGTCTTCATAACGAAAACCAGCGCTATTAAGGTTGCCATGGGGGCGCTTCAACACCACCTGAAGCCTGAGCCGATGGTCAGGCAGTAATTCGCCCTTCCGTCCGTACCAGGCCAGCCTGAGCTTTTCGGGCCGGGCCCCGGGCCAGCCGGAAGCCCCAGCCGGAACCTCGTGCCACTGTTGTACGCAAAAATTGAAACGCAGGCTGTCAAAACTGCCGGGTTGGGGCAAACTGCAAACGTGACCGGAAACCGTCAACACCACGCCCTGGAGTGATTCGCTGACACGCTGGTCAAGACGGCCGGCCGAATGCCAGGTCGCCCAGAACAGCCCGATCAGCAAACAACAAAGAAAAGCGGGAATGATCCGGCGTCCGGAATGGCGGACACGATACCACCAAACCCCTGTCGCCAGTGCCCCGAGCGGGAACAACCAGATACAGGCTGGCCACAGCGTCAACCGATACAGTAAGATTACCCCACAGCTGAATGCGATGAGGCCAGCGTTACTCATTGCCTGTAATCCGAGCAGCCGGGTGGCGCCAAAGAGCCGGGACATTCCTTGTCCTCCGTTGTTGTAACACGCCGGTCTATCAGATTACCGGCTATCATCCTGAACCAGAGCACAGGCCGGACTTCCAATGCCGAAGAAGTTCATGAAGCGGTATTTGCCTACTCCGGAGAAAGTGCGGTCGATCCGGTCACTGCATTTTCTCGGGGATGTCCTTCATGAACCCAACCTGTGGCACATCAACCGGCACTGCGTAGCCAGAGCTTTCCTGGTTGGCGTCTGGTTTACCTTCATTCCCATGCCTTTCCAGATGATAGCGGCAGCCCTGTGTGCGATCTGGTTCAACGCCAATCTGCCACTTTCAGTTGCATTGGTGTGGATCAGCAACCCGCTGACCATGCCGCCGATTTTTTACTTCAATTACAAGGTAGGCGCCTGGATACTCGATCGCCCCTTGCTGGCCTTTGAGTTCGATGTTTCCCGGGAATGGCTCGGTAGCCGTCTTATCGACATCGGCATCCCTTTGTACCTCGGCTCTCTGGTCATTGCGACGGCTGCCGCCTGCCTGGCCTATCTGATTATCCAGTACCTCTGGCGCCGGAAAATCCGCTCTGACTGGCGCCTGCGCAGACTGGAAAAGTCGAAACAGGCGCACCCAGGCAGTCACGCCTCCTGAAGCAGCCGCCCCTGCTCAAGCCGCAATACCCGGCCCAGACTCCGGGCCATGGTCATATCGTGGGTCACCATGATAAACGCCGTGCCGGACTGACCACGCAGATCCTCGATCAGCTCACGGATACCCTCTCCGGTCTGCTCATCCAGATTGCCTGTGGGCTCATCCATAAGCACGCACTGGGGCGAATTAACCAGAGCCCGGGCTATAGCCACCCTTTGCCGCTCCCCACCTGACAATTCGCCGGGCTTGTGCTGCAGACGTTCCGCCAGCCCTACCCGGCCCAGCAGACTCTCCGCCTTTCTGCGGGCCTCCGCGGGTTTCTGCCCGGCCAGCGCACAGGGCATCATCACATTCTCCAGCGCTGAAAATTCCGGCAATAAATGATGAAACTGATACACAAACCCCAGGTTACGGCTGCGGAACTTGGCCCGTCCGGCTTCGGATAAACGATGGATATCCTGACCGCAGATATTGATATGCCCGGACGAAGGACGATCCAACCCGCCCAGGAGATTCAAAAGCGTGGTCTTACCGGCGCCACTGCTGCCAACAATGGCCACCGTCTCGCCCGGCTGCAACTGCATGGAAATGTCGGAGAAAATCGTGAGCTTCTCCGGGCCTTCACTGTAAGTGCGAGTAACCTCACGACAATCAATGACCGGAGTGACATTTCCCGCTTTCTGATAATCACTCATAACGCAATGCCTCCACCGGTTCGACCCGTGATGCCCGCCAGGCCGGATAAATCGTCGCGAGCAGGCTCATGGCCAGCCCGGCACCACTGATAATAAACACGTCATTCCACTGCAACTGGGACGGCAGGTAGCTGATGAAATACACGTCAGCACTGAGGAACTGGTGCCCCATCAGTGCCTCGATCCAGGAAATCACATCGGCGACATACCAGGCCCCCAGAACGCCCAGAACCGTGCCAACAAGCGTGCCGAACACACCGATCACAGCCCCCTGGACAATAAAAATACGCATGATTCGGCCCGGCGTGGCCCCCATGGTCCGCAGAATGGCGATATCAGCCGTCTTGTCAGTAACCACCATGACCAGGGTGGACACAATATTGAAGGCCGCTACCGCCACAATGAACATCAGCAACAGGCCAATCATGGTTTTCTCCATGCGAATGGCCTGGAACAGATTACCGTGGGTTCTGGTCCAGTCGGACACGTAATAGCGCCCATCCAGAGTCCTGGCTACCTCATGGGCGACCGAGGGCGCCGCAAACAAATCATCCACCAGCAGGCGGATACCCTCGGCCCTGCCGTCGGTTCGCATCAGCCGCGCGGCGTCGTCCATGTGCATCAGGGCGTAATTGCCATCCAGCTCCGCGCCGACACTGAAGATACCCTTCACGGTAAACCGTTTCAGCCTGGGCAGCACGCCCGCAGGCGTTACTGATGCTTCCGGCAGCACAACCGTCAAGCGGTCACCAATACCCAGCCTGAGACTGTTAGCCATCAAACGGCCGATGATAATACCGAACTCTCCGGACTTGAGCTCATCCAGCGAGCCCTGCACAAAATGATCTTCAATAATCGAGACGGAAGCCTCTTCCTCAGGCAACACACCAGTGAGCATCACGCCCCGGACGTTGCCGCCGCCGGTCACCATGCCCTGCCCCTGAATGAACGGCGCCGCCGCCTCAACGCGGGGATGGTTCTGCACCAGTGCATCAATACGTTGCCAGTCATCCAGCGGCCCGTTAGCGCCCTGGATGGTAGCGTGAGGCACCATACCGAGAATGCGCTGTTTCAATTCACGGTCAAAGCCGTTCATGACTGACAGCACAATGATCAGTACTGCCACACCGAGCATCAGCCCGATCATGGACGTCAGCGAAATAAAGGAAATAAAATGATTGCGCCGTTTGGCCGCTGTGTACCGCAGGCCAATGTATAACGATAAGGGTCTGAACATAAGGAGAGGTGCCTGTTGCTACCTTCGGGTCTGTGATGTCTGGAAACTGCTAGACTGTGTCAGGTAAAAACCAGCCAATCGGAGACAGGATGCCAGGCACACACGAAAATGCCCCGACTACCCATGAGCCCGGTGATCGCCGGGAGTTTTACCGGATAGATGACCATATTGGTCTGGAAATCCGCTGGCTCGATACTGCCCAGGCTACGGATACCACCGACCCGTTCATCGACTCACCACGGGAATCTCTGAAAGCCGAGTTCCGCCGACTGGATCAGGACGTTAAAAGCCACCTGGCCGCTCTGGCCGAACGCGACCGGTCACTGGCAGGACTGATCAAATCCCTGAACAGCAAGCTCGACACGCTGGCGCGCATTATCGCCTTTGAGCAAAATCCGTTGCAACCGGAAGACTGGCAGGACGTAAGCCTCAGCGAAGGAGGTCTGTCGTTTTCCAGCGCACCGGATGCCTGGAAAATAGGCGACCGGATGGCCGTGAGAATGACGCTGCCGCCGGAACTCTATCAACCCCAGGCCGTGGCAGAGGTTTATGACGTTCACCCCGAAGACCACGGCAACGCCCGCGTTCACACCACTTTCGTCCATATTGACGACAGCGACCGCCAGCAAATTGCCCGGCATGTGATGCGGTGGCAAATACGGCAGCGACAAAAAGAGTAAACTCCGAAAAAACACTGACTTTTATCTGCATTTGCGGGATATTACGTTTCAGTCATGTCCCGCTGATTTCTGCAAACACCCGGTATTGATGGAGCATACCATGAACAAAACCCGAAGCCGGCTCACCACCCTGGCCCTCGCTTTTGCATTGAGCGCAGGTGCCACGACCACCGCTAACGCCGAGCAGGTTACTATTCCGGTTGGCAGCCAGGCCGAACGAAGCCAGACCCGCCTTCCGGTGAACGGGATGAACGAGAGCACCGTTGAGGACCGTTGGGGTACTCCCCAGAAGGTTGTTGAGCCGGTCGGCCAGCCTCCCATCAGTCAGTGGCACTACCAGGAATTCGTCGTCTATTTCGAGAACAACCGGGTACTGCATACCGTCATGAAGCGAGACCGGTAATTCTAGCCGGACCGGGAACCCATTTTCTTGCCAGATCACCTGACGTTGTCACGGCGGTCAGATAGAATGGCCGCTTTTGGATATCAGGGGGCAGAACGAGTGACTTCCAGACCAGTATTGCCCGCAGAGTGGGCACCCCAGAGCGCCATCATGTTGACCTGGCCGCACCCAGGTACGGACTGGGCCAGCATGATGAACGAAGTCGAACCGGTGTTTCTGGAAATTGCCGAAAGCGTCCTCCGCTTCGAAAATGTACTGATTACCTGCGAATTTGTCGCTCGCCTGCAAAAGCTCGGGGAGCGGCTCAATGCCTGGGCACAAGCCAACGAGTTACCCGGCCGTGTTGTCACGGTACCGGCACCGGCGGACGACACCTGGGCACGAGACCACGGCCCGATTACCGTTGCGACCGACGACGGCTTCTCTGTGCTCAATTTCCGGTTCAACGCCTGGGGAAACAAATTCTCCTGGGAAAAAGACAACGCCCTGAATCAGCACTTGAACGGTGCCGGTGTATTCGGAAAGCACCGTATGCAAACCGTGGATCTCGTGCTGGAAGGCGGGTCTGTCGAGTCTGATGGAGAAGGCACCCTTCTGACCACCAGCGAATGCCTGTTGACCCCGTCCCGAAATCCGAGCATGGACAGGACCGCCCTTGAACAGCAGCTTTCTGAACATCTGGGCGCCGAGCGAGTGCTCTGGCTGAACCATGGCTACCTGGCCGGAGATGACACCGACAGCCATATCGACACTCTGGCCCGTTTCTGTGCCCCTGACCACATCTGCTATGTCGCCTGTCCGGACGAAACTGACGAGCACTACGATGCCCTGCAAGCCATGCGCGAAGAGCTGCAGGAATTCCGTTGTATGGACGGCACCCCCTACAAACTGACACCGCTGCCCTGGCCCGAGGCACTGTATGGTGAAGACGGCGAGCGCCTGCCGGCGACTTACGCCAACTTCCTGATCATCAACGGCGCCGTTCTGTTGCCGGTTTACCAGGTTCCCCAGGATGATGAAGCCATCCGGGTATTGACTGATATCTTCCCGGATCGTGAAATCATCCCGATTAACTGCCGGCCGCTGGTTCACCAGCACGGCAGCCTGCACTGCGTCACCATGCAGATTCCCGAAGGAGTGCTCAAGGTATGACCCGGGCCGCAACAGCCGACCGCTTGCAAATCGCAGCCATCCAGCAGACGTGCAGCGATAACAAGGCAACCAGCAGAGCCACTTCCGAGCACCTGATCCGCGAAGCGGCTGAGGACGGCGCGCAACTCGTTGTGCTGCAGGAACTTCACGCCACCCTGTATTTCTGCCAGACCGAAGACACCGCCGTGTTCGAGCTGGCTGAATCGATTCCGGGCCCGACCAGCAACTGGCTATCCGGCCTCGCGAGAGAACTGAACATCGTCCTGGTTGGCTCCATTTTTGAGCGCCGCATGAACGGCGTGTATCACAACACCGCCGTGGTCTTCGACACCGATGGCAGCCTGGCCGGGCTTTACCGGAAAATGCACATTCCCGATGACCCCGGCTTCTACGAGAAATTCTATTTCACCCCCGGGGATGCCTGTTTCAACAACGGAGAAAACGGATTCACCCCCATCGATACATCCGTCGGCAGGCTGGGCGTGCTGGTGTGCTGGGATCAGTGGTACCCCGAAGCGGCCCGCCTTATGGCACTGGCCGGCGCCGAAGTCCTGATTTACCCCACTGCTATCGGCTGGGACATCACCGATGACCCGGAAGAGCAGGCCCGGCAACTGGAAGCCTGGGTCACCGTTCAGCGCGGCCATGCCGTCGCCAACAACCTACCCGTTGTTGCCCCCAACCGGGTGGGAACGGAACCGGATCCCTCCGGTCAGACCGACGGCATCCGGTTCTGGGGCAACAGCTTTATTTGCGGTGCCCAGGGTGAGTTTCTGGCCCGGGCCGATGACCACAGCCAACTGATATTGACCGCCAGCCTGGATCGCCAACGCACGGAATCTGTCCGGCGCATCTGGCCGTACTTCCGGGATCGGCGCATTGATGCCTACAGCGACATTCTCAAGCGAGTAAGGGATTGAACACTGAATGAAGCAAACCATTGACCGCGTAGTCACCGAGCTCAATACCATTTTGCTGGGTAAAGAGACCCAGGTGAGGCTCGCTCTGTGCGGGCTCCTGGCTCGCGGGCATCTGTTGATCGAAGACATTCCGGGCATGGGCAAAACCACCCTGTCGCACGCGCTGGCGAAAATCATGGGCCTGAGTTATCAGCGTATCCAGTTCACCAACGACCTGTTGCCGGCCGACGTTCTGGGTTACGCCATGTTCGACAAGCAGGCTGGCAGTCTGGTTTTCCATCCCGGGCCGATTTTTTCCCAGGTGGTACTCGCGGACGAGATCAACCGCGCCTCGCCCCGAACCCAGAGCGCTTTGCTGGAGGCCATGGAGGAGCGGCAAGTGTCCATAGAGGGGGAAACCCGGCCCCTGCCCTCACCGTTTTTTGTGATTGCCACCCAGAACCCCATTGAGCAGGGCGGCACTTTTCCGCTGCCGGAATCCCAGCTGGACCGCTTTCTGATGCGGCTACACCTGGGTTACCCCGACCCGAAAGCCGAGCGGGAATTGCTGGAAGGCGAAGACCGCCGTGCACTGACCGAGCGTCTGAATACCATTCTGCCGCAGGATCAGCTGAAATCACTTCAGGACGCCGCCGAAAAGGTAAGCGCCAGTCCGGCGCTGCTTGATTATCTGCAACGATTACTTGAACAGAGTCGACGCATGCCCGGCCTGATGTACGGTCTGTCCCCCAGGGCTGGTCTGGGCCTGCTTCGGGCCGCCAAAGCCTGGGCCATGATGGCCGGTCGGGATTACGTACTCCCGGATGATCTGCAAACCATATTCCCGGCCGTGGCCCAACACCGCCTGGAACAGGGCGAATCCGGAAAAAGCGCGGAGCGGGTACGCCAGTTGCTGACAACCGTATCGGTGCTTGAATAGCCTTCCCCTGATCATATAGCAAAGCTTTATAGGCCGTATTGGCTGAAACGAATGGCCACATCGCTGATTCGTGATAGCCTTTGACACTTTTCCTGTTGGAGACACCCATGAGCGAAACCAGACACTCCCGACTGATCATCCTCGGTTCCGGTCCGGCCGGCTACACCGCAGCGGTTTACGCTGCCCGCGCCAACCTGAAACCGACCCTTATTACCGGCATTGAAGTAGGCGGCCAGCTCACCACCACCACCGATGTAGACAACTGGCCCGGCGACAATGAAGGCGTTCAGGGCCCGGAGCTCATGCAACGCATGCAGAAACACGCCGAGCGGTTCGAGACCGATGTTGTCTATGACACCATCAACGAGACGGATCTGAGCAAACGTCCGTACCGCCTCAAGGGCGACAGTGGTGAGTACACCTGTGATGCCCTGATCATCTCCACCGGCGCGTCTGCGATGTATCTGGGCCTGGAATCCGAAGAGAAGTTCAAAGGTCAGGGCGTATCGGCCTGCGCCACCTGTGACGGGTTCTTCTACAAGAAACAGAAAGTGGCCGTGATTGGCGGTGGCAACACGGCTGTGGAAGAGGCACTGTATCTTTCCAACATCGCCGACGAAGTCACTCTCGTACACCGTCGCGACAGCCTGCGAGCGGAGAAAATCCTGCAGGACAAGCTCTTTGAAAAAGCCGAGCACGGCAACGTCAGAATTGTCTGGGACCACACCCTGGACGAAGTCCTCGGCGACGGCACCGGTGTTACCGGCATGCGCATCAAGAGCACCAAAGACGGCAGCACCAGGGATCTTGAGCTTGCCGGTGTATTTATCGCCATCGGTCACAAACCCAACACTGACCTGTTCGAGGGCCAGCTGGATATGGAAAATGGCTACATCCAGATCCGGTCCGGGCTGAACGGCATGGCCACGCAAACCAGTGTTCCGGGCGTATTTGCAGCCGGAGATGTTGCCGACCACGTCTATCGTCAGGCCGTTACCTCCGCCGGCTTCGGTTGCATGGCTGCGCTGGATGCCGAGAAGTTCCTGGACCAGCAGGACTGATTGCAAGACACCATGACTGCGCTACCCTGGCTTGACCCGAACCAGCTCTGGTTCCCGCCGGCCGATGAAGCACTGGAAGACCCGGACGGCCTTCTGGCGCTGGGTGGCGACCTTCATCCGGACCGGCTGTTGCTGGCCTATCGTAACGGCATTTTCCCGTGGTTCAGCGACGACCAGCCCATTTTGTGGTGGTCGCCTGACCCCCGCTGCGTACTGCCGCCCGATGAAATCCACATTTCCCGAAGTTTGCGGCGCACCCTGAACCGGCAAACATTCAGCATCACCGCTGACCAGTGCTTTAGCCGGGTTATTCGTCTGTGCGCCAGCACCCGCGCTGAAGGCACCTGGATAACCGACGACATGATTGCAGCCTATGGGCACCTCCACCGGCTGGGCTACGCTCACTCCATTGAAGCCTGGAACCGTAACGGTGAGCTGGCCGGAGGCATGTATGGCCTCGCCATCGGCCGCTGCTTTTTCGGTGAATCCATGTTCTCTCTGGAAACCAACGCTTCCAAAGTATTAATGGTGCATCTGGCCCGCCAGCTCACCGAGTGGGGGTACCAGTTAATGGACTGTCAGGTAGAAAGTGATCATCTGTTAACGATGGGCGCGAGAAGCATTCCCAGGGCAGAATTTCTGTCTATACTCAGGGCATGCGTGGATCGGAAACCGGGAACGTCAGACTGGAACTTCACATGGCAGTGGCCCGGCCCGGAGGTTTGAATGAGTAATCTCAGAACGCTGGTATTCTTTGCCACCCCATCCCACGACTGCAGCTATCTGCCAGGCCGTGAAGCGACCACCATGTTTGTGGACCCAAGAGCGCACGTTGATAAAAAACTCTACAGCCAGCTGACCGCTCTGGGGTTTCGCCGAAGCGGCTCCCACTACTACCGGCCTCACTGCGAAAACTGTAACGCCTGCGTGCCGGTCCGCCTGAAGGTCAATGAATTTACCGCTGACCGTAATCAGCGCCGGGTGTTGCGCAAGAACCGTGACGTTCAGTGTAAACTGGTTCCGGCAGCCTTCGATGAACGCTACTACCAGCTCTATGCCCATTACATCGAGGAGCGGCACTGGGACGGTGACATGTATCCGCCGTCCAGAGAGCAGTTTTCCTCGTTTCTGGTGGAAGGGGCGACGGACTCCTGGTTTCTGGAAATGAGCCTGGACGGTGAGCTGATCGGGCTAGCCGCTCTGGATCTGCTGGACGATGGCCTGTCGGCCATCTACACCGTGTTCTCACCAGACATGGAACACCGCAGCCTGGGAACCCTGGCCATACTCTGGCAGATAGACGAGGCCCGAAAGCGTCAATTACCTCACCTGTATCTGGGCTACTGGATCAGGGAATGTCGTAAAATGAGCTACAAAACCCGGTTCCAACCCATCGAGGCCCTGCGCGATGGCCATTGGCGCGAGATGATTCCTGAGTGAGCTTTGCCAAACGGTAAGAATTCAGGCAAAATTGCGCAATTTAAAATCACATGAAAGTATTCCAGAGAGGTTTCTACTGAATGGCGAAGTCAGATGCTATTGAAATGGAAGGCGTTATTATCGACACCCTTCCCAATACCATGTTCCGTGTAGAGCTGAGCAACGGCCATGTTGTGACTGCTCACATTTCCGGCAAGATGCGCAAGAATTACATCCGCATTCTGACTGGCGACAAGGTCAAGGTTGAGCTCACGCCGTATGACCTGAGCAAGGGCCGCATCGTTTACCGCGCCCGTTAATATCGTAGTCGCATTATCCAAAAAAAAGCCCCGCTCATGCGGGGCTTTTTTGTTTCAGCTGACCATCAGACTGCCTCGGCCGGCTCGCTCTCATATTCGAACACCAGCTCATCATCCTCAAGGTGAACGAACACATCTCCACCTTTCTCGGAAAGGCTGCCAAACAGGATCTGCTCAGCCAGCGGCCGCTTGATCTTGTCCTGAATCAGCCGGGCCATGGGCCGGGCACCCATGGTCACATCATAGCCCTTCTCTGCCAGCCAGACCTTGGCGTCTTCGTCGACATGCAGTACCACGTGCTTCTCATCCAGTTGCGCCTGCAACTCGGTGAGGAACTTGTCCACCACGTGGGTGATGGTGCCTTTCTGCAAATCCCGGAACTGGATGATGCCATCCAGACGGTTGCGAAACTCCGGCGTGAAGGTCTTGGTGATGATTTCCATACCATCGCTGCTGTGGTCCTGCTCGCTGAAACCAATGGAACGCCTCGCCATACTTTCAGCACCGGCGTTGGTGGTCATCACCAGGATCACATGACGGAAATCCGCCTTGCGGCCATTGTTGTCGGTCAGGGTACCGTGATCCATCACCTGCAGCAGCAGGTTGAATACTTCCGGATGCGCCTTCTCGATCTCATCCAGCAGCAGCACGCAGTGTGGCTGCTTGCTCACCGCTTCAGTCAGCAAACCACCCTGGTCATAACCGACATATCCGGGAGGCGCACCAATCAGTCTTGATACTGTGTGCCGCT
>JAVLAV010000060.1:0-18279 GCA_031580735.1 Marinobacter sp.
ATCGCACTGAAGCCTTCCGGTTGCAAAAGCACCTGCCGTGCGATATCGAACAACTCCGGAAGTTTGCCGAGTTTGGCGACAGAATGGCTTTCTTCCAGTGCCTGGATGGCGTCATCCAGCTTGCTTACCAGTTCATCAAAGTTGACTGTCGGCATTTGGCTGGCCGGTTGCTGATCACTCAAACGCAGGTCCTCAGGGCCTGAACCAGACCCTTATTGTTAATACGTGGCCCGATTATACATAGAAATCGGAATCTTCCTGATGTTTGAACAGCTTTTCAGCACAGGCACCGTCATTCGGGTAAAAAAAACGGGCACTGAGTGATGACCCGGTGCCCGTTTTTACGCTTAATCTCAGAATGCCGGCTGAAGCCGACCAGCCTGATCCTCAGCGAAGCTTGAGGGTCGACAGTGTTCTCTCCCGCACCTTGCCCAGCAGTTCGGCATCGTCCACCAGTGACTGCCCGTAAGACGGTATGATTTCACGCATACGTTCCTGCCACTGCTCGGTCTTGATCTTCTCCGGAAAGCACCGTTCAATAACGTCAATCATCGCATTAGCCGCCGTAGAGGCCCCTGGAGATGCGCCCAACAACGCCGCCAGAGAACCATCTTTGGCCGCTACGATTTCAGTACCAAACTCCAGCTTGCCACCGCCGCCGGGTGCTTCTTTGATGATCTGCACCCGCTGGCCGGCCATCTGCAGCGTCCAGTCTTCTTCCTTTGCATCCGGGAAGAAGTTACGCAGGGCATCCACACGGTCCTTGTGAGACTGGAACACCTCACCGATCAGGTAACGGGTCAGGTCCATGTTGTTCTTGCTCACCGACAGCATCGGCTTGAGGTTGTTGGCACGAACCGAGCCAAACAGATCAAAAACAGAGCCCTGTTTCAGGAAACGTGTGGTGAAACCGGCAAACGGGCCAAACAACAAGGCTGGCTTGCCGTTGATAATCCGCGTATCCAGGTGTGGCACCGACATGGGCGGAGCACCAATCGGCGCTTTGCCATAAACCTTGGAGTTATGGGATTTAACAATGTCGGGCTTCTGGCAGACCAGCCACTGGCCGCTCACCGGGAAGCCACCATAACCACGGGCTTCCTCGATACCGGATTTCTGCAACAGCGGCAGCGCGCCGCCGCCGGCGCCCAGGAACACAAAGCTGGATTCCAGCTTGGTAACTTCGCCAGTCTTCTGGTTCTTCACCCGGAGCATCCAGCTGCCGTTGTCACGTTGGTCAAGGTAGGTGACCGGCGAATTAAGCATCAGCTCGAAATTCGGCTGGGTTTCCAGCCACTTGACCATGCTGCGGGTGAGCGAACCAAAGTCCACGTCAGCACCATGCTTGATGCGGGTAGCGGCAACTTTATCACTGCGGTCACGATTGCGAACCACCAGCGGCATCCACTCCTCCAGCTCCTCAAGGCTTTCGGTGTATTCCATCTCCTGGAACAGGTGGTGCTCTTTCAGGCGCTCCCAGCGACGCTTCAGGAATGCCACGCTGTCATCACCCCAGACAAAGCTCTGGTGTGGTGTCTGATTGATGAAGCTGGAGGGCTCCGGCAGGATGCCCTGCTCCACCAGATATGACCACAACTGCAAGGAACGCTCGAACTGGGCGTTGATATTCAAGGCCCGCTCGATGGCCACATCGCCATCATCGGTTTCCGGGGTATAGTTCAGCTCACAGTACCCGGCGTGACCGGTACCTGCGTTGTTCCATCCATCGGTACTCTCATGGGCAACGTGATCCAGACGTTCTACCATGACGATGTCGAGGGAAGGATCCAGTTGCCTGAGCATCATGCCGAGGGTAGCGCTCATGACGCCCCCGCCGACCAGCACTACATCTGCCTGTCTAACGGCCATTGATTTTCACCCTAACTAGTGTTGAGCCTGTTGTCGCCACCTCACGATCAGCAAGGCAGCCTGTCGGAAGCCGGCGGGGCGCGAGGTTAAGGGCGCTGCCGATTGCTTCCGGTCTGAAATTGGGCGCAATTATCCGGATTCTGACGGGAAAATAAATTGCACTCGCTAGCTGATATGTATCGCTACAGCTATCGTGGTTTGCCGCAATTCTCCCTTCTTTTGTTAACAATATCAGCGCCACTTTAGTCTGATACTTAAGTTCTACACCGTTAGATCAACACGGGCTGCCTGTAATTAAACCTGTTGAGGCTGACCGGAACCCTGAACATGGGGTATCTTATGCGCCGGCTTTTACTGAGCCTGATTATCGATGGCAGGGGAGCATCAAGACATGCGCTTTAAGGTATTTTTATGTTGATGGCAGTGGGTGCCATTATTGTTGGACTTGTCCTGCTGGTCTGGAGTGCCGACCGGTTTGTGGAAGGCGCCGCGGCTACCGCGAAACACCTGGGTATGCCGACTCTGCTGATCGGCATGGTCATCATCGGTTTCGGAACCTCGGCACCGGAGCTGGCGGTATCCGCCATGGCAGCCTCTGACGGCAATCCGGGCCTGGCACTGGGCAACGGCTATGGCTCGAACATCACCAATATCGCTCTGATCGTGGGCCTGACCGCCATTATTGCACCGATTGCCGTGCACTCTCAGGTTATCCGGAAAGAGCTGCCATTACTGGTCATCCTGACCCTGATTGCAGGGGCGCAACTCCTTGACGGTGAACTCACTCGCCTGGACGGCTGGGTGCTGCTGGCCGTGTTCGCTGCCGTCATGGGCTGGTCAATCTATCAGGGGTTCAAGGGCAAAGAAGACCCGCTTGGCGGCGAAGCCGATGCCGAAATCATTGCCCACCCGATGCCCCTGAGAACCGCTGTCATATGGCTGGTCATCGGTCTTGTTCTGCTGATTGTCAGCTCCCGCCTGCTGGTGTGGGGCGCCGTGACTATCGCTCAGAGCCTCGGGGTCAGCGATCTGATCATCGGCTTGACGATTGTTGCCATTGGCACTTCCCTGCCGGAACTGGCATCAGCCATCGCCGCCGTCAAAAAGAATGAGCACGACCTGATTCTTGGCAACATTCTGGGCTCAGGCATCTTCAATACGCTCGCCGTCGTGGGTCTGGCCGCCGTTATTGAGCCACTCAAAGTCGACCCGGAGGTACTCTACCGGGACTGGACCCTGATGCTGGCGTTGACGCTGGGATTGCTGGTGATGGCCCTCGGCCTGACCGGCTGGCGCAAGGTCATCAGCAGAGTGGACGGCAGTGTGCTGGTTATCGTGTACGCCAGCTACACCGGTTACCTGTTCTACACGGTGGTAGCTGCCGCAACCTGATCCGCGGCAGCTACCGGAAACTGCAGTTAATTTTCGGCCCGAAATACCAGAGCCGTGGAGTTCAGGCAGTATCGTTGCCCGGTCGGTGGCGGGCCATCCGGGAACACATGCCCCAGGTGGCTGTCGCAACGCGGGCAGCGAACTTCCGTGCGCTTCATACCAAGACTCTCATCTTCCAAATACCGGATGTGGTCCGGATCAAAAGGCTGAAAGAAGCTTGGCCAGCCCGTGCCGGAATCAAATTTGGAATTAGAGCTGAACAACGGCAGATCACAGAGCCGACAATAATAGGTACCGGATTGTTTATTATCCAGCAGGGTTCCGCAAAACGGGTGCTCCGTCCCGTGGTCCAGCAATATGCGCCGTTCTTCGGCGGTAAGATCGGCCGCTTTCTTGGCCACTTCGCTTTCTGTCAGCGGTGTCAGGTCATAGCCTGCTGCAGATAATGTCATAAGATCCTCCTCAGACCAGGTCAGGGTCATCCGGGCTGTATTCCGGCTTCATTTGCTCAGGCCAGGTGTTGGCCAGCTTTTCCATTTTGGGCGCGGCGACCGCCATAACGTATGGCTGCCATGGATTTCGGGCGGCAAAGTTCTGATGGTGGCTCTCGGCCGGATAAAACGCGTTCAGTGGCTCCAGCCTGGTAACAACTTTCCCTGAATAAACCCCAGCCTGGTCCAACTGCCGGATATAGGCCTCGGTCACCCGTTTCTGCTCTTCGGTTTCATAGAATACGGCGGAGCGATATTGAGGGCCGACATCATTACCCTGGCGATCCAGTTGGGTGGGATCGTGGGCAACCGAAAAAAATACCTTCAGCAACTCACCAAAACTCACTCGCGAAGGATCGTAGTGCACTTCTACCGCTTCAGCATGGCCGGTTGTGCCGGTGCAGACGGCTTCGTAGTTGGCAGTTTCAGCGCTGCCTCCGGCATAGCCCGAGACCACTGCGGTTACCCCATCCAGGGCCAGGAATACGGCCTCGACACACCAGAAGCAGCCGCCCGCCAGAACGACCCGCGCTTCTGAACTGTTTTCAGCAGTAAGATCATGCTCCGGAATCGGGAAACGGCTTCGAGGCACCGTTAAACCCGGAATATTGCAGGCATCAGTCATGGCAGTGCTCCAATCATTGGTTGAGACAGCGTTGGCATGTACCCGGTGAGCATACCATAATGAATATCAGGAGCCGGCCGCGGCTATTCCGCCTGGCTGATTCCCGCCCGATATCAGGAGCAATACAATGTCAGCAAGGGCGCACGCACCAGAAAAGCCGGATGAACTACTGCAGTACCGCCTGAGCCTCCGGCTTGGCCCGGTTCATGCGCGCCAGAGGTTGGGCATTGAGGAGGAAACGGAAGCCCGGGTTTTCGGCCGTGACCACCGCTCCTTCCACCTGGAAAATCTGACCAGCGCACCCCGCCTGATCCGTTTCTGCCTGCAGGCCACCGGCCTGCTTCGTCGGGCGCGCACTAATAGCCGCACACTGACTACGGCAAACAATGTCTTTGTTCTGCCTGACCTGCCGGAGGCCTTCGAAGGCTTGCGGATACTGCACCTGACCGACCTGCACGTGGATATGGATGAAGAGAACCTGCAGGCAGTCATCAGGCAGATACAGCCCCTGGACTACGACCTCTGTGTCTTGACCGGAGACTACCGCCAACGCACCTGGGGACCGATAGAGAATGCTCTCGATGGCATGGCCCGGTTGCGCAAGGCCATTCATGGCGATGCCTACGCGGTCCTGGGCAATCACGACAGCGTGCGCATGGTCCCGGCGATGGAAGACATGGGCTACAAATTACTGATGAACGAGATGGTGCCGCTGCAACGAGAACAGCAGAAGCTTTACCTGGCCGGTGTCGATGATGCCCACTACTATAAGGCCCACAACCTGCATCGTGCCGGCGATGACATCCCGACTGGAGGAGTCAGCCTGCTGTTGAGTCATACACCCGAGATCTGGCGTGAGGCCGCCCATGCAGGCTACGACATCTTTCTGTGCGGCCATACCCATGGCGGCCAGCTTTGCCTGCCCGGGGGTATTCCGCTAACGCTGGATTCTGACTGCCCTCGCCGCCTCGGGCGCGGGCCATGGCGGGTGAACGGCATGCAGGGTTATACCTCACCGGGGGCGGGAACATCGGTACTGAATGTTCGCCTGAACTGTCCGCCGGAAGTCACCATTCACACGCTGACGCGCGGCCCGGAATAACGGTTCAGTGCGGCTGGTTGCGGATGCCCAGCCGGAACAACAAGGGCGAGATCAGGATGTTGGAGAGTGCGAAAAGTATGACCACTGCCATGCCCTGCCACCAGGTCAGCGGCAACCAGAACCACGCCAATACCATCGGCAGTATGCATTCCGGTAACTGATCCAGCCAGGTCGCCCGGGCACTGGCCCTGAGCCCCATTCGCCGTTTCACAAAGCTGCTGATCAAATCTCCGGACAGCGCCAGCAGCCCGAACAATGCTCCGAACTCCCAGCCTGTTCCGGCAAAGGCTGCAAACAGTAGACACGACAGCACTCCGGCAACCAGCCCTCGCCAGGTTTTGCTGGGGCCGAATACCGGGCGTCCATCGCGCCAGAGCCGGCCACCATCCACTGGCCAGACCCCTCTCTGGCGCAACAGCCAGGCCATGACCACCGGCGAACCGTTAGCCAGAACCAGCATCACAAACAGTTCCAGTGACAGCAGCAAGGGCTGATCTCCCCGGTGTGGCCAGGCCCGTCAAATTGCCAGGTTACTCCGTCAGGCCTCCACGCGTCAGCTTGAGCGGGTCCATCAACTGCTCCAGGCGTTCGCGACTCAGGCCACTGCGCTCCTCGGCCACATCAATGACTGCCCGACCACTGGCATAGGCTTCCTTGGCAATGTCAGAGGCCAGGCTGTAACCAATTTCCGGATTAAGTGCAGTCACCAGCACCGGATTCCGCCCTACGCCAGCATTCAGGTTGTCAGCATTAACGGTGAAGCCCGCCATGGCTTTGTCCGCGAGAATACCGGAGGCATTGGTCAGCAGAGACGTCATATCCAGCAGGTTGGCGCCCACCAGAGGCAACATCACATTCAGCTGGAAATTACCGGACTGCCCAGCAATCGCCACGGCGCTGTCCAGCCCCATTACCTGGGCGCTGACCATGGCCACCGATTCCGGAATCACCGGATTGACCTTGCCCGGCATGATACTGCTGCCCGGCTGCAGTGCCGGCAGGCTGATCTCTGCCAGGCCGTGAATCGGCCCGCTGTTCATCCAGCGCAGATCGTTGGCAATTTTGGTCAGGACCACTGCGGCACCCCGCAGTTGCGCTGACAGGGCTACAGGGCCGTCCACCGCACTCTGACCCACAAACTTGTGGTCCATTGAGCGGAAAGAATGGCCGGTATTGATCTTCAGGAACTTGATGAACTGCCCTGCAAATTCCTCATCGGCGTTCACTCCGGTACCCACGGCAGTGCCACCCTGGGGCAATGCTGAGAGTTCCTTGCAAGCCTGCTCAAGACGACGCTCCACGGCTGCCAGTTGCTCACCCCAGGTTCGCAATTCCTGGCCCATGGTGACCGGCATGGCATCCATCAGATGGGTTCTACCGGTTTTAACCTGATCCAGCAATTCCGCTTCACGCTCGTAGATCACACCCCGCAGGTGCGAGATAGCCGGCAGTAACTGTTCTTTCACCGCCAGAAAGGAACTGACATGAATCGCAGTGGGGATGACATCATTGGAGCTCTGGCTCATGTTGATGTGGTCGTTCGGGTGCACGTCCACACCCTGCTCCCGGCAGATGGAAGCCACCACTTCGTTCACGTTCATGTTGGTACTGGTGCCAGAGCCGGTCTGGTATCGGTCAACCGGAAACTGATCGGCAAACTCACCTTCAGATACCCGCTGACAGGCCTTTACAATGGCTTCCCTCAGATCCGTACCCAACAGGCCCAGCGACGCATTAGCCTGGGCCGCCGCACACTTGATCTGAGCCACAGCGCTGATGAATGCCGGCGGCATGGCCTGGCCACTGACCGGGAAGTTGTCGACTGCACGTTGGGTCTGGGCGCCCCAAAGCGCCTGAGCCGGTACTTTCACTTCACCCAGGCTGTCTTTTTCCGTTCTGAATTCGCTCACACAACCTCCTTTCGATAACGTTGATACAATCAAGTGTAGCTGTCTTGTTGCCACACATCAGGTCTCGCCATGCAAGCTGCCGAGTAACGCCCTGAGTCGGTTCGGCTTTACCGGTTTATTCAGTAGTGGCAGGCTCCGGGCTCGTATCAATCTTCTGATGTCATCGCTACGATCTGCTGTGATGATGGCGGCTGGAATATCCCGGGCAGCGTGTTGCCGGATAGCCTCAATAGCATCAAGGCCGGTTCTGTTTAAATCGAGGTGGTAATCGGCAAGTATGATGTCGGGGTCAAGCCCGTCATCCAGTAATGTGATTGCCTCCTCTGCAGACCCGGTGGCCAGAACCACACAATGCCACTGCTCCAGAAGCGCCACCATGCTTTCGAGCACCACAGCTTCGTTTTCAACCACCATAACAACGGTGCCATCAAGCTCGTCAACCATGACGGGCGGAGCCGGCTCCGGCACTGAATGCTGCTCGACAACCGCCTCAAGTGGAATGCTGATCCGGAATCTGGAGCCCTGCCCCGGGCGGGAACTGACGTCTATCCGGTAACCCAGAATACGCACCATGCGCTCAACAATGGCCAGGCCAAGACCGACACCCTGTCGCCCACCGGTTCCCTGAGGCAATAACTGATGAAACTCGGTGAAAATATCCTTCAGCTTGTACTGCTCGATGCCTATCCCTGTGTCCCATACTTCAACAACCAGGTGAGTGGCTCTTTTGCGTAATGCCAGAACAATGCCGCCGGCATTGGTATACCGCAAAGCATTACTGAGCAAATTACGAATTATGCGGACCAGCATTCTCTGATCGGTGGGAACGACCGCCGGACAGCTCCGGATTCTGAAATCGAGACCCTTGCCGGCCGCCATGGCGGAAAATTCCTCCCCGAGGCCTAACACCATGTCCTGCACATTAACGTGGGCAAAGTCGGGATTCATGGCCTGCTGGTCAAGCTTGGAAATATCGAGCAGGTCCGTCAGCAATTCCTCGGCGCCCTCAAGGGCTCGATGAGCCTGCTGTGCCATGCGACCCTGTTTGTCCGGCAGATCACTGTCCTGAAGTGCCGAGACCATCAGGCGGGCAGCATTAAGCGGCTGCAGCAAATCGTGGCTCGCCGCCGCAAGGTATTTATCCTTGCTACGGTTGGCTTCCTTCGCGGCATCCACCGCCACCACCAATTCCTGCTCGACCTTCTCGCGTTCCTCTATCTGATAATGCAGGTCCGTGTTCGCACTCTGTAAAGCCTCGGTCCGCTCTGCCACCCGCTGCTCGAGTTCTGCATTCAGTTGCTCCAACTTCTCCCGGGCCTGAACACGCTCGGTAATATCGGCCACAAAGGCTTCGACGATTTCCGGCCCCAGATCCGGCCGTCGCAGGAGCGTTATCGCCACATGAACGGGCGTATAATCCGCCCGTAAAAGGGTGGTCTCCCGGGCGCTCAGGCTGCCGTAATCCAACAGTTCCTGGCGAATGGTGTCGAATTCAGCGGAACGGCAGAACAACTGTTCTCGCAGACGAACCACCCCAGCCAGAAGATGCTCGGGGCTGTCGTAACCGCACAGACGGGCCATGGCGGAATTGCAGGCCAGGAACCCGCCGCGCAGGTTCGCCTGAAATATGCCATGCAGGGCATTTTCAAACAGCCACTTGTAGCGGTTACGTTCCTGCTCCAGCTCTTCAATACGATCCTGAAGAGCCGGGTAATAGTTCTTGCGAACCGATTGCTGCCCGAGGCCGAGCAGGTCTCCTATATCGTACCCGCTGTCCGGATGATCAGAGCGCTTCTTCATAGACAACCTGGACATCTCGGAGCGAAGACTTCCTTGGGTTGGTCAGGATACAGGGATCCCTCAAGGCATACCCTGAAAGGTACGGAATATCAGAGACAGTCACCCCCAGTTGCTGCAACCGGGCCTCAAGACCCACATTTTTCTTGAGCTCGATAATCCTGGCCATCAGCCTTTTTTTCACCTGGGCATTGGCCATGCCACGGGTATTGATGTTCATGGCCTCCGCCACGCGACGGAAACGGTCCTCTGTTGATGAAAAGTTATAGGCAACCACATGTTCAAGCAACAGCGCGTTACACAGGCCATGAGGCAGATCCAGAAACCCGCCCAGGCTGTGCGACATAGCATGCACGGCACCAAGAATAGCGTTCGAGAAGGCCAGGCCGGCCTGCATGGAGGCCAGCATAATCTGTTCACGAAGCACCGGGTCAGAAGGGTTCGCCACCAGAGGCTCGAGATTGCGGTTGATCAGACGAATAGCCTCCAGCGCGTGGGTGTCCGTTAAAGGACCACTGCCGGTCGACACAAAGGCCTCGATGGCATGAACCAGCGCATCAACACCCGTGCACGCGGTGAGGTAGGCGTCCATGGTTTCGGTGACTTCCGGGTCAATCAGGGAGACATCCGGCACCACCGCTTTGCTGATAATGGAGAACTTGAAACGGCGATTGGGGTCGGAAATGATCGCAAACTGGGACACATCGGCCGAGGTGCCGGCGGTGGTCGGAATCAGAATTAACGGGGGTGGCGGGTTGGTGATGGTATCAACCCCCTCGAATTCAAGAATGCTGCGACCATGAGTAGCAACAATGCCGATACCCTTGGCGCAATCCATCGGGCTGCCGCCGCCAATGGCAACAATGACGTCGCACTGGCTGTTGCGATACAGCTCTGCCCCCGCCATGACCTCATCCACTTTCGGGTTCGGGGATATCGCGGTAAAAATCGTGCACCGGATGTCTGCTTCTGTCAGCAGGGTTGCGATCTCGCCAACCCAGCCGGCAGCGGCCACCCCGGGATCAGAAACCAGGAACACATGACGAGCCCCCAGATTGCTCGCAAAATTGGCGACAGAACGACGGGCGCCCGCACCGAAAACGATTTCAGGCGAGACAAATTTGCGCAGTGAGGATATATCGTAATTCATGGTGATCTGAAGCAACCGGCTTATTGTTATAAAAATGATCGATAGTCTAACCCAAGCTTTCCGGGGCTTCATTCACCTTTTAGTTACAAGCTTACCCCTCTGGCAGCCGGGAATAGAAACGCCACAGACATTCCAGAACTCTGGCCTGGTTGTCGGTTCTGCGAAAACCATGGCCCTCGTCGTCAAAGCACTGGAACTCAGCCGTTTTTCCTGATGCCCGCAGGGCCTGCACCATAGTGCGCGTCTGCTCCGGCACCACGATACGGTCCTGCCTGCCCTGGAAGAAGATTGCCGGGCAATTGATATCGCTGGCCATAAGCGCTGGCGTGCGGCAACGCCAGTTTTTTCCATCAGGCCCCGGCGCGCCAAGCAGCCAGTCCAGATAGCCAGATTCAAACCGGTGCGTTGCCGCCTTTAACCGCATCGGGTCGGTCACCCCGAACAGGCTGGCCAGGCCCGCCAGCCGGGCTCCGCCGGAAGCGGCTGCCATCAAGGCCGTATACCCCCCGGAACTGCGACCCTGAATGAACAGTCGGTCTGGATCTGCCCAGCCCAGGCGCACCAGATGATCAGCCATGCGAAACATATCCGCCACATCCGCTATTCCCCAGTTGCCCGCCAGGGACTGGCGATAAGCCCGGCCAAATCCACTGCTGCCGGTATAGTTCACTTCCACCACAGCAAATCCCCGCTGACACCAGAACTGCGCCTGTGGGTTATAGGTGGCATAGGCAGCGGATGTGGGGCCGCCGTGGGCAACCAGAATCAATGGCGGAGGTTCGGGAGAGTCCCCACGAGGTGAGTACAAAAAACCCTGTACCGGGAGGCCACCTTCATTGCTGGCCGGCGCCATAACGGATTCGGGCCGGACAAGGGTCGCTGATGAAAGAGGCGTTTCACCGCCAGACAGGGTAACAACCCGACCGGTTCCGGGGCAGATCTCAATCACACTATCCAGCTTGTCCGGGCTTCGGGCGATGCACAGAAGCTTATCCGCCCGCGTACTCAGGGCGCGAAAGTCGGTAAAATCCCCGGCAACACGTTGCTCGCGTTCACTTCCGCCCAGCCACAACTCGCCAACTCCCTGCTGGTAACGAACACGCGCCCAGCCGCCGGAGGGCAACGGGCAGGCATGGCGTTCGGCCAGTTGCCAGGGGGCATTGGCATGGTCCAGATCCGGAACATCCACCCGCTGCCAGAGATCCCGGCCGCCATCGGTAACCACGTGCCAGGGCTGCCACCAGCCCTGATGATCCGACATCACCCAAAGCTGGCTGCCAACATACCGGGGTTGCTGAACAGAACCATCAGCAGGCGGCACCATAAACCGGGCAGCCACCAGATCTCCGTCATCATCAAACCGTGCCGTCCAGAGTCGGGTTCGCACCCAGGGCATATCCGGCAACTGCCAGCTGACCCAGGCAACCTCCCGGCCGTCTTCACTGATCGCTGGCGCACTATAGAAGTCCTGCCCTTGATGGAGAGTCTGCGTTCGTCCGGTGGGTTCGACAGCAATGAGCGACTGGCAGCCTCCGTTTTCCCGCACAGCCAGCCACCGATGACGGGCAGCATCAGCAACCAGGCCGCCCCAAACGGCTCCCGGTTCATCAATCAATACCGATCGATTGCCAGTCCGGCGATTCAGGATCCAGATTCTCTGATCACCCGCGACCCAGCAAAGAAACTCAGGCAGCACGGCATAGGCCCCGCCACCGTAGCCATTCAACTGGCTGCGAATACTGCCCGGCCCGGTGTCCAGCCGTCGGGTGCCCCGGGCATCTGATTGCCAGAGACAGACGACACCTTCTGAAGGCTCCGAGGCCAGCCAGAACGCCGACTGACCGCAGACCTGCAGTTCCGCACACTGCCGGAATCCCTCACAGGCCTCTCTGGCCGATATCGGGTTATCCCCGGTAGAGCAGACGGGAATTGTGGACATTGCGATACATCAGGTCGTCAAGCCCGGCCGTGGCGTGATCCGCCGCCGTTCGTGCCGCCAGCACCCGATCATGGTGAGGCGACTTGTCACAAACCGGATCCGCGTTATCGGCATTGCCAGTCAACAGATACGCCTGGCAGCGACAGCCACCGAAGTCCTTGTCTTTTTCATCGCAGGAACGACAAGGTTCCGGCATCCAGCTGTCGCCCCGATAATGGTTGAAACCGGGGCTGTGGTACCAGATATGCTCCAGAGAACTGGTCCGTACATCGGGAAACTCGATGGGCAGCAAGCGGGCACTGTGGCAGGGCAAGGCGGTGCCATCCGGCGCCACGGTCAGGAACAGGTTACCCCAGCCATTCATGCAGGCCTTGGGTCGCTCCTCGTAGTAATCCGGGGTTACGAAGATCACCTTCATCGGATGATTCCGTTCCTGCTGTTCCGAGCGATACCGGTTTACTTCTGCCTCAGCCTTCACCAATTGAGCTTTTGACGGCATTAACCCTTCCCGGTTGGCAAAGGCCCAGCCGTAATACTGGCAGGTGGCCAGCTCCACGTAGTCGGCTCCCAGGTTTTCACACAGCGCCAGTATGTCATTCATCTGGTGAATGTTGTGGCGATGAATAACGAAGTTGAGCACCATCGGGTAACCGGCATCCTTGACCGCCCTGGCCATGGCCAGTTTCTGGTCAAAGGCCTTGCGGGAACCGGCCACCGCGTTATTCAGCTCCGGATCAGAGGCCTGAAAACTCACCTGAATATGATCCAGCCCCGCCTCGGCAAAGGCCTGCACCTTGGCCTCGGTCAGCCCCAGGCCCGAGGTGATCAGGTTGGTGTAATAGCCCAGCTCCCGCGCACCGGCAATCAATTCCGGCAAATCCTGACGCACCAGCGGTTCACCGCCGGAAAAACCCAGCTGGGCAGCTCCCAGGGCACGACCCTGGCGCAGCACATCCAGCCATTGATCGGTGGAGAGTTCCTGCTCCGTCTGGGCATAGTCCAGCGGATTGGAACAGTAAGGACACTGCAGCGGGCAACGGTACGTCAGCTCTGCCAGCAGCCAGAGTGGCGGCCCCACGGTGTTGGTGGTGTTGCTCATACCCATTCAATCCAGTGTTGCCGGGTTGCTTCGGCCAGAAATTCATCCACATCGTCGGCCAGCGGGCCGGCATCCGGGAATTGTTGTTCCAGTGCGGCCACAATTTCCGGTGTGGTCTGGTCGCCGTTCACTTCTGCCAGAATCGCGCCGGCACTGCCGTTGAGCTTGACCATACCTTCCGGATAAAGCAGCACATAACCCTGCTGGGCCGGCTCCCACTGGAAACGAAAGCCACGGCGCAGTCGCGGAATTGTCTGCATGGCAATCTCCTTAAAGCCCCCGGTGCCACACCTGCTGGTCGGTCACCGTGTGATAGGGAGGCGTGTTATGCACGTAGGCCATGGACATGGCATCCAGCATGGTCCAGAGGATATCCAGCTTGAATTGCAGAATCTCAAATGCCCGCGCCTGGTCTGCTTCGGTTACAAAATGATCAAGCGTAATACTCAGGCCATGCTCCACATCCCGCCGAGCCTCTGACAAACGCTTGCGGAAGTACCGGTAGCCGTCCTCCTCGATCCACGGGTAATGGTCCGGCCAGCTATCCAGGCGGGATTGGTGGATCTCCGGGGCAAACAGTTCCGTCAGTGACGAACAGGCCGCTTCCTGCCAGGTGGCTCGACGGGCAAAATTAACATAGGCATCCACCGCAAACCGTACTCCCGGCAACACGTGGCGCTGATCAATCACCTCTTCACGGGTCAGTCCGACTGCTTCGGCCAGTTGAAGCCAGGCTTCGATACCACCGACATCGCCGTCATGGCCGTCGTGGTCCAGAATCCGTTGAAGCCAAAGCCGTCGCACCGAGGCGTCAGGGCAGTTGGCCATGATCGCGGCGTCCTTCTGGGGAATCTTGATCTGATAATAGTAACGGTTGGCCACCCACCCACGAATTTGTTCGGGAGTACATCGACCGCCATACATCGCCCGATGATAAGGATGGTGTATATGGTAGTAGGCGCCCTTCGCTCGCAGGGCCTGTTCGAAGTCGTCGCGGTTCATTGGCGTATGGGCTTTGGCGTTCATGGTGGGCCTCAAAGGTCGATGTCCATGCCATCCCGGGAAACCTCGATGCCGTGCTCTGCCAGCTCGGCTCGCTCGGGCGAGTCTTCATCAAGGATCGGATTGGTATTATTAATATGAATCAGGATCTTCCGGCTGGCCGGCATGGAATCAAGCAACTCGATCATGCCGCCCTCTCCGGCCTGGGCCAGGTGTCCCATCTGCTGACCGGTCTTGGTGCCCACTTCCTGGCGAATCATTTCGTCGTCGTGCCACACCGTGCCATCCACCAGCAGCACATCCGCCTGCTTCATCCAGCTTTTTATGCGGTTGTCTGGCTGGCCCAGGCCTGGCGCGTAAAGTACGGTTCTGCCGGTTTGGGCATCGCGAATGAACAGGCCGATATTGTCGCCCGGATGCGGATTATCCCGCCTTGGAGAATATGGCGGCGCATTGCTCAGCAGCGGAATGGTGGTCAGTTCCAGCGACGGGGCGCAGGGAATGGTAAACGATGTTTGCTCACTGGCTTCAATCTCACGCCAGTTCAGCCCGCCGTTCCAGTGGCGAAGCATTTCAAAAAGGGGGAATCCGGTACTCAGATCGTCGTGCACCTGGCGAGTACACCAGACATCAAGTGGCAGGCCCTCGCGCAGGGACAGCAATCCCGTGGTGTGGTCGACCTGGCTGTCCATCAGAACAATGGCAGAAATGCCGGTATCCCTAAGGGCGCGAGCCGGTTGCATGGCCGGAAAACTGGCCAGTTGAGCCCGGATATCGGGGGATGCGTTAAACAGAATCCAGCGCTCACCGTCTTCGCTGATGGCAATGGACGACTGGGTTCGGGCTTGAGCGTTGAGAGTGCCTTTACGGAAACCGGCGCAGTTGCGGCAATTACAGTTCCACTGCGGAAAACCACCTCCCGCTCCAGAGCCCAGGATACGAATCTGCATGGACGACCTCCTGGAGAAACAGCCAGCCGCAAGGACTGGCTGCCCACTACTCAGCGATTGGCAAAGTACATGGTTACTTCAAAACCAATGCGAAGGTCTTCATAAGCTGGCTTGGTCCACATGGTGCTCACCTCTTGTCGTGATTATTAGTGCGTTACATGTATAGGCACCGGTGGTTTGTGCCATCGGTACACATTCATGCTAATCACAGAAACGGACAGCCTATATGGTACTTTGGGACCGTTTTTCGGCGACTTAAAGTAGCAAGCCTTTAGCTCCGAGGTTGCATTGAGGCAAATGCCCGCCTCCATACCATGAGAGAAGCACAATAATAACTTCTGGAGACCTCTCTCATGGCCGCTCGCCTGCTGCTTGTACTTGTCCTTTGCTTTTCATTTCAAGGGGCACAAGCCGAACCCCCGGAACACGTCCGGCACCTTATTCAGGAGCTGTTCCCCTCCGCCACCGTTATTGAAGACAAACTGGCGGACCTGCCCGTCTATCCCGTCTACCAGTTACAGGAGCTGCTCGGGTACGCCTACATTTCTACCGACCTGGCGCCGATCCAGGGCTATTCGGGCCAGCCGATCGCCATGATGATCGGACTGGACACCAGGGGACGCTTTACCGGCGTGCGGGTACTCGATCACCACGAACCGGTATTCCTCTATGGCCTTGGCGAAGAACCATTAATGGAGTTCGTTGAACAGTATGAAGGGCGCTCCCTGTCGGATCAGATTATTGTGCAGACCTCCCGCCGTGCAGGGAACACCGCCACCGGAGACCAGGTGTATTTTGACGGTGTCAGCAAAGCCACCATCTCCGTTCTGATCATCAACGATACCGTGCTGTCTTCGGCACTGCAGGTGGCACGGAAGAAACTGTCAGGATTCAGCCAGGAACCTCCAACCCGCGCCCGTCAGGAGCTCTATGAACCCCTGACCTGGGATCAGATGCTGGAGCGCGGCTATATACATAAAACCACCATCACAACCGATGCAGTTGAAAACAGGCTATCGCGACCGTTATCCGATTATCCGATAGACCTGACGACCACGGAGGATGATGAACCTTTCGCTGAAGTCTTCTTCGCCTACATGAACTCTCCGATGGTCGGAATCAATCTGCTGGGCAAGGAACAGTACCAGGCGTTCCGGGAACGCCTCGCCGGTCGCGGCAAGGTCATGATGGTGATGTCGAAAGGACTCTACCCGCATATCGGCCCTGACTTTACTCCCGGAAGCACACCATCCCGTATTCGCCTTGATCAGAACAATCTGTCCACCGAAATGCGTGATCTGAACTGGCTGGAACCGGCACAAAAGCTGGCAGCCCCCGGTGCGCCGGAAATGGCAGCCATCAACCTGTTCCGGCTGGGCGGGAACGCGGGATTCAACCCGGGAGTGGAGTCTACCTTCAGCCTTGAGGTTGCACTGCGAAGAAACCACCTGATTACTGACAGTGCACAGTTCGCGATGCCGGTCAGCTTTCCCGAAGAGCTGTTTGAGACGGTTGAGGTCAAGCCTCACAAGGCCGATAACCGCGAGCCTGCGTGGATAGGGCTGTGGAAGGAACGGTGGTGGCAGATTGCGCTGTTAACGACCTCACTTGTGCTGCTGACGGTCTTCTTCGCACGCCAGAAGACCCTGACCCGACATCCTAAACTGGTACGCCGGTTTCGCTGGGGATTCCTGTTTTTCACCCTGTTTTTCATCGGCTTTTACGCCCAGGGACAGCTTTCAGTGGTGAACATCTACACCGTGCTTCTGGCCATTCGGGATGGCTTCTCTCTGGACGTTTTCTTGCTGGACCCCGTCATCTTTATTCTCTGGACCTATACCTTTATTACCCTGTTCATCTGGGGCCGGGGGCTGTTCTGTGGCTGGCTGTGCCCATTCGGCGCACTTCAGGAAATGCTTTCCTGGCTCGGCCAGAAGCTCCATTTCCGGCAATTGAAAATACCGGAGCGCTGGCACCGTCGGCTGATTCTGATCAAATACCCGATTCTGCTCGGGCTGGTAGGCACCGCCTTCTATTCACTCACGCTGGCCGAAACACTGGCTGAAGTAGAGCCCTTCAAAACCAGCATCACGCTGATGTTTGTCCGCCACTGGCCGTTTGTGCTTTATGCCGTGGCGTTACTGCTACTGGGCATGTTCATACACAAGTTTTACTGCCGTTACCTTTGCCCACTCGGCGCCGGTCTTGCCGTACTTGGACGATTCCGACTGTTCAGTTGGCTGAAACGGATTGATCGCTGCGGCAAGCCCTGCCAGCACTGCAAGAATGAATGCGGCATTAACGCCATTCGCAAAGATGGGCGTATCGATTACGACGAATGCATTCAATGCCTCGAGTGTGTGGTTATTCTTCGAGACCCGGACCAGTGTGTCGACGCCATCATTCGCAATAAAAAGCAGAAGAAGGAGGCACTCATCCTCGCTACCGACGCGACCCGGACCTGAGTCCGGGCGTTGCCCTACCCGCTATCTGAAAACCTTCCATACAAGATTCTGCACTGGCCAGACCAGTCGCACACAGGCACACAGGCACACAGGCACACAGGCACACAGGCAGGCTATTGGACAATGCTGCCAGGTAAACGAATATGGTGAGACATTTCGATAAGGCATAAAAAAGGCCCCGGGGAAGGGCCAAAGGAGAGTATTCACTAATCCCGTGCTCCGGGAGGAGCAGCCCGGAAAAGGCCGGGCTCAAAAAACGCACATCCATGTGCAATAAGGCGAAGGGTCCTTTCAGACAATCCCTGTTACCGTTTACAGACTCAGAAGAAACCAAGCGGGTTGGTGTCGTAACTTACCAGCATGCACTTGGTCTGCTGATAGTGGTCCAAAGCCATCTTGTGGTTTTCGCGACCAACACCGGACTTCTTGTAGCCACCGAAGGCAGCGTGAGCCGGGTACTGATGGTAGCAATTGGTCCACACGCGACC
>JAVLAV010000061.1:0-17635 GCA_031580735.1 Marinobacter sp.
GCCAGCGCTGGGGCTACCAGCTGGTAATTCCCCCGCTGATTGAATACCTCGAATCGCTGTTTACTGGCACCGGTCACGATCTGGAGCTTCAGACTTTCAAGCTCACTGATCAGCTGACCGGCCGGATGATGGGCGTACGTGCCGACATGACCCCACAGGCTGCCCGCATAGACGCCCATACACTGGGTGACGAGGGCATCACCCGCCTGTGTTATGCGGGCCATGTTCTGCATACCCGGCCGCAGCATATGCTGACCGGGCGTACGCCGATTCAGGCCGGGTGTGAATTGTTCGGCAGCACCTCCGAAGCCGCCGATCTGGAAGTGATCAGTCTGATGCTTGAGGCGCTGCGGGTCTCCGGACTGCGCCGGGTACACCTGGACCTGGCTCATGTGTCTATTTACGAAAGCCTGATTACCGAAGCCGGTTTTGACCGCAATACCGAAGAAGCCGTGTTTGACGCCATGGCGCGCAAATCAGTGCCGGAACTGGATCGCCTGTTGGGTGACTGCGCGCCGGGTTCTGCCGGTGCCCGGCTTCGTGAGTTGGCCCGGGTAAGTGGTGGTGTTGACGCTCTGGAAGCGGCCCGTCGTATTCTTGGCGGCGCTTCGACGGCACTGGATGCAGCCCTGGAGCAAATGGCCCGGGTTGTAGAAATGCTTGAACGGGATTATCCGGAAGTCAGCCTGGGCTTCGATTTCTGCGAGCTCCGCGGTTACAACTACCACACTGGCCTGGTGTTTGCCGCTTATGTGCCCGGCCACGGTGATTCTGTTGCCAAGGGCGGCCGTTACGATGCAATTGGCAGCGATTTCGGGCGGGCCCGTCCGGCGACCGGTTTCAGTCTTGATATCCGCGCACTGGTTGCGCTGGGAGAACGGGCTTACAACCGTTTCGGTGCTATCTGGGCGCCAGCGGACAAGGACACTGCGTTAGAAGGCGTAATTTCCGGTCTCCGGATGACCGAGACGGTGATTCGTGCGCTACCTGAAGATACGGATACAAATCCGGCCGCGCGTGGCTGCGACCGGCAGCTGGTCAAACGAGACGGAAAATGGGTGGTGGTAGCGCTGGACTGAACTGTCTGGTGTTGTGTTGTCCGAATTTTTCTTTGCTAAATTTTAAAGGCGTTCGCCTGCGGGCCGCCGGATACGAGAGAGAATCATGGGTAAAAACGTTGTTGTGCTGGGCACCCAGTGGGGTGATGAAGGCAAAGGCAAGATTGTTGACCTTCTGACCGACAAGGTCGCGGCGGTGGCCCGTTTTCAGGGCGGCCACAATGCAGGCCATACGCTGGTTATCGAAGGCAAGAAAACGGCCTTGCACCTGATTCCTTCCGGTATCCTCCGGAAACATGTCCTGTGCCTCATCGGTAACGGCGTCGTACTTTCCCCGGAAGCGTTGCTCAAGGAAGTACGTGAACTGGAAGCCAATGGCGTGGCCGTTCGCGATCGCCTGAAAATCAGCCTGGCCTGCCCGGTTATCCTCCGCACTCACGTGCGCATCGACCAGGCCCGTGAACGGGCCCGTGGCGTCGACAAGATCGGGACCACCGGCCGTGGTATCGGCCCGGCCTACGAAGACAAGGTATCCCGCCGCGGCCTGCGCCTGGGCGACCTGTGCGACCCGGCAGAGTTCGAGACCCGCCTGCGGGAGATCATGTCCTATCACAACTTCATCCTGACCGAGTACTTCAAGGAAGAAGCGGAAGACATTGACGCTGCCGTGGCAGAGCTCAAGCAGATGGCCGAAGAGATTCTGCCAATGGCCGCTGATGTGACCGATATTCTGCATGATTATCGCAAGCGTGGTGAGAATATCCTGTTTGAAGGCGCTCAGGGCTCGCTGCTGGACATCGACCTGGGTACCTATCCGTTTGTGACGTCCTCCAATACAACGGCGGGTGGCACTGCCACAGGCTCCGGATTCGGCCCGTTGTTCCTGGACTATGTTCTGGGCATCACCAAGGCCTACACCACCCGTGTTGGCTCCGGGCCTTTCCCGACCGAATTGTTTGACGACATGGGCCAGCACCTGGCGGTCAAAGGCAATGAAATCGGCACCACTACTGGCCGTTCACGCCGTTGTGGCTGGTTTGATGCAGTTGCTTTGCGTCATGCGATCCAGATCAACAGCGTCTCCGGTATCTGCCTGACCAAACTCGACGTGCTGGATGGCCTGGAAACGGTGAAAGTCTGTGTGGGTTACAAGACTCCGGAGGGTGAAATATTCCGGCCGCCTATCGGTTGTGACCGTTACAAGTATATCGAACCGATTTATGAAGAGCTGCCGGGCTGGAGCGACAGCACCGTGGGGCTGACCAGTGTTGAGCAGCTGCCGGAAAACGCCAAGGCGTACATTCGCTTCCTGGAAGAGCAGATCGAAGCGCCGATCGATATTATCTCCACCGGTCCGGACCGGGTAGAGACCATCACTCTGCGCCATCCTTTCGGGGAATAAGGGCAGAGCGAAAAAACCGCCTGAGGCGAAAGCTTCAGGCGGTTTTTTTGTGTCTGAACCAGACGGGACACTAGGGCTTCTCGGCGATGATGGTTGCCCGTTTCGGGCCCGGGTAGCCTTCGACGGTTTTCGAGGGATCCTCAGGATCGAGGAAGTCAGTCAGCGAGTTGAAACGCATCCAGTCCGTGGTTCTTTGCTCATCGGTGCTGGTGTCACTGACATCCACCACGCGGGCATTGCGAAAACCGGTGCGGTCCAGCCAGCGGAGCAGGGTTGGGCAGCTGGGCAGGAACCAGACATTGCGCATCTGTCCGTAACGATCTTCCGGCATTAGGCTGTAGCCTTCCGGGCCGTCCACCACCAGGGTTTCCAGCACCAGTTCCCCGCCCCGGCGCAGGGTGCCTTTCAATTCCAGCAGGTGATCGAGTGGCGAGCGCCGGTGATACAGCACCCCCATGGAAAACGTGGTATCGAACAGTTCCAGTTTGTCCGGCAGGTCTTCCATGCGCACGGGCAGCAAGTCCACCGGCACATTGCCCAGATAGCCTTTTACTGCCAGGAACTGGAACAGGAACAACAGCCCGGGATCAATCCCGATCACCCGTTCTGCCCCGGCCCCGGCCATGCGCCAGCAGTGGTAACCGGAACCACAACCGACATCCAGAATGGTGCGGCCCTTCAGATCTGAAAGGTGAGGGGCAACCCGGTCCCATTTCCAGTCGGAGCGCCATTCGGTATCAATGTATGTGCCGAAGACATCAAAGGGGCCTTTGCGCCAGGGCATCAGCCCGCGCAGTCCCTGTTCCAGGTTTGTTTGATGGGTCTCTGTCAGCGGAGTTGGTGTCGTTAGAGTAACCGCGCTGGCGTCAAGGTCGGCCCGGACGTCGGGCACCGGCGGCAGGCTTTCCAGGGCATCGAGCCATCTGGGCAGGTCGCCGTGGGGGTTGTGGTCAAAACGGCGAACCAGTTGCTGTGTCAGCAAGCCCGCCCACTCGTTGCGGTCAGCCTGCCGAAGGTAGTCCAGAACCGGATTGAAATGGGTTTGCCAGTCAAACGATGCCATGGGTAATGCAGGATCCTGAAATCAGCGGTTTTTAATGGCGAGCATGGAAACAAAATTGAAGCACTGATACCACACCAGAACCTGATCAAAGCCGGCTTCCTGCAGGCGGGATTTATGAGTCGCCAGGGTTTCCGGAATCAGTACCTGCTCGATGGCTGCGCGCTTCTGGCTGATTTCCAGATCGGAGTAACCGTTCGCGCGTTTGAATTCGTGGTGCAGCCGGGTCTGGGTTTCCTGCTCCACCTCGGATTCGAAGCGGATTTTCTCGGAAACAACCAGCACGCCGCCGGGCAAGGTGGCGTCGGCAATCCGTGTCAGCAGGGCCAGCCGCTCTTCCGGCGGGACAAACTGAAGGGTGTAGTTCAGTGTGGTCACAGAGGCATTGGTCAGTTCCGTGGCCAGAATGTCCTCACAGCGCAGGTGTACCGGCAGGTCGTGATCATCCAGTGCCACGTAATGCTGGCAGCGTTCGATCATGGCGCTGGAGTTATCCACCCCGACCAGCGTGCAATCGGTATAGGGAATGCCGTGGCGCATGGCCAGTGTCGAGGCACCAAGGGAGCAGCCCAGATCGTAGCAGTGCGAACCGGGCTGAACATACTGCTCGGTGATCACCTCGATCATGGGGATAATCGTGGTGTAGCCGGGCACCGAGCGGCGGATCATGTCGGGGAATACTCGGGCAACCGAGGCATCAAAGCGGAAATCCTCCGGGTTGCGCTCGGTGGCAAACAGGCGGTCCGTCAGCTGCTCCGGAGGTGTCGGATGCTTAGTCGCCATTGCTGGTCTCTGGGGCTGGCGTGGCAGGATCGACATTGGTGGGGGATGGACGGGTGCAGCGCACACCCCGGTTCTTGTAATCCACCAGGATTCCGCGGAAGGAGGGATCAACATCAGCCGCAATGGCGAGATAGCCGTCCACGCAGGCGGCGTGAAGTTCCGAGGACTTCCTCGACATGCGGAAGTCTTCACCGGGCTTGATGTGAATGGCTTCGAACTCACCCACCGGCATGTGATCCTTGTTATCTGAATGATCAATGCGGCCGCTGGCCTCCAGCATCAGAACGGTACCAACAATGGCGACTAGCGCGGTGATGATCAGTGCACGTACCGAATAGCGCTTTTCTTCAACGCTCATGTTTACCTCACATTATTGAAATTCAGAATTGTCCGGGAAGGCTGATGGCCGGCTCCTGCAGGGCCGCCAACTGCTCCCGCAGCGATAAGATCTGGTCCGACCAGAATCTGGGTTGGGCAAACCAGGGGAAGAATCTCGGGAATGCCGGGTCCTCCCAGCGCCTGGCCAGCCAGGCGCAATGGCCAATCTGCCGATAACAGCGCAACGGCTCAATCAGGTGGCGCTCGCGCCGATTGAAATCCCGGAACATCTCGTAGCCTTCCAGCAACTCGCCCAATTGGGCACCACGCTCACTCGCTTCACCATTCAGCAACAGCCACATGTCCTGCACGGCAGGACCCGTACGACAGTCATCCAGATCGACGAACAGCATCTGCTCTTCCCGGCACAGAATATTACCGGCATGACAGTCGCCATGAATGCGCAAGGTTTCCACGGAGCCCGCTTCCTCAATACGCTGGCGGCAGTTGCTGAGCAGGTCCGGTATCAGGCTGTCCCAGGCGGGGCGCAGGTCTTTGGGAATCCAGTCGCCTTCCAGCAAAAGCTGGTTATGGTTCTCCAGACCCTGGAGAAGATCGAACCCCGGACGGTGCTCAAACCCCTTGGTAGCACCGATATTATGAATCTGCGCCAGCCATTGTCCCAACCGGTAAAGCGTGTCAGTGACACTGGTATCCGGCGCCTGGCCGCCCCGTTGGGGGAATACCGCAAACGTGAATTCGCCGTGTTGCCCCAGCGAATCACCGTGATTCATCACCAGAGGCGCTACGACGGGAATATCCGCTGCCTTGAGCTCCAGCGTGAATTCATGCTCTTCCCGGATGGCGGCCTCGGACCAGCGCCCTGGCCGGTAGAACTTGGTAATCACCGGTGGGCCGTCTTCCAGCCCGATCTGGTACACCCGGTTCTCATAACTGTTCAGAGCAAACAACCGGCCGTTGACTTCAAACCCGGCGCTTTCCATGGCATCCAGAATGACATCTGGCTTCAGGGCGTCATAAGGATGTTCCGAGGATTTCAGGTCAGAGGGCTCATCGTGCATAACTATCAACAACTCGGGTTAATTTGCGCAGAGTATACCGGTTATGGCGTCTCAGGTAATGCGGACAGCGGCGATCTGCGGTAACTTCTGTGCATCGGAAACCGTAAATGGCCAGACAGTGTGAGCGAAGAAAGTTTCAAGGTACAAACCGTAGTGATCGGTGCTGGCGTGATTGGCCTGGCCGTCGCCCGGACACTGGCGCGCAGCGGCCGGGAAGTGCTGCTACTTGAAGCCGGCCCGCGCATCGGCGAAGGCATTTCCTCCCGCAACAGCGAAGTCATTCACGCCGGCATTTACTACCCCGAAGGCTCCCTGAAAGCCCGATGCTGTGTTGAAGGGCGACAACAACTCTACGACTACTGCCAAAGCCACAAAGTCAGCCATCGCAAATGTGGCAAATGGATCATCGCGATCGACCAGATCCAGACCGAACAGCTCGAAAGCATCCGCCAAAAAGCCGAAAACAACGGCGTGCAACTTCACCATCGCGATGGCGCGAGTATCAGGAGAGAAATTCCAGCCATAAACGCTAACGCCGGCCTCTGGTCCGAGGAAACCGGCATCATCGACAGCCACGGCCTGATGCTCGCCCTGCAGGGCGACTTTGAAGACGCCGGCGGCCAGTTGGCCCTGAACAGTCCCGTGGTGGCTATCGAAACGTCCGGGAGCGGTAGCCACCGCCTCACAGCGGGCGGAGAAACCTCCGTAGTGCTGGAAGCCGACGAAGTCATCAATGCCGCCGGCCTGGGCGCCCCTGCCATCGCCCAAAACTGGCAAGGCCTGCCCGAACTCTCCCGACCCCGACAATGGCTGGCCCGGGGCGTGTACTTCAGCTACAGCGGCAAACACCCCTTCAACGCCCTGATCTACCCACTCCCCGAACCCGGCGGCCTGGGCGTACACCTCACCCTCGACCTCGCCGGCCAGGCCCGCTTCGGCCCGGACGTGGAATGGATTGAAACCGAAGACTACTCCGTAAACCCCGAGCGCGTGCACGCCTTCTCCGACGGCATTCAGAAGTGGTGGCCCAACCTCGACAAAACCCGCCTGCAACCCGCCTACGCCGGCATTCGCCCGAAACTCACCGGCCCGGACGGCGATTTCTTCGACTTCCGCATAGACGGCCCGGAGGTTCATGGTCTGGAGGGGGTAGTTAACCTGTTCGGTATAGAATCACCGGGGCTGACGTCCTGTCTGGCTATCGCCGAGAAGGTGAAAGAAAAACTGGAGAATCACTAAACAGGGGTGGGGGCTAACTCCGAATGCCGGGGAGGCCAGCACAAACTCGAAAAGCACGGTTCCGGTACTGCTTTCGGGGACTATCTTTCGCCATGGATGGCGAAAGCTAAGCGAACATGGACGTCTCGAGCGTGTCCCCGGAAGCAGTACCGGAATCGGGCTCCCACCAGAGCTGGAACTTCCCCATAGTTCTCGGGAAAGCCTGAGGGCTACCCGGGCGTCCGAGCCAAAGCCCAAACCTGAACGTCCCGCGCCCCCGCCTCAACCAGACAACGCGCCAGCACCCGCACCGTAGCCCCGGTCGTCACCACATCATCCACAATCGCCACCCGCTCCGGCACCGTCCCACAAACCTCGAACACCCCCTGCAGGTTCGCCAGCCGCCCCGCCCGATTCAGGCCCCGCTGCGCCTGCACCCGCCGTGTGCGCCGGGCCAACCCGGTGGCCACCGGAATACCCAGTGCCGCGCCCACAGACTCGGCAATATCCGCCGACTGATTGAACCCGCGCGCCCATCGTCGTCGCCAGTGCATGGGCACAGGAATGATCACCTCGGGCCGGTTTTCCGGTGTCACAGCCTGGTCTATGTATTGGCTGAAATCGGCTAACAGCGGCCGCAAGAACTTTCGCTGCCCATGATATTTGTATCGGGCAATCATGCCATCCACCGGGAACTGATAGCGCCAGGGAATCACCGAGCGGGAGAATGGTGGAGGGAGAGCCAGACACTCACCACATCGCAGGCCAGGGATGGCAAAGGGTAGAGGCAGGGCGCAGGCATGGCAGTACCAGCGGTTAACCGGCAAGTCTTCCCTGCAATCCGGGCAAAGCCCATGACTGGCGTGGTTCGACAGGCAGGTAACGCAGCGACCACCGGCGTTGGCGCTGTTAACCTTTTGGTTGAACAAGGTTGACAGGAAGTTCAGTCCATTTATCATCTCGGTTTATCCGTAAACCAATTATGCCGAAAAGGTTAACAGGACTTCGCCATGACCGCCACAGCCCCACGCCACGACTGGACCATCGAACAGGCCCGTGAGCTTTTCAATCTGCCCTTCAATGACCTGTTGTTCCGCGCCCAGACCGTCCATCGGGAATATTTTGACCCCAATGAAGTGCAGGTCAGCACCCTGTTGTCCATCAAGACCGGGGCGTGCCCGGAAGACTGCAAGTATTGCCCGCAAAGCGGCCATTACAACACCGGTCTGGAAAAAGAAAAGCTGCTGGAAATCGAGAAAGTGGTCGCCGAAGCCCGCGCGGCAAGAGAAAAGGGCGCCTCCCGGTTCTGCATGGGCGCAGCCTGGCGCAGCCCGTCCCGGAAAGACATGCCCTACGTGCTGGACATGGTGAAGCAGGTGAAATCCCTGGGGCTGGAAACCTGCATGACCCTGGGCATGCTGAAAGAAAGCGAAGCGCGGGAGCTGGCAGACGCGGGCCTGGATTACTACAACCACAACCTGGACACCTCCGAGAAATACTACAACCACATCATTACCACCCGGACCTATCAGGACCGCCTGGATACCCTGGATAACGTGCGCAAAGCCGGCATGAAGGTATGTTGTGGCGGCATTCTGGGTATGGGTGAAGATGAAAATGACCGGGTGGGTCTGCTGGTTCAGCTGGCGAACCTGCCGCAGCAACCGGAGAGTGTGCCGGTGAACATGCTGGTGAAAGTGCCGGGTACGCCGCTGGAAGATGTCGAGGATCTGGAGCCGTTCGAGTTTATCCGGATGATTGCCGTGGCGAGGATCATGATGCCGGCGTCCCATGTGCGGCTGTCGGCCGGGCGTGAAGAAATGAACGAGCAGATGCAGGCGCTGTGTTTCATGGCCGGTGCCAATTCGATTTTCTACGGCGAGCAGTTGTTGACGACGTCGAATCCGGAGGCAGATGCCGATCGGGAGTTGTTCCGCAAGCTGGGTATCCGGCCGGAGCAGCGTGAGCAGTGTGCCAGCGAGGAGCAGGAAGAAGAAGCGCTGGTGGAAGCTGTCGAGTATGAATCTACTCGTCATATGTTTTATGACGCGACCGTTGAGTCGGCCTGAATCTTTAATTTGGGAGTAAGCGGTGAACCGGGAGTGGCTTCCCGGGACACGCTCAAGACGTCCCTGTACGCTTAGCTTTCGCCATCCCTGGCGAAAGATAGTCCCGGGAAGCCACTCCCGGTCCCCCGCCCAGACCTTTCGGTGGGATTCAAAAACACTATTTTTGATTGATGATGGCCCTTCATGCGTGATTATGCCGGTGAAATAGAACAGCGAAAGCAGGCCGGGCTTTACCGAACCCGTCGGCTGATTTCCGGCCCTCAGCAGCCTGAACTGACCGCTGATGGAAAGCCGTTGTTGTCTTTCTGCAGCAATGACTATCTCGGGCTGGCCAGTCATTCCGGGAATATTGAAGCCCTCAAACAGGCGCTGCCGGAGACCGGCCTTGGCGGGGCGGCTTCGCATCTGGTGTGTGGGCACCACCAGGCACACCATGAACTGGAGCAGCGGCTGGCGGCGTTCACTCAGCGCAGTTCGGCGCTGTTTTTTTCGACCGGCTATATGGCCAATCTCGGGGTAATTTCCGCACTGGTGGGTCGTGGCGATACGGTGTTTTCGGACCGGTTGAATCATGCGTCTATTGTTGACGGCTGTGTGCTCAGCCGGGCGCGGTTGCGCCGGTATGGCCATGGCGATGTTGATGCTCTGGAAGCCATGCTGGCGGAGACCTCCGGCCACAAACTGGTGGTCACTGACGGGGTATTCAGCATGGACGGGGATGTGGCACCGCTGCGGGCGTTGGCCCAGGTTTGCAAGGCGCACGATGCGTTGCTGCTGGTGGATGATGCCCATGGCATTGGCGTACTTGGCCCGCAAGGGCGGGGCAGTGTGTTGGAGGCCGGGTTGTCGGAGGATGAAGTGCCGGTGCTGATTGGCACTCTGGGCAAAGCCGTGGGCACCAGTGGCGCGTTTGTGGCGGGCCCGGCGTTGTTGACGGATTACCTGGTGCAGAAAGCACGGACCTATATCTACACCACGGCCATGCCGCCGGCGCTGGCGATGGCGACCTGTGCCAGCCTGGACCGGATCGAAGCGGATGACTCGCGCCGGGACCACCTGGACCAGTTGATTGATCACTTCCGTTCCGGCGCCGAGCAACTGGGCTATGAGCTAATGCCATCAAAAACCCCCATTCAGCCCATCATGGTTGGCGACAACCACACCGCCCTGGCGCTTAGCCAGGCGCTGGAAACCCAGGGGCTTCTGGTGACCGCCATTCGCCCGCCAACGGTGCCGGAAGGGCAGGCGCGGTTGCGGGTGACGCTCAGCGCTGCGCACACCCGGGAGAACGTGGATCAGTTGCTGAGCGCGCTCTCGGAATCACGCCATTTGCTGCAGGGTGAGCCCGGGGTGTCTGCATGATGACAGCGGTTGCCGAGCGTTTATCCGTTGCCTGCCCGGAGCAGCCAGACAGCTGGACCGGCAGCAAGGACTCCATCGCCCGGGGCTTTGGCGGCGCATGCGACACCTACGACAATGCCTCGCGCCTGCAAAAAGAAATGGGCGACACCATGCTGGCCCACCTGCCGGCAGATTTTAAACCCGAAAGCATTCTCGATCTGGGCTGCGGCACCGGCTGGTTTACCCGAAAACTCGGCGAGCGCTACCCGGAAGCCCGTATCACCGGCGCTGATCTCGCGCCCGGCATGCTGAAACATGCCGAAACCGGCGGGCCGGCGCACGCAACCTGGCTTCACGCCGACGCAGAACAGCTCCCGCTGGCCGATCAAAGCGCAGAGCTGATCTTCAGCAACCTGATGATCCAGTGGAGCAGCCGCCCGGAAGTGATCCTTGCAGAATGTCGCCGTGTTCTGAAACCGGGTGGTATTATTGCCGTGTCTACTCTATTGGATGGCACGTTGCGCGAGCTCGAACAGGCCTGGGCGCAAGCCGATCCCGGCCAGCCTCACGTTAACCGCTTTGCCGCTGACACAGACTGGCAGCAATTAACCACCAGAGTGCTGCCAGGCTCAGAACGACAGACGGACACCATCATCCTCCCCTACGACTCGCCCATGGCCCTCAACCGCGAGCTTAAACACCTGGGCGCTGGCTATAAAGGCAAGCAACGCCGACGCACAGTAACAGGCCCGGGGCGATTCAAGGCCATGTGCAAAGCGTATCCCCGAAACGAGGCAGGGCAGGTGATCGCAAGTTACAACGCCGGATGGCTGTACTGGCAAAAACCGCGCCTATAATATTTTCCCAGAAACCGGGACGGCATACACAAACGTTCAGGGGTGAGGGTGAGGTGGTGCTTTCCGGGACTATCTTTCGCCAGGGACGGCGAAAGCTAAGCGAACAGGGAGGTCTTGAGCGTGTCCCGGAAAGCACCACCTCATCCTCACCTTCACGAGAGATGAGATACCACCTTCCATGGCTAAAAAAACCTACTTCATAACCGGCACCAACACCGGCGTCGGTAAAACCATCGCCACCGCCGCCCTCCTGGAAGCGGCGAAAGAGCAAGGTCTGACCACCCTTGCCATGAAGCCCATTGCCTCCGGCTGCCACCAGACCCCAGACGGCCTGCGCAACGATGACGCTCTGCTGCTGCAGGATGCGATGACTGAAAAGCTTCCCTACGAATCCATTAACCCAATTACCCTTGAGCCCGCTATTGCGCCCCACGTTGCCGCCCAGCAGGCCGGCAAACAGGTTTCCGCGCAACGTATTGTCGGGTTCTGCCGGGGCAACCAGATCCGGCCGGCTGACCTTATGCTCGTGGAAGGCGCTGGCGGTTGGCGAGTGCCCCTGAACGACAGGGAAACCTACGCCGCCGTCCCCCGCGAAATGGGCATGCCGGTAATCCTGGTTGTGCCGCTTCAGTTGGGCTGTATCAACCATGCCCTGCTCAGCGTGGAAGCCATACGTGCAGACGGCCTGAAAGTCGCCGGCTGGATTGGCAACCACCCGGAAGCCGAACCCATGGAATGTGAGCAGGAAACTCTGAACTACCTCAGCCTGCATCTGAAGGCACCCTGCCTGGGTGTGCTGCCATGGATCGAAGGCAAACCGGACAACGATCTGCCCCGGGAACTGAGAAAGTATTTGAGTGTTGCACCGCTGGTTGAAAATTAAACAGGGATGTGCGTTAATTACTTTAGCGATTACTAAAGGAGCACAGCCATGATCACTAACACACTTGGAATCGGCATACAGGGTATCCAGGATGGCATGGCTGGCATGGAAAGCTCCGCCCGGAAAATTGCCCGCGGCGGTGCTGATGGTCCGCAGGGTACCGCAGACGGTGCCGGCAACCTGGCCGAACCAATGATTGAAATGAACCTGTACGAACGCAGTGTCGAGGCCTCGGCTCAGGTCGTAAAAACCGCCGATGAAACCCTGGGAACCCTCCTCGATCTCAAGGCCTGATTAATTCCTGAAGGAAGCGACGCTGTGAACGTCCTGTCCTCTATCTCCCCGATCTATCCTTCTTTCAGCGGCATTAGGCCCGCAGGCTCAGCGCCATCTGCCGGCCAGGAAACGGCGTCAGCCAATACCGCTGCGTCCGGCGAAAAATCAACGGCCAGCGATACCGGTTCCACACGTCCGGTGGGCCAGGCTACCGAGAGCAAGTCCGGTAACCGTGCCACGGAGCAAGAATCCGAACGCGAGCGCAATTCCGGTCAGCAGTCTGATTATCAGAACCTGAGCCCGGATGAACTCAAAGAACTGACCGAACTGAAGTCCCGCGACCGGGAAGTTCGCGCCCATGAAGCGGCTCACCAGGCGGTGGGTGGTCAGTATGCCGGTTCCATGTCCTTCACTTACGAACGTGGTCCGGACGGCGCCCAGTATGCGGTGGGCGGTGAAGTATCCATTGACACCGGCCCGGTCCAGGGCGACCCGCAGGCGACTATCGAAAAAATGCGTGTTGTCCGTGCTGCCGCCATGGCACCGGCCCAACCTTCCGCCCAGGATCGTGCCGTGGCTGCCCAGGCCATGCAGACGATGTTACAGGCCCAGGCCGACATGGCCACCGGGGAAGACGAAAACGCTCTGTCTGTCTTCGCCTGAACCTTTCCTTTATCCCCAAATTCGGTTTTCTGTTTTTGGCCCGCCTGCGGAGACCTGGCGAACCGACTCCTCGTGTCTGATGTTTCTTCCAGGAAGTTTGCTTACACAAATTTCGCACAAGACTATTGACAATTCTGTGCCCCGAAACGTATGTTTCAAACAAGCGTTTAATTGATGCCGCGGTTGATCCAGTGACCGTGCCAGAACAACCCGGGCCAGAAGCCGAAAACCGTGCCTTCGCCCAGACCGTAAATTGAGGTGGAATCCATGCCTGAGTACAAAGCACCCCTACGTGATATCAAGTTTGTTATGAATGAGCTGCTGGACAGCGAGCAGCACTACGCCAATCTGGAAGGGGCCGAAGACGCCACTCCGGACATGATTGATGCCATTGTTCAGGAAGGTGCCAAATTCTGTGAGCAGGTACTGTCGCCCCTGAATCAGGTCGGTGATAAAGAAGGTTGCACCCTGAACGAAGGCGGCGTGAAAACGCCTACCGGCTTCAAGGAAGCGTATCAGCAGTATGTTGAAGGCGGCTGGCCGTCCATCACCGCCGATCCCAACTACGGTGGCCAGGGCCTGCCACATTCTCTGAGCCTGACAATCAGTGAAATGGTGGGCACGTCCAACTGGTCCTGGGGCATGTACCCAGGCCTGAGTCACGGCGCCACCAACACCATTGAAGAACACGGCAGCGAAGAGCAGAAGCAGACTTACCTGACCAAACTGATCAGCGGTGAATGGACCGGCACCATGTGTCTGACCGAACCGCATTGCGGGTCTGATCTGGGTACTCTGCGCACCAAGGCCGAACCCAACGACGACGGCAGCTACCGCATCTCCGGCACCAAGATCTTTATCTCGGCCGGTGAGCACGATATGGCCGAAAACATTGTTCATATCGTACTGGCCCGACTGCCGGGCGCGCCGGAAGGCACCAAGGGCATCTCCCTGTTCATCGTACCGAAGAATCTTCCGAACCAGGACGGCTCCTCCGGTGAGCGCAACGCCGTTTCCTGTGGCTCCCTGGAGCACAAGATGGGCATCCACGGTAACGCCACCTGCGTGATGAACTTTGATGGCGCGCAAGGCTGGCTGATCGGGCCGGAAAACAAAGGCCTGAACTGCATGTTCACGTTCATGAACACCGCCCGCATCGGTACCGCGATCCAGGGCCTGGGTGCTGCCGAACTGGGCCTGCAAGGCTCTCTGGCCTACGCCCGTGAACGCCTGGCCATGCGCTCACTGAGCGGACCCAAAAACCCGGATGGCCCGGCTGACCCGATCATCGTACACCCCGATGTTCGCCGCATGCTGCTGTCCCAGAAAGCGATTGCCGAAGGCGCCCGCGCGCTGATTTATCTGGCCGGCCAGCAGGTGGATATTGTGCACAGTGGCAAGACCGAGGAAGAGAAGAAAGCCGCCGACGCGCTGCTCAGCTTCCTGACGCCGATTGCCAAGGCCTTCCTGACCGAAATTGGTTACGAGTCTTCCAACCTGGGCATGCAGGTCTTCGGTGGCCATGGTTACATTCACGAGTGGGGCATGGAGCAGAACGTACGCGATGCCCGCATCGGCATGATTTATGAAGGCACCACCGGCATTCAGGCACTCGACCTGCTGGGCCGGAAGGTTCTGATGAGCCAGGGTGAGGCACTGAAGGTATTCACCAGGCAGGTGCACCTGTTCTGCAAGGAAAACGCCGATAACGAACAGCTTCAGGAATTCGTCGAGCCGCTGGCTGCGATCAACAAGGAGTGGGGCGACCTGACCATGAAGATTGGTATGACCGCCATGAAGAACCGTGAAGAAGTCGGTGCCGCAGCGGTGGATTACCTGATGTATTCCGGTTACGCGGTGTTCGCCTACCTGTGGGCCCGCATGGCCAAGGTGGCGCAGGACAAACTGGCAGAGGGTACATCCGAGGAGATGTTCTACAACGCCAAGGTCCAGACCGCGCGCTTCTACTTCAAGCGTATGCTGCCGCGCACGAAAGGCCATGCGGATGCCATGCTGGCCGGCGCCGACAGCCTGCTGGATATGCCCGAAGACGCCTTTGTCATTTAAACGCAGGGCTTTTCGGATAGCTTGAGAAACAAAGCCCGTACTCCTGTTGGAGGCGGGCTTTTTTGCGATAAAGCGCCACGGGTATAGGCTAGACTGACAACAAAATACCCCGTTGCATGCAACAGAATTTCTGGAGAGTGAACATGGCTGATTATCAGGCCCCCCTTCGCGACATGCGATTTGTGCTCAATGAAGTATTCGATGCCCCGGCACTCTGGGCCTCGTTGCCAAAGATTTCTGAAAATGTCGACCCGGATACCGCCGACGCCATTCTGGAAGAGGCCGCCAAGATTACCAGTGGCGTTCTGGCGCCCCTGAACCGGGAAGGCGATGAGCAGGGCTGTCGTTGGAACAACGGTGAAGTCACCACTCCGGAAGGTTTTAAAGAGGCCTACCAGACCCTTGTTGAGGGCGGCTGGGTCGGCCTTGGTGGCAACCCGGATTTCGGTGGCATGGGCATGCCCAAAACACTGGTGGCCCAGTTCGAGGAAATGATGCAGGGCGCCAACATGTCGTTTGGCCTGGCACCCATGCTCACCGCTGGCGCCTGTGTGGCACTGGATGCCCATGGAAGCCAGCAGCTGAAAGACACCTATCTGCCGAACCTGTATTCCGGCGTCTGGTCCGGGGCCATGGATCTCACCGAGCCCCACGCGGGGACCGATCTGGGCATTATCCGCACCAAAGCCGAGCCCAATGATGATGGCAGCTATAACGTCACCGGCACCAAGATCTTCATTACCTGGGGCGAGCACGACATGGCGGAGAACATCGTGCACTTTGTGCTGGCCAAGTTGCCAGATGCCCCGAAAGGCCCCAAGGGCATTTCCATGTTCCTGGTTCCCAAGTTCCTGGTGAACGAAGATGGTTCTCTGGGTGAGCGTAACGATTTCAGCTGTGGTTCTCTCGAGAAGAAAATGGGCATCAAAGGCTCCGCCACCTGCGTGATGAACTTTGATGGCGCCAGAGGCTGGCTGGTTGGTGAACCTAACAAGGGCCTGGCGGCCATGTTCACCATGATGAATTACGAGCGACTGGGTGTTGGCATTCAGGGCCTGGGGGCCGCCGAAGCCTCCTTGCAGAGCGCCCGTGAATACGCCCTGGAGCGCACCCAGAGCCGCGCACCTACCGGTGCCCAGCAACCGGACAAGGCAGCGGACCCGATTCTGGTGCACCCGGATGTACGGCGCATGCTGATGACCATGAAGAGCTACGTGGAAGGTGGCCGGGCTTTCTCAAGCTACGTGGCCCGTTGGCTGGATATTGCGAAGTTCTCTGAAGATGATGAACAGCGCAAGCATGCCGACGGTATGGTTGCCTTGCTGACGCCGGTGGCCAAAGCGTTCCTGACGGATCGGGGGTTGGATACCACGGTCATTGGCCAGCAGGTCTTCGGTGGCCATGGCTTTATTCGTGAATGGGGCCAGGAACAGCTGGTGCGCGACTGTCGCATCACCCAGATCTATGAGGGCACCAACGGCATTCAGGCGCTGGATCTGATCGGCCGTAAAGTGGTCGGCTCCCAGGGTAAGCTTTACGAATTGTTTGCCGAAGATGTGGCTACGTTTGTCGAACAGAATAGCGGCGATGAGGCACTGCGGCCGTATCTTGAACCGCTTGCAGCGGCGCTTGAGCGCCTGTCGGATGTGACCGAGCAGGTTATCGAGCAGACGGGTGACAACCCGGATGTCCCCGGTGCGGCGTCTGTGGATTACCTGGATATGTTCGGGTACACCGCGTTGGCCTACATGTGGGCGAGAATGGCCAAAGCTGCCGCGGCGAAAGCGGAAGGGGATACCTCTGGTTTCTACACGGGCAAGCTGAAAACAGCGCGCTTCTATTTTGAGCGACTGCTGCCCAGAACCGTAGCGCTGGCGGAGGGCATCCGCAGCGGAAGCGATGCCATGATGGCGCCAACCGCCGACGAAATCTGATCGGGTCTGGTTAAAAGTGAAAAAAGCAGGCTGGAAACGGCCTGCTTTTTTTATGCCTGAAGCTTTGGGGGGGGGTTACTTGAGTTTCTTGCGGATATTCAGGTAGCCGGCTTTCAGATCTTCGCCCAGTCTCCGTGTAGTTTCCCGGGCGTCATGGCCGGCGTCTTCGGTATCGTGGAGAATGTCATCAAGCTTGTGGCGGAACTTTTCCCAGTCCTGCTCAAGATCGTCCCATTCGTCTTTTACATCTTCTCTTGCCAGATGCATCTGAACCCGGGCTTCATCCCGGTACTGTTTGATCTTCTCTGACAGCTTGTGAAACTCATCCTGCAGACTCATCGTCAGTCTCCTTGGCTGATAAGATGTAGACTCTACAATGCGCCAATTGCCGAAAAAGTGTCAAGCTTCAGCTGTGGGACGGGGCGGCGAGCAGAACCGAAAGGTCTCTGAGATGGTGCCAGGGTGTCAGGTCATCGAAGCCTTTGGCGGCGCGATCAGTCAGGCTGCAAAGTTCAATAGCCCTGTGCAGCTGGCCCTGGTTCAGCCCCTAGAGTCACTTAAAATCACGAAAGCCGAAGAGGGCTTCACCGGCGAAACCGAAGTCCGGGAACCCGAAGCCCGGCC
>JAVLAV010000062.1:0-17556 GCA_031580735.1 Marinobacter sp.
GGGGGCGACGTAACGTTCACCCGCCAGAATAAAACCGATTCCGTTCCAGAGTTCGACCGCTTCCTGCTGTTCGGGCAGGCCGGCAGCCATTGCCCGGCTGCGTTCGGCAATGTCCGTTAAGATGGCAAACGGGGTGGTCTGGCCAGACATGCCTGCTCCACTGCCCGACATCAGGCAATCAGATTGCTGATAGTCTTGATCAGGTCGTCTTCTTCGACTGGCTTGACCAGATAGCCCTTGGCACCCTGGCGAGTACCCCATACGCGGTCGGTTTCCTGATCTTTGGTCGTGACGATAATGACGGGAATGGAGGCAGTTTCCGGTGCCCGTGTCAGCTGCCGGGTAGCCTGAAAACCGTTGAGGCCAGGCATAACAACGTCCATCAGAACCAGGTCCGGAGTTTCAGCGCGGGCTTTGGCCACGCCATCGGCACCATTGTCGGCAGTCAGCACTTCATGCTGGTGCTTTTCCAGAATGCTGGAGATTTTCTTAACTTCGGTCGGAGAGTCGTCAACAATCAGAATGCGGGCCATGTTTTCCTCGATGGTTCTTGGTGTCAGCAGGTTTACTGTTCAGCCTGTGGCATATACTGGCGGATGGTATTCAGCAGCTCATCCTTACTGAACGGTTTGGTCAGATACTGATCAGAGCCTACGATTCGGCCTTTGGCCTTGTCGAACAGGCCGTCCTTGCTTGAGAGCATAATGACCGGCGTGTTCTTGAAGGAAGAGTTGTTCTTGATCAGCGCGCAGGTCTGGTAGCCGTCCAGGCGTGGCATCATGATGTCCACGAATATGATGTTCGGCTGAGTGTCGGCAATCTTGGCCAGAGCGTCAAAGCCATCCGTAGCGGTGATGACTTCACAGCCAACTTTTTTAAGAAGGGTTTCTGCGGTGCGACGAATGGTTTTGCTGTCGTCGATCACCATGATCTTCAGGTTTTCGAAGTTGTCATCCATTGTCCAACTGCCTTGCGCTCCAGCGACTGTCGTTAGTTGCATCCCGGGTTTTAACACAAACCTTCTGGTTGTTCTATAAACCCTGCTCAGTTAATAAATATCAATGGTCGTATAAGAAAAATCTGTTTTGGGGACGATTGTACCCATGTTTGCCACCCTGGAAATTGATCTGGTCACTTCTCCGAATGCATTTGTCCTTCGGGTACAATAGTATTCGGGGACCAAGCATAGCAGCTATTTGCGGCAGAGCTCTGCGTACCGGTTCGTGTTTTTGTTGCAGCCTTGCAATTCATTATCAGGATAATCAGGAGACCCTATGACCATCCGGCTCGGCATTGTGATGGATCCTATCGAGGATATTCATTTCAAGAAAGACAGCTCGCTGGCCATGTTGCTGGCGGCCCAGAAGCGGGGCTGGGAAATCGAGTACATGGAGTTGCCCGATATGTATCTGGATGGAGGAAAGGCCATGGCGCGCACCCGGAGCCTGACGGTGCACAACAATCCGGAAGACTGGTTCGGCTTCGGCGCCAGCCAGGAGCGGGCTCTGGGAGACCTGGACGTCATCCTGATGCGCAAGGATCCACCGGTAGACCGGGAATTCCTGATGGCTACCTATATTCTCGAATCTGCCGAACAGCAGGGCGCTTTTGTGGTCAATCCGTCGGCAACCCTTCGGGATTGCAACGAGAAACTGTTTGCCACCCAGTTCCAGGATCTGACTCCGCCCGTGTTGGTGAGCCGTTCTTCCCAGCGGTTCCGGGATTTCTATGCCCGCCATGGCGACATCATCATGAAGCCGGTCGACGGTATGGGTGGTCGGTCGATTTTCCGGGTGAAGGAAAACGACAATAACCTGGGGGTGATCATCGAAATGCTCACCAACGATGGTGCTCACCAGGCCATGGCCCAGAAATTCATTCCGGAAATTGCCGACGGCGACAAACGAATTCTGTTGATTGATGGCGAACCTGTGCCCTATGCCCTTGCAAGGATTCCGTCCCAGGGAGAGAATCGCGGCAATCTGGCGGCGGGCGGCCGTGGCGAGGGCCGCGAACTCACCGACCGCGACCGGGAAATCTGTGCCCGGGTGGCGCCAGTGATCAAAGAGAAGGGGCTGGTGTTTGTCGGGCTGGATGTGATCGGCGATTATCTGACCGAAATCAACGTAACCAGTCCCACCTGTATCCGCGAACTGGATGCTGCTTTTGGCATCGATATTTCCGGTATGTTGATGGACGCCATCGCACGCCGGCTGGAGCAGAATTGAAACAAGTGTCTGTTAGCAATCGGGTAAACACCAGGGAAAGGGAATGGCAGCTCAGGTAACGGATTTCGACAGGTTCTCTTTCACCCTGTTCATGGCGTTGGCTCTGCACGCCATTATCGGGCTGGGGATCACGTTCGCCCCGGAAGAGCCGCCGGCGTCCGCCGAGACCATGGAAATTACCCTGTCGCAGTTCGACGACGAAAAAGCGCCGGAAGAAGCTGACTTTCTGGCCCAGACCAGTCAGCAGGGCAGCGGCACCACCGAAGAGGTGGTGGAGATGACGTCTCCGCAACCGTCGGAATTGCCGCAATCCGAAGCAGCCCCGGTGCAGCCACAACCGCAGACCACCACTGAGCCCGAGTCACAACCGGCGCAGGCAGTGGTGCAAACACAAGACAATTCCCGCCGGCAGGTGCCGGAGCCAGAGGAACAAACCGAGCCGGATCCGGAACCCTTGCCCCGCAGCGAGAAGAAAAGCCTGATGGAGCGGAGTCTTGAAATCGCGTCTCTGGAGGCGCGGCTGTCGGATCAGCAACAGGCTTATGCCCGTCGGCCACGGGTCAAGCGGGTGACCGCGGTATCCACCCTTAAGTCCGAAAACGCCTGGTATGTGCAGAACTGGGTGGACAAGGTCACGCGGGTGGGGAACCTGAATTATCCGTCCCAGGCAAGGCAGGCTGGCATTCATGGCGATCTGCGCCTGCTGGTTTCCCTGAAAAAAGATGGCACAATCCGGGAAGTGTCCATCCTGCAGTCTTCTGGCAGCTCGGTGCTGGACGATGCAGCCATTCAGATTGTGCGCATGGCGGCACCTTTTGCGCCTTTCCCGGAGGGCATGCGGGACCAGTTCGATGTGCTGGAAATCATACGCACCTGGTCTTTCCAGCAGCGGGGGCTGTCAGCCGGATGAGTGGTAACCGTAGCATTCTGGCTTTTGATTTCGGAACCCGCCGCATCGGTGTCGCCTCCGGTCAGGAAATGCTCGGAACCGGCCAGCCGGTGGCAATGATTCCGGCCCGGGATGGTATTCCTGACTGGCAGATTATTGAAGAGTTGCTGGCGGAATGGCAGCCGGATATCGTGCTGGTCGGCTTGCCGCTGAACATGGACGACACCGAGAACGACATGTGCGCCCGCGCCAGGAAGTTCGGCAAGCGCCTGCATGGCCGGTACCATGTGCCGGTAGAGATGGTGGATGAGCGGCTGACCAGTTTTGAGGCCAAGGGTGATGTGATGGCGGCTGGCGGCAGCCGCGATTTTGGCCGGCATGGTGTGGATGACCGCGCGGCTGTTTTGATACTGGAAACCTGGTGCCGGGAGCAGGCCGGCTAACCTGACTGACGAGGCTTGAATGACCGCATTGTTTGATATCGACCAGCTGCTGGATGAAATGGAGTCCGGCCTGCGCCGGATTCTGGAGCAGCGAGGGGTGACCGACCCGGCCCTCGTAGGCATCCGGACCGGGGGGGTCTGGCTGGCGGATGTTCTGGGTAAGCGCCTGGGTATTGCCGAGCCATTCGGCGAGCTGGATATTTCTTTCTACCGTGACGATTTCAGTCGCATTGGCCTGAACCCGAAAGTGAAGCCTTCCAGCCTGCCTTTCGATACCGCTGGCCGCGATATTCTGCTGATCGACGATGTCATTATGAGCGGGCGAACCATACGTGCCGCCATGAACGAGATTTTCGATTACGGCCGTCCTGCCAGTATCATACTGGCGACGTTAGTTGACCTCGGTTCCCGGGAGCTTCCGGTGCAACCCGATGTGGTCGGCCAGATTCTGGATCTGGGCGCCCATCAGCGAGTAAAACTGCGGGGGCCCGAGCCCTTGCATATTGAGCTTCAGGAATCCGGACAGTAACACCTCCAACTGTTAACAGGCGTGCTATGACCGCGAATGACCTTTCCCCGAATCACCTGCAGCTGACCCGGGATGGTCAGTTGCGGCACTTTCTTACCCTGGACGGCCTGAGCCGCGAACTGCTCACCGACATTCTTGATACCGCCGACTCCTTCATTGAAGTGGGCGAGCGCAGTATCAAGAAAGTACCGTTGTTGCGGGGGCGTACCGTGGTTAATCTGTTTTTCGAGCCCAGTACCCGCACCCGCAGTACCTTTGAACTGGCGGCCAAGCGCCTGTCGGCCGATGTGCTCAATCTGGATATTTCCAGTTCGGCTACCTCCAAGGGCGAATCCCTCTCTGACACTTTGCTGAATCTCGAGGCCATGGCCAGCGATATGTTCGTGGTGCGCCATTCCCAGAGTGGTGCCCCGCATTTTATTGCCGAGAGCGTGACCCCGGGTGTGGCCATCATCAATGCTGGCGATGGCCGCCATGCCCACCCAACCCAGGCGATGCTCGATATGCTCACCATCCGCCAGCACAAAGGCCGCTTTGAAGGGCTGAAGGTGGCTATTGTGGGCGATGTTTTGCACTCCAGGGTAGCCCGCTCCCAGATTCGCGCTCTGAACGAACTGGGTGTTGATGAGGTGCGGATTATTGCGCCGGGAACCCTGCTGCCCAGAGATGTGGAAGATCTGGGCTGTACGGTGGAATACGACATGAAACGCGGCATGCGTGATCTGGATGTGGTGATCATGCTGCGCCTGCAGAACGAGCGCATGGAAGGGGCGTTGTTGCCCAGTGAACGGGAATTCTTCCGGCTGTATGGCCTGACTCAGGACAAGCTGGCGCTGGCAAAACCGGACTGCATCGTGATGCATCCGGGGCCCATCAATCGGGGCGTGGAGATCGAATCGTCCGTCGCTGATGGCCCACAATCCGTGATCCTGAATCAGGTTACCAATGGCATTGCGATCCGTATGGCGGTGATGTCCATGGCCATGGGTGGCCAGATGGCCGAGCGGCAGCAGAGACAGACTGAAAACAAGGAGGCCGGGGTATGAGCCGTTCTGATCTGAACATGGGGGAGACTCTCAGAATCACTGGCGGCACCCTGTTTGACGGTGAGATTGAAAAGGAGAATCCCGGCCTGTTGATTGCCGATGGCCGCATTGCTGCCATTGGTGACGGCGCGCTGAACGCCCGGGCTGAAAAAACCTTCGACGCAACAGGTTGTGTGATTTCAGCGGGCTTTGTGGATCTTTGCTGCAACCTGCGTGAGCCCGGTACCGGCCAGAAAGGCAATATCGCCTCAGAAACCCGGGCAGCGGCTCATGGCGGTTTTACCACCGTGTGTGCGTCACCGGAAACTTCACCCATGAACGATTCCGGTGCGGTAACTCATTTGATCCACGAAGCTGCCGCCTCAAAAGGCGTGGTGCGGGTATTGCCGATCGGCGCCATCACTCGCGGTCTGAAAGGTGAAATGCTCAGCGATATGGCAGGACTGAAAGCCGCTGGCTGTGTTGCCTTGGGCAATGGCTCCAAAAGTATCAGCAATGCCAGAATCCTGCGTCGTTGCATGGCCTATGCCCAGACCTTCGGGCTGACGGTCATGTTCAGCCCTGAAAACCAGGCTCTGGCGGCCGATGGTTATGCCCACGATGGCCAGGTCACCACCCGGCTGGGTCTGCTGGGTATTCCGGAAGTGGCAGAAACGGCGGCGGTGGCGGAAATGCTGTTGCTGGCGGAAGAAACCGGTGTAAGGCTGCACCTGAGCCAGCTGTCCTGCGCCCGCAGTGTCGAGATGCTGGCGCAGGCCCGTCAACGCGGGATTCGGGTTACCGCCGATGTCGCCATGCATCAGCTGGCGTTTACCGAAGCAAAACTGGCGGAATTTGACAGCCGTTTCCATGTCCGGCCTCCGCTACGTTCGGAGGTGGACCGGCAGGCGCTCGTTGCCGGGGTGGAGACAGGTGTTATTGATGCCATTGTCAGTCAGCATCAGCCTCATGACAGTGCTGCCAAACAGGCACCGCTACCCGCTACGGAACCCGGGTTGTCCAGTATAGAGAGCGTGTTGTCGCTGGGCCTTGAGCTGGTGGGGCGTAGTGAGCTGTCGCGCCTACGGCTTTTGCAGGCGCTGACCACGGGGCCCTCGGGGATTATCGAGCGGGACTGGAAACTGGCCGAAGGTTCGGTTGCGGATCTTTGCGTGTTTGCGCCGGCCCGCAGCTGGCAGCCTTCACCGCAAACGCTGGCATCAGCCGGTAAGCATGCACCTGTACTGGATCGCGAATTGCCGGGCCGGGTCAGACTGACTCTGGTCGGGGGGTGTGAGGCCTGGGCAGACTGAGCTGACAGGCATACGAAAGCCTTTATAAAAAATGGCCCGCCAAGTGCGGGCCATTTTTTTAGTTTACGGCATCCTTGAGCCCTTTACCGGCTTTGAAGCCGACGGTCTTGCTGGCCGGGATCTGGATGGTTTCACCGGTTTGCGGGTTACGGCCGCTGCGGGCTTCCCGTTGGCGAATATTGAAGGTGCCAAAGCCGATCAGGGTGGTGTCTTCACCTCTGGCAGCAGCGGCAGATACCTGGTCGGTAAAGGCATTGATCACTTCAGCGGCTTTTTCGCGGTTCAGGTCGGTCTTGTCGGAAATGGAAGCGGCAAGTTCAGGTTTGCGCATCGGACACTCCTTTTTTGTCGTCCTGGTTCTTGTCATTGTTATGGTTTTGCTGACACCAGCAGGGTGGCGGCAGAAGCAATCTATAGCGGCTCAGGCGCCATTGTGCAAATAAAAAAAGCGCCGTGCTGTGACGCAGGGCGCTTTTCTCAGGCCGGTGTGACTCAGTCGAGTTTCTTCGGGCCAGCTTCAACAATGGCATCTGCCACGTCGAATTTCTTGAAGTTCTCCACGAACTGGCTGATCAGTTCCTGAGCCTTGCCGTCGTAGTATTCCGGGCTGGTCCAGGTGTTACGCGGATTCAGCAGGTCGGTGTCGACCCCGGGAATGTGTTTCGGCACGTCCAGATTCAGGGTGTCCAGATGCTCGGTTTCTGCGTCGTCCAGATCGCCATTCTGGATGGCTGCGATAATGGCACGCGTGGTCGGGATGCTGAAACGCTTGCCTTCGCCGTAAGGGCCGCCGGTCCAGCCGGTGTTGACCAGGAATACCTTGCTGCCGAATTCATCAACACGCTTCATCAGCAGTTCGGCATAGACGCCGGCCGGGCGCGGGAAAAACGGGGCGCCAAAGCAGGTGGAGAAGGTGGACTTCAGCTTGGAAGACGAACCCATTTCCGTGGAGCCGACCAGCGCGGTATAGCCACTGAGGAAGTGATAAGCGGCCGCTTCCCGGCTCAGGATAGAAACTGGCGGCAATACGCCGGTCATGTCGCAGGTCAGGAAAATAATGTGCGAAGGCTCGCCGGCACGGTTTTCCAGAACGCGTTTCTCGACGTGTTCCAGCGGATAGGCGCAACGGGAGTTCTCGGTGAGCGACGTGTTGGTGTAATCCGGCTCACGGGTGTCCGGGTCGATCGCTACGTTTTCAACAATGGCGCCGAAGCGGATAGCGTCCCAGATAATCGGTTCGTTCTTGCGGCTCAGGTCGATGCACTTGGCATAGCAACCGCCTTCAATGTTGAATACGGTGCCCGGGCCCCAGCCGTGTTCGTCATCGCCAATCAGGAAGCGGTGCGGGTCGGCGGACAGGGTGGTTTTGCCGGTGCCGGACAAGCCGAAGAAAAGGCAGGTTTCACCGGTTTCGCTGACGTTGGCCGAGCAGTGCATCGGCAAGACGTCTTTTTCCGGCAGCAGGAAGTTCTGTACCGAGAACATCGCTTTTTTCATCTCGCCGGCGTAGTGCATACCCGCCAGCAGCACCTTGCGCTTGGCAAAGTTGATCATGACGGTGCCGTTGGAGTTGGTGCCGTCGCGCTCGGGCACACACTCGAAGTTGGCGGCGTTCAGAATCTGCCATTCCTGCTTGTCGGATGGGTTGTAGCTTTCCGGGCGGATAAACAGATTCTGGCCGAACAGGTTCTGCCAGGCGGTCTCGGTGGTCATTTTCACCGGCAGGTAGTGTTCAGGATCAGAGCCAACGTGTACGTGAGAAACAAAGGAATCCTGTTCAGCAATGTAGGCTTCAACACGATCCCACAGAGCGTCGAACTTCTCGGCGTCAAACGGGCGGTTGATCGGCCCCCAGTGAATATCGTCAACGGTGCTGGGTTCTTCGACGATAAAGCGGTCCATGGGAGACCGGCCGGTACGCTCGCCGGTCGTAACCACCAGGGAACCGTTGGAAGCCAGCTGGCCTTCGTTGCGTGCCAGAGACTGCTCGACCAGTTGTGCTGTACTCAGATCAGTATAAGTGTTGCTCACTTCGACCTCGCCCTCGGGATGTCTTAGATTCAGGCGCGCTATTATGCCAGAGACGCCGGTAAAAAACGACAGCCCCGAAAGCCGCGCCAGCAGCGGCTTGGGGGCTATATGTGATTGCGCTTAGTGTAGCGTATGTCCGGTGAAAAGATGATCAATATCATTCCTATCGAAGCGATAGTTTGCGTGACAGAACTGGCAGTTCATGTCGATGCTGCCCTGTTCATCCAGAATGCTGTAGCACTCTTCCTGACCGATGGACTCCAGGGCCGCCAGAGTCCTTTCCCGTGAGCAACTGCAGTGAAAGGCCACGGGCTCTGGCTCGAACAGGCGCACGGTTTCTTCATGGAACAGCCGGTGCAGCAGAGGTTCACTGTCCAGCTGGAGTATTTCTTCGGCCTGCACGGTGGCAGCCAGGTGTTCTACCCGGTTCCACAGATCGTCGTCTTCCTCGGTATGGCCGGGCAGACGCTGCAGCAACAGGCCACCGGCTGTGTGCTCGTCGGAAAACAGGAACAGGCGGGTGGCAAGCTGCTCGGAGCGTTCGAAATATTCTTCCAGGCAACCGGCCAGGGTGTCTGCTTCACGCGGGACCACGCCCTGATAGCGCTGGCCCTGTTCCGGGGTGATGGTGATTGCCATGCGGCCCTGTCCCAGCAATTCGTTGAGTGTTTCGCCGGTCACGGCCTGTTCATCAAAGCGGGCGATACCGCGAATGTTCCGCTTGTGGCTGCATTCGGCCATCAGCGTGGTAAGGGGGCCTTCGCCCGCTGCCTGAAGTGACAGAGAACCACCGAATTTCAGGGTGCTGCTCAGGAGCACGCTGGCAGCCAGGGATTCGCCCAGAAGTCGACGTACGGACTCCGGGTAAGGTGCCTGATGGATGATTTCCTGATAACTGCCACCCAATTGCACCCAGGCACCCCGAACCTGGCTGTGTTCGAAAATAAAACGCTGAAACTGATCACGGGATGCCATGTTCTCTCCTGATTCAAAGGCCATTTTGTTCGCGGAATCGCCGGATGTCCCGGCGAGCTTTCTTGGTGGGACGGCGAGCTGGCGGTAACTGTGCGGCCTGCATGGTTTTACGCTGCCAGGCCAGTTCTTCGCGCCGTTTAACGCTGTCTTCCGTTTCATGGTAGAGCTTTTGCGCTTCGGGTGCGCCCCGGCGTTTGTCGCTGAGGTCGTCAACGATGATGATTCTTTCCTGCCAGCCCTGTCTCAGGGTGAGCTTTGCGCCGGTTTCAACCGCCTTGCCCGGTTTGCTGCGCTGGCCATTGTAATGCACTTTGCCGCCCTCGACGGCATCTTTGGCCAGGGCGCGTGTTTTATAGAGGCGTGCGGCCCATAGCCATTTATCGAGGCGGATTTTCGGGGCTTCGCCATTGGTTGACGTCATATCTACTTACCTGAGTTCGTGCAGGGAAGGCAGAATTTCATCGAAATGATGAATGCCGGGAATGTCCGGATGCTGATCCCGGACCGGCTGCTGGCTGTCCGGCGCAAGAATGGCCAGGCATTGGCTGATGCCGGCATCCCGGGCACTTTCCAGTACCGGAAAGCTGTCGTCTACCATCAGGGTGCGGTTTGGCCGATAGGGGGTGCGGGCAGACAGCGCCGTCCAGAATTCCCGGTCTTCTTTCGGCTTGTCCAGGTCGTGACTGGAAACGATGGCATTGACGTGCTGGTCAAGACCGGTACGTTCCAGTTTCAATCTCAGAGGATCCGGGTGGCAGTTGGTGACAATGACGGACTGCAACCTGGCTTTGCGCAGAGCCTTCAGGAATTCCGGTACGTGCGGGCGATAACCAATGCGGTCGCCCACCTCGGCCTTCAGTCCGGTGATATCCAGCGACAGGCGTTCGCTCCAGTAGTCTGTGCAGTACCAGTTCAGCGATCCCCGTTCCGCCATAATCATGGGGATCAGCGTATCTTTGGCCTGTTGGGGGTGCAGGTTGTTGTGCTCGGCATAGCGCCTGGGCAAGTGCTCGAGCCAGAAGTGATTGTCGAAGTGCAGGTCCAGCAGTGTACCGTCCATATCCAGGAACACTGTGTCCAGTGTTGACCAGTCAACCATAAGCAAAAACAGCCTGAAGAGTTTCTTTCAGGCTGCCTCAGATTCGGCGCGCTGGCAAGCCGGGATACTACGGATTCCGGCGTGGAGCTTAGTCTTCGGTTTGTTCCACCCGGGAGGTTTTATAGCCCGTTCGGGTGCAGCCCAGGCAGCGTACAAAGGTTGCTTTTGCCGGGTCAGCGACCAGCACCCGACCGGCTTCTGTGGCGTTACCGCCGAGTGCCGCGAAAGGTACGGAGACCACGTAAACGGCACCGCCAACAATGGTCGTGGCCAGAAGCAGCGGGCGTAGCAGCAGTGCGTCTGTGGTCATCGCCAGAGCAGAAGGGCTCTCGTCGACAGCCTGAGCGTGGCCAACTGATGAAAAGGCCAGCAGGCAGGCGGCAACCGTGGCTATCAGGGTATGGGAAATCTTGCGGGTCATGTTCAGTCTCTCCTTGTCCTTCGTTAACTATGAATCATATTGTCGCAATTTCAAACGGTTTTTCGCCGGAGCGGCATCACACATCCAGCGAAAATTCTGATTAACGCTGGCAGCGGGGACAATAAACCGTGCTGCGGTTATTCATGCGGATTTCTTTCAGGGTTGTCTGGCACTCGGGACAGGGCTGTCCGCGGCGTCCATAGACCAGCAGGGATTGGGAAAAATAACCGGGCTTGCCGTCGCTGTTCACAAAATCCCGCAGCGTGGTTCCACCCATCAGGATGGCAGCAGACAGGGTTTCGCGAATGGCTTCGGCCAGCTTGTGGTAACGGTCGAGGCTGATTCGCCCTGCCTTGCGTTTCGGGTGGATGCCGGCCTTGAACAGAGCCTCGTTGGCGTAGATGTTACCGGCGCCGACCACCACGTGGTTGTCCATGATGAAAGATTTGACCGGAGTCTGTTTGCCCCGTGAAAGCCGGTACAACCAAGCGCCGTTGAAGTCATCAGACAGTGGTTCCGGGCCCAGATTCCGGATCAATGGGTGGCTGCCGGTTTCCTCAGCCCAGAGCCAGCAGCCGAAACGGCGGGGGTCATTGAAGCGGAGCGTTCGGCCGTTGGCCAGCTCCAGTTCTATGTGATCGTGTTTCATCGCGGGCGTGTCATCGGTGATCACCCGCAGGCTGCCGGACATGCCCAGGTGGACAATAACCGTACCGCTGTCGAGGTTCAGAAACAGGTATTTAGCCCGCCGTTCGACCGAACGGATTACCCGGCCTTCAAGCTGAGCCGGAAGGTCGTCGGGGACCGGCCAGCGCAGCCGGCCATTGCGCACAACAACACGATTGATTATCTGGCCTTCGCAATGTGGCGCAATGCCCTGGCGGGTGGTTTCAACTTCGGGTAATTCCGGCACCTGGCCTCCGCGGGTTATTCGTTGGTCTCTGATGAAGTTTCCGGCTCCGACGCCTTGCGGAACAGGTTATAGGTAACCTGTCCTGCGGTTTTCTGTCGGTGTAAATGCCAGTCAGCCGGTGTGGGCAGGGTTGTCAGTTCGCTTTCGTGCTCGATGTACACCCAGCCACCGGGCCTGAGCCATTGCTGGGCATCAATCAGCGGTAACAGGCGTTCCAGCCAGCCCTGCCGGAACGGGGGGTCCATGAAAATAATATCAAACGCGGGCCTGTTTCGGTGGCTGAGGTATTGCATAACGTCCTGGCAGACCACGTCCCCTTTTCTGGAGCCGAGCAGGTGCAGGTTGTCTTGCAGGGCACGGGTGAGGGCAGGGGTATGGTCGACCAGCGTGGTGTCGGCCGCGCCGCGGGACAGGGCTTCCAGCCCCAGGGCGCCGGAGCCGGCGAACAGGTCCAGGCAGTCGCGACCCGCCAGGTGATAGTTCAGCCAGTTGAACAGGGTTTCACGGGTGCGGGCCGGGCTCGGGCGTACGCCTCCGGCATCCGGGAAGCGCAGTTTGCGGCTGCGCCAGTCGCCACCAATGATACGCAATTCACCGCCTGAACCCTGCTCCCGGGCGTGTTTGCCTTTCAAGCCGGGCTTGCGGTGTGCCGGTTTGCCTCGCGCCATGTATTTGCTCCGCAGTGCTGGATGATCGTTGCAGTAATGGTACCGGAAAGCTTTGTTCAGAGGATAATCGACGGGCCATCACTTAGGCTGGCCAGTCTGCTAAACTATCGGGCTTATTTGGCCCGCCCATTTTCAGACAGACGGTAAGACTATGACGGCAGAGTGGATTTCAATCGGCCTTTTGGCCCTTCTTGTCCTGATCTTTGTGCTAGATATCGCCAGCAACCGGAAGCGGGTGCCCCGCCCGAAGCCGGTACCACAACGTAAACCGGAGATCGCTGAAGGTCCGGCGCCGGAGGCGTCTGAGAAAGCCGCTGAGCAGGCGGAGCACACTGCAGAGAATGAGCCGGAACCTGCTCCGCAACCAGATTTGTCGGAGGAACAGCCGGTAGCCTCTGAAGCGCCAGCCGTTGATGCGGAGCCGAAGCAGGCCGAGCCCGAAACCCGACCTGAGCCGGCACCAGAGCCAGAGCCAGAGCCGGAATCACGGGTCAGTGTCTTTGAGCGCATCAAAAAAGGCCTGGGGAAAACCCGTGCCAGCCTCACCGGCGGCATGGCAGATATGTTTTCCGTAGGCAAGAAGATCGATGAGGAGCTGCTTGAAGACATCGAAACCACCCTGCTTATGGCCGATGTCGGGGTTACTGCTACCTCTGAAATCATTGATTCGCTGACCGACAAACTCGAACGCAACCAGCTCAAAGATGGCGAAGCCCTGCGCAAGGCCCTGCGGGAGCAGTTGCAGGGACTGCTCAAGGATGTCACCACACCGCTGGAAATCGACACCAGCAAGCAGCCTTACGTGATTCTGATGGTCGGCGTGAATGGTGTCGGCAAAACCACCACCATTGGCAAGCTCACGAAGAAATTCCAGAGTGACGGTAAGTCCGTCATGCTGGCAGCCGGCGATACCTTCCGGGCGGCGGCGGTTGAGCAACTGCAGGTCTGGGGCGAGCGCAATGATGTGCCTGTGGTCGCCCAGCACACTGGTGCCGATAGCGCATCGGTGATTTTCGACGCCATCCAGTCGGCGCAGTCCCGGGGCACCGACATTGTGATTGCCGACACCGCGGGGCGCCTGCAGAACAAAGATAATCTGATGAGCGAACTGGAAAAAGTTGTTCGTGTGATGAAGAAGCTGGATGACTCCGCTCCCCATGAAGTCATGCTGGTACTGGACGCCGGCACCGGCCAGAACGCCCTGAGCCAGGCCCAGGTGTTTCAGCAGGCAGTGGGTGTGTCCGGTATTACCCTGACCAAGCTCGACGGCACCGCCAAGGGCGGCATTGTGTTCGCCATTGCCCGTCAGTTGCAGTTGCCCATCCGTTACATCGGCGTGGGTGAACAGGTGGACGACCTGCGCAGTTTCGATGCCGAAACCTTTGTGGATGCTTTGTTTGACGAATAAACAGTGTTAACGGAAACCATCGCCGATGATTGAGTTTCGCCAGGTCACCAAGCGTTATGACAGCGACCACACCGCCCTGCGTCAGGTGAATTTTCATCTGAACCGGGGCGAACTGGCGTTTCTGACCGGCCATTCCGGTGCCGGCAAAAGTACACTCCTGAAACTGATCATGGTGATGGAGCGCCCCTCCGCCGGGGAAGTGGTTGTCGGTGGCCAGCGCCTGAACAGCCTGCCCAAGCGGCAGATCCCCTACATTCGTCGCCATATTGGCGTGGTGTTCCAGAATCACCAGCTGCTGTTCGACCGGACAGTGTTCGATAATGTCGCCATGCCGCTGGAAGTGATGGGGGTTTCGCCCACGGACATCGGCCGTCGCGTCCGGGCAGCGCTCGATAAGGTGGGATTGCTGAAGAAAGAAAAAATGAACCCGATGCAGTTGTCCGGTGGTGAGCAGCAGCGCGTCGGCATTGCCCGGGCGGTGGTCAACAAGCCGCCGGTTCTGCTGGCGGACGAGCCCACGGGTAACCTGGATCCGGAATTGTCGGCCGATATCATGCATTTATTCACCCAGTTCAGTCAGGTGGGTGTCACCGTGCTGATTGCCAGTCACGACATTGCTTTGATTAATTCCATGGATCGGCGCAGGCTGACTCTGGAGCAGGGTGAGCTGATTACGAGCTCTGGTGTAGTGCACGGGGGTGTAAGTGGCCACTGACAAGCACCAGAAGCAGGAGAGCCAGCGAGGCGCTAAACAGGGCCGGTCCAGGGCGGTTTCTCCGGTCAGACACTATCTGGATTATCAGCGCCGGGTGGCAAAGGATGCGGCCCGGCGTTTGTGGCAGGCCCCGATCGCTACGTCGATGACCTGGGCAGTAATGGGTATCGCTCTGGCCTTGCCGGTGGCGTTGTTGTTGCTGCTGGGGAGTCTGCAGGGTGTCAGTTCGGGCTGGGAAAGCAGTGCCCGGATTACCGCCTATCTGGCGATGGATGTGCCCGTTGCCCAGGCCAATGAGCTGGCTGGCGAGGTAGAGGGTGATGGTCGGGTGATGTCCGTCGAGCTGGTAGAGCGGGATCAGGCACTGGCGGATTTCCGAGATTCGTCGGGCATGAAAGATGTGCTGGACTTTCTCGAAGGCAACCCGCTGCCACACACGTTGTTGATTACTCCGGAGGAGAGCGCCCGTACGGCACGGGGTGTGCAGTCTCTGGTCACTTTCATGGAAGGCATGGATGATATCGAGCGCGTGCAGGTCGATCTGGGCTGGCTTCAGCGCCTGAACGCCATGACAGATATTCTCACGCGCGCGGCTTGGGCGCTGGCGGTGTTGCTGGCGGCGGCCGTAGTGCTGGTGATTGGCAATACAGTGCGTCTGGCCATCGAGAACCGGCGGGATGAGATTCTGGTGGCAAAACTGGTTGGTGGCACCGATGCGTTTGTGCGCCGGCCTTTTCTGTATACCGGGGCCTGGTTTGGCCTCGGTGGTGGTGTGGTGGCCTGGTTATTGATTCAGGTGTCTTTCTGGTGGCTCAGCGGCCCCATCGAGCGCCTGGCCGGGCTGTACAACAGCGAATTTGCACTTAATGGTCCCGGTCTGGAGGGAGCGCTGGCATTGATTGTTATCGCGGTGCTGTTAGGCTGGTTGGGTGCCTGGGTTGCGGTCAAGCGTCATATGGATGACATAGATCCGGGCGATATTGCCGGAGGATGATCCAGCTCTCGGTAAGACCGTATTGAAAGTAATGCGTGTCCTGGCGTAGCGTTGGGAATAGAAAGGCAATGGCTGATCTTTTCAGGGTGTTGATTTTTAACGGGTTACTGAAAAGTTCGGAAACTAATGGGCTTCTTGGCGGTCTAATTTTTAGTTGCTATATTTAAGGGCCGTCAGGTTCGGAGGTTATTGAATGGGTACGAGTTTACAGTTGGCAGACAGGCTGGTCCCGGGTGCGAATCTTGAATCGTATATCCAGGCAGCAAGCCGCATTCCGGTGCTCTCGGTGGAAGAAGAGCGGGACTTGGGGGAGCGGTTGTACTATCAGGGCGATGTTGAAGCCGCCCGTCAGCTGGTGCTCTCTCACTTGCGGTTTGTGGTGCACATTGCCCGCAGTTATTCCGGTTATGGTCTGGCTCAGGCGGATCTGATCCAGGAAGGTAATGTGGGCCTGATGAAAGCCGTCAAACGTTACAATCCGGAATACGGTGTGCGGCTGGTGTCGTTTGCCGTGCACTGGATCAAGGCTGAAATTCACGAGTTTATCCTGCGCAACTGGCGCATCGTGAAGGTCGCCACTACTAAGGCTCAGCGTAAGCTGTTCTTTAATCTGCGCAGTCGGAAGAAGCAGCTGAAGTGGCTGAATCATAATGAGCTGGAGGCAGTGGCCAGCGATCTCGGCGTTGAGCCGCGCGTGGTTCGCGAAATGGAAGGCCGCCTGGCCTCTCAGGACACGGCATTTGATGGCCCGCAGGATGATGACGATGACGCGCTCTATCAGGCGCCGGCGCATTATCTGGAAGATCGCCGCAGTGATCCGGCGGTTCAGGCTGAAAACGCGGACTGGTCGGATGATTCCAATGGTCGGCTGATGCTGGCGTTGTCGAAGCTGGATGAGCGCAGTCAGGATATTCTTCGGGCGCGTTGGTTGTCTGAGGGCAAGTCGACGTTGCATGAGTTGGCGGACCGGTATGGTGTGTCTGCTGAGCGGATTCGGCAGCTTGAGAAGAATGCCATGAAGAAGATCAAGTTGCAGATGGCTGAGGTTGCCTGATTTCGGGTTAAGCCTTCGGTACTGAAAAAACGCCACCGCCGGGTTCCGGTTGGTGGCGTTTTTGTTTGTATAATCCTTGCTGGTCTTAACAATTCATGCCTTGGGGAGGAAGGGGTTGGGGTAGGCCTTTCCAAAAACCGCTCGAGCCCGTCCATGGGGCGCTTTTGCTCCGCCATCCATGGCTGCGCAAAATTTTTGGAAAGGCCTACCCCAACCCCTTCACCCGGCTTTTGAGTGGGATTCCGAAATATGAGTACTGATCTTCCCCATATCGCATTCCTCGGTATTGGCCTGATGGGCGCGCCGATGACCCGTAATCTGCTGGATGCGGGTTTTTCCATGACATTGTGGAACCGTACTGCCAGTAAATGTGAGCCGTTTGCCAACGAAGCCACTATTGCCTCAACACCGGCGGAGGCTGTGGCCGACGCGGATGTGGTGATCACCATGCTGGAGAACGGTGACGTGGTGGAGGATGTGTTGGTGGCTCAGGGGGCTATCGATGCTTTGAAGCCCGGGGTGTTGGTGGTTGATATGAGTTCGGTGCAGCCGTCGGTGGCTCGTCGGCATGCACAGCTGGCGGCTGAGCGCGGGGCCGAGTATGTGGATGCGCCGGTGTCCGGGGGGACGGTCGGGGCGGCTGAGGGCCGGTTGAGTATTATGGCAGGTGGTGCCGGGACGGATGTTGAGCGGGCGTTGCCGGTGTTTGCGGCGTTGGGCAAGTGTACGCGGATTGGTCCGGTTGGGGCCGGACAGTTGGCGAAGCTGGCGAATCAGGCGATTGTCGGGATTACCATTGGTGCGGTGTCGGAGGCGTTGTTGCTGGCGGCGAAAGGCGGGGCGGATCCGGC
>JAVLAV010000063.1:0-17413 GCA_031580735.1 Marinobacter sp.
GTGCGCAGGGCGTTGGCAAACCCGCGCGCTGGGGGCTGGTCGCCTGCCATGGCTTTCAGGTCTGCGGCAGAAACTCTGGGCTTCCGCTCGTCTATTTCTTCCCACTTCCGCTCAACAATCTTCCGCAGAATAGTTGGGGTTTTATCCAGGTGTCGTTCAGTCATGTCAGGCCCGTTAATTGGGTGCAGGAGCCGGTGGTAAGGTCCTTTCCAAAACACGCCCGTGAATACATCCCTGTAGGGCTTGACTGCAGCCATCCCTGGCTGCAGACAGTTTTGGAAAGGACCTCACCACCGGCTCTTCATCAACCTTCGTTTGTCGCCAGGGAAACGGCGTTTAAAAACACTGAGAAAAGTCAGCCAACTCAGACATCTTGCCCGCAGCCAGCCCGGAACCCATGGCATCCAACGCCATGTCCACGCCTTCCTTGGGGGTATCCGCCAAACCGGCCACATAAATCGCGGCGCCGGCGTTCAGGGCAATCATGTCGCGGGCCTTCTCGGTTGTTTCATCATGGTCTCGGCCGAAAGCCGCTTTGATCAGTTTCAGCGACTCTTCCGACGTCTCCACGCTCAGGCCCACGAGGGTTTGGCTCTTGACACCCAGATCTTCCGGGGTGATGTCATACTCGGTGATTTCGCCGTCTTTCAGCTCGGCCACGTGGGTTGCCGCGGCCAGGCTGATTTCATCCAGGCCGTCTTTGGAGTGCACCACCATGATGTGTTCCGCACCCAGGCGATGCAGCACTTCGGCCATCGGCCGGCATAGCTCGCGGCTGAACACGCCGATCAGTTGGCGGGTGACGCCGGCCGGATTGGTCATGGGGCCCAGGATATTGAAAATGGTACGGCAACCCAGTTCTTTGCGCGGGCCGATGGCATGCTTCATGGCGCCGTGGTGAGAAGGCGCGAACATGAAGCCAACACCGATCTCTTCGACACAGCGGGCAACTTCCTCGGGCTTCATGTTCAGGTTGATGCCGGCTTTTTCGATCAGGTCGGCACTGCCACTGTTGGACGATACGCCCCGGTTGCCGTGCTTGGCCACGTAGCCGCCGGCGGCAGCCACGACGAAGGCTGAGGCCGAAGATACATTGAACAGGTTGGCACCATCACCGCCGGTGCCGACAATGTCCACCAGCGGCTCGGCGTTCACGGTGACCCCGGTCACCAGCTCCCGCATGACTTCCGTGGCCCCGGTGATTTCATCAATGGTCTCGCTTTTCAGGCGCAAGCCCATCAGAAAGGCGCCGATCTGGGCATCGGTGGCTTCGCCGTTCATCACGATGCGCATCACATCCTTCATTTCCTCCCGGGAGAGGTCCAGGTTGGAAGCGATGCGGTTCAGTGCTTGTTTCATGTCCATGTGTCGGCCTCTCAGGTTTTCAGGAAGTTGCGCAGCAGCTCGTGGCCCTGTTCTGTCATGATCGACTCGGGATGGAACTGCACGCCTTCAATCTGCAGCGTCTTGTGGCGCACGCCCATGATTTCTTCAACGGAGCCATCGGTGTTGCGGGTCCAGGCGGTGACTTCCAGGCACTCCGGGAGGGTGTTCTGGTCAATCACCAGGCTGTGATAGCGGGTTGCCTGCAGCGGGTTGCTCAGGCCACGAAAAACGCCCTGGTCCTTGTGGTAGACGTCTGACACCTTGCCATGCATAACCTGCCCCGCGCGGATAACGTCACCCCCGAATACCTGGCCGATGGCCTGGTGGCCCAGGCAGATGCCCAGTATCGGCAGCTTGCCGGCAAAGTGACGAATGGCCGCCATGGAAATGCCGGCCTCGTTGGGTGTGCAGGGGCCGGGAGAGACCACCAGCCGTTCGGGCTTCAGGGCCTCGATTTCCTCAATGGTGATTTCATCATTCCGGTGCACCTGAACGTCTGCGCCCAGCTCTGCCAGGTACTGCACGACGTTGTAGGTGAAGGAGTCGTAATTATCGATCATCAGCAGCATAGCGATTCTAACCGTCCGTTTTGTCTGTGGATTTGCTCGCCATGCTGGCGGTCTTACTCAGAATATTACTCACAGTGACCGTTGCCCGGGATGTAGATGAAATAAAGAGCGATTATTACAGCCAGCCGCCCCCGGTACAATATCGGGTTGCCGGGGTGAAGAGTGATCAATGCCGAAGCTTGGCCGGCTGTTATATTGTTGGAGCAGATGGGGCTGAAAATCCAGCGCCTTCGTTATACAGCAGCACTGGGCAATCAACCAATGATGGATTACTTTCGTAAAAATCTCGGTCAAAGTCTTCGGACATCGCCAATCCAGCCCTCTCTGAAAGCCTGGGCTATGGTGCCGCTTTTTATCGTCATTGCGGTGTCAGTCGGCTTTTCTGCCGGACTGTTGAATGTTCAATGGCTGGATTCGAAGATTGCGCCTCTGCTGCCTATCCTGCTATTCATTTTCCCGTCGTTACTCGAAGAAGCCTTTTTCCGGGGCGTCCTCATTCCCCGAAACATCCTTGAGTCTGGCACTGCCAGGGCCACCGGGGCCGTGGCAATCAGTACGGTTATTTTCGTGGCCTGGCATCCACTCAATGCACTTGCCTTCAATCCTGGCGCCATCCCGCTTTTTTTGGATCCCTGGTTCCTGGTGATGGTGTCTGCTTTAGGGATCACCTGCGGCTATAGCTATGTGGTTTCCCGGTCTATCTGGGTGCCGGTTATCATCCACTGGGCAACGGTGACCGTCTGGGTGCTGTTTCTCGGCGGCCGGAACCTTGTGCTGGAGCTGTAATTGCCTGCCTTTCCTGAAGCTTGCTCAGAAAAGGCATAAGGCCGATTACTTCTTCAGTGGTCGTAATCGTTATAGGTCATGGCCACCGCTTTGAATATCGCCCGCCCCTTGTTCATGGTTTCCTTCCACTCCATACGCGGCACGGAATCGGCCACAATGCCGGCGCCAGCCTGGATGTGCAGGGTGTTGTCCTTGATTACAGCGGTGCGGATGGCAATGGCGGTGTCCATGTTGCCGTTGAACGACAGATAACCCACGGCGCCGCCGTAGACGCCGCGCTTAACCGGCTCCAGCTCGTCAATGATTTCCATCGCCCGGATTTTCGGGGCGCCGCTGAGGGTGCCGGCGGGCAGGGTGGCGCGCAGTACGTCCAGGCAGCTGGTGCCCGGCTTCAGACGGCCAGTGACGTTGGAGACGATGTGCATCACGTGAGAGTAACGCTCGACAATCATCTTGTCGGTGAGCTTCACGGTGCCGGTTTCAGACACCCGGCCGGCGTCGTTCCGGCCCAGGTCGATCAGCATCAGGTGCTCGGCAATTTCTTTCGGGTCTGCCAGCAGTTCTTTTTCCAGCGCCTTGTCTTCGGCTTCGGTGGCGCCGCGTTTGCGGGTACCGGCGATGGGCCGCACGGTCACTTCCTCGTCTTCCACCCGCGCCAGGATTTCCGGAGAGGAGCCGACAATGTGGAAGTCATCCAGGTCCAGGAAGTACATGTACGGCGAGGGGTTCATCACCCGCAGTGAGCGGTACAGGTTCAGGGGTGGTGCCTCGAACGGGATGGACATGCGCTGGGAAATGACGGTTTGCATCACGTCGCCGTCCAGCACGTAGCCTTTGATTTTATCCACCGCCGCTTCATATTTGTCCTGGCTGAAGCCGGAGACGAAGTCACTTTCGTCCACCGTTTTACCGCGCAGGTGTGCCGGTGTGCGGGGGGCATTGGTGGTTTTCTGGCGTAGCTGGCCTTCAAGCTCGTCAATGCGGGTCTGGGCCTGTTCATAGGCGCCTTCCTCCACCGGGTTTACGTGCACAATCAGGTGCAGCTTGCCGCGCAGATTGTCGAACACCACGATTTCATCAGACACCATCAGCAGGATATCCGGTGTGCCGATCTGGTCGGGCGGGCAGCTGTTGCGCAGGCGCTTTTCGATGTAACGCACGGTGTCGTAGCCGAAGTAGCCCACCAAGCCACCGTTGAAGCGGGGCAGTTCCGGCAGATCCGGGGCGTTGAAGCGTTGCTGGTACTCATCGACAAACTCGAGCGGGTCGTCCACTTCGGCCTTTTCCACCAACTCGCCGTCTCGCATCACCTCAATGCGATGGTCGAAAACTTTCAACACCTCCTTGCTGGGTAACCCGATGATGGAATACCTGCCCCACTTCTCACCGCCCTGAACCGATTCGAACAGGTAGGAATACGGGCCACTGGCCAGCTTCAGGTAGGTGCTTAACGGGGTGTCCAGATCGGCCAGCACTTCGCGGTAAACGGGAATGCGGTTATAGCCGGCCTGGGCGAGCTCGGAGAATTGCTCGGGTGTCATGTCTCGGTTTCCTGAATCCTGATCTGCGTTTTACAGAAGCTCGGCGAGTGAATCTACGACCGCATCTGCGCCGAGGCTGTCTACGGAACTGCCAAAATTGTAGCCATAGCGTACCGCCACACAAGGGATGCCGGCGGCTTGTGCCGCGCTGACATCGGCGGTGGAGTCGCCCACCATAACGGTTGTGCCGGGAGTGCCGCCCAGTTGTTCCATGGCGTGTCTTAAAGGTGCCGGATCGGGCTTCTTCACCGGCAGGGCATCACCGCCAAGCGCCAGTTCGAAATAGGGGGCCAGCCCAAGTTGTTCCAGCAGTGGCGCGACAAACTGCTGTGGCTTGTTGGTCACCACGGCCATGCGGCAATTGAGGGCTTTCAGATGATCAAGGCAGTCAATAACCCCGTCAAAAACCACGGCATGGCGGCCATTGCTCTGTTCATAGGCCTGATAGAATATGCCCAGGGCATCCTCGAAAATGGCATCGTCGCCCGGTGTCGGCGGCTGCCACTCGAATTTTCCTGCCAGGGCCCGACGGACCAGTACCGGAGAGCCGTTGCCCACCCAGTGGCGCACACTTTCCTGGTCCACCGGGCTTTTGCCCAGTTGTTTCAGCATCTGATCCACCGCCATGGCCAGATCCGGCGCGCTGTCTACCAGGGTGCCGTCCAGGTCAAACAGGGCGACACCCGGCCAGCGGGCGTTAAACAGGCCTTTCAGGCTCATTGGCCAATGGCCCTGCGGGCCGCTTCCAGTTCGGCGCGCATGGCGTCGATGGTGGTTTTGTAGTCCGGTGTTTTGAAGATGGCGGAACCGGCTACGAAGGTGTCGGCGCCGGCTTCCGCAATCTCGCGGATGTTGTCGGTGTTTACGCCGCCATCGATTTCCAGGCGGATATCCTGGCCGCTGGCATCAATCTTCTGGCGTGCTTCACGCAGCTTGTCGAGGGTGCCTGGAATGAATTTCTGGCCGCCGAAACCAGGGTTGACCGACATCATCAACACCATGTCGAGCTTGTCCATCACGTAATCCATGTAGCTCAACGGAGTGGCCGGGTTGAACACCAGCCCGGCCTTGCAGCCGCCGTCGCGGATCAGTTGCAGAGAACGGTCGATGTGGTTGCTCGCTTCCGGGTGGAAGGTAATGTAACTGGCTCCGGCGTCGATAAACATACGGATGAGGTCGTCAACCGGCGAGACCATCAGGTGCACATCAATCGGCGCAGTCACGCCGTGCTTGCGCAGGGCTTCGCACACCATGGGACCGATGGTCAGGTTGGGCACGTAGTGATTGTCCATCACGTCAAAATGGACAACGTCTGCACCGGCGGCCAATACGTTGTCGACTTCTTCGCCCAGGCGGGCAAAATCGGCGGAGAGGATGGATGGGGCAATCAGGTACGGGTTCATCAGGGCTCTCTCGATCAATTGAATTATCGGCTGGTTTGTAAGCTGGTAGTCTATCAGCTTGCCAGCCATTTTCGCAGCGCGAGGAACCGCAATTGAGATCGGAACAGATACTGCCAGTGCTCTTGTGCGGCCTGCTCACTATTATTGCTGCAGGAGCCTGGGCACAGGAAGACGAGGAAGGTCAGGGTGCCCGACAGGAGCAGGAAGCGCAGGACCCGCCCCGGCAGCGGCCCGTGTCCCTGACCGGGCTGGGTGAGTGGGCGCTGGCACGGCAATATCCGGAGCAGGCGGTGTGGTTGAACCTGGAGGACGACAGCCGGGCTCTGGGGTTGTTCAGTCCGGAACTTGAAACACCCGTGCGCAGCGCGGTGATTGTTCTGGCGGATGAGGGGCAGACGGCGGATCAGTCGATTCTGGGCGCGTTACGTCAGTCATTGTCAGAAGTCGGTATGGCGGTCATGACACTGGGGCTGGAGGCGCCGCCGCGTGTATTGCGCGATAGCCGCCTGGCCCGCGATGTGCCCATGCCGGGCGAACAGGAAAACGGCGAGTCGGAGGCCGATGATGCTGCCAGGGCGGGCCAGGATTCGGTGATGATCGATGTGGCGGCGGCAGAAGACCTTGAGCAGCTGGCGGAGGAATACCGCAAGGGCGTCCGGGCGGTACTGAATGCTGCTGCGACCGAGTTGAATGAGCGTGGCTATCAGCGATTGCTGGTGCTGGGGGTTGGCTGGTCCGCCGATTATGTGACCGAATGGGCCGCCAGCCGGGAAGAGTTGCTGGGGGCGGTCTGGCTGGCCCCGAAATTCTCTCCACAGCGCCTGAACGCTCTGGCTGAGTTGCTGGCGGCTGAGCGCGACTGGTGGCTGATGGATCTTCATGGCAGTGGCGCAGAGATGGCCAAGCAGGGCCGAAAGCGTGGTGCCCTGTTAGCGAGGGCGGAAGTTGGCCGTTATCAGCGGCAGCCATTGCCGTTGGCCAGTCCGCCCCGGCGTGATGATGCCGCCCGGGTGGTTAACCGGATCAGTGCGCGGGTGGATCGATAGCCCTCAGGCCAGCCGATGGCGCTTCTGGATCAGCTCCCAGGCTTGCTGGTAACTCAGCAACTGGTCTTTGGCGATGGCTCGCTCTGAAGGTGTCAGCTTCTGTTGTGCCAGCTTGTCCGGGTGGCAGGCGGACACTTTTTTGCGGTAGCTGCGTTTGATGTCGGTCAGGGTGTCTCTGCGGGTAACTCCCAGAATACGACAGGCCTGTTCGTAGGTGGTCGGCCGCTCTCTGGCGGCAGAGGTTTGTGCCCAGAGCTTGCTGGCATAGCTTTCAAAAATTTCGTCGGCCACGGCGACAGGCAGTCCCAGGCGGGTAATGCTGTCTTCGCAGCGATAGCGCCTTGCTTTGCCCGGCTGGCCATGGACCTGTGCGCCATGACACAGACAGATGGCAGTCAGTACTGCCGCGGCCGGCCGCAGATGGGAGCGGAGCCGGAGTAGCAGGCCCCGGTACAGGGGCAGATCATCGGCCCGCTTGCCTTGCTGAAACTGTTGGATGGCTTTGCGCCGCTGGCGTGATGACAGCGACAGGGCTTTCATCAGGCTCTCTGCAAAACGGATGTCGGTTTCAGTGATCCGCCCGTCTGCCTTGGCAATGTGGCCCAGAAAAAAGAACAGGGCTTTCTTATACCCGCGTGGCAAACCCTGCTGTCTGATCAGTGTTTGCGCATTATGGTCGCACCGGGAGAGTTCCGGCAGCAGATTGCTGACTACAGATTCCAGTCTGGGAGGCAGCTCCGCTCGTTCCTGGGTTTTACTCATGCCTGGCTTCCGTGTTCAGCGAGCCGGTGATCGAGTTCCATTAGCCTCTGTGGTGTGCCTATATCCATCCATTGCCTGCGATGGTGCAGACCCCGTACTTTTTGTTCCGCCATGGCGCTGCGCAGAACGGGCCCGAGCTTTCCGGCGGTGTCGTCCAGCCCGGAAAACAGGTCGTGGTGGAGCAGGCTGATGCCAGTGAAGGTCAGGCGGTTTTCACCATTATCGGTCAGTTTGCCGTTGGCTTGCAGGTTGAAGTCGCCTGCTGGATTGTGGTCCGGGTTGTCGGTCATCACCAGTAATGCCTGGCATTGAGGATCTTCAGGTGGCTGCAACTGTTCCAGCGGGAAGTCAGTCCAGATGTCGCCATTGATGACCACAAACCAGCTGTTTGCTGTATCGGTCAGCAGGGGCAGTGCGCGAACAATACCGCCGGCGGTTTCCAGCGGCTCGTTTTCTGCCGAATACTGAATGTTTACGCCGAATTTTGCGCCGGAGCCCAGAGTTTCCTCAATCTGTTCGCCCAGCCAGGCGTGGTTGATCACCAGATCGGTGAAGCCTGCCGTGCGCAGGCTTTCGATGTGGTGCACAATCAGTGGCTTACCCCCGGCTTTCAGCAGCGGTTTGGGTGTGTCCAGAGTCAGCGGGCGCATGCGCTCGCCTTTGCCAGCGGCAAGAATCATGGCTTTCACTGGCCGCTGCTCTCCTGATCCGGGACTGGTCCTATTCGCTCTTCGATTCGGGGGATCACCGTGGCGCATAACCATTCGTGCAAGTTGCGAAACGCCGGCTGTCGGGCGCTGGCGTCCCGGATATAGCTGACGGTTCGCGGGATGTCTGCGAGAAACCCGGTTTTGCCGTCGCGAATCGCCAGGCGGGCAAAGATGCCGGCGGCTTTCAGGTGCCTCTGCATACCCATCAGCTCGAACCACTGCAGGAAAGTGTCAGCGTCGGCCCTGTGCAGACCTGCATTCAATGTGATCTGGCGATAATGTTCCAGCCATTGATGCACGTCTTGTTCTGGCCAGCGTACGTAGCAGTCTTTCAGCAGTGAGACTACATCGTAGGTGATGGGGCCGCGTACGGCATCCTGGAAATCGATGACTCCTGGCCGGCTCTGGCCTTTCTGGATCAACAGGTTGCGGGAATGGTAGTCCCGGTGCACGGTGACTTCAGGCTGTGCCAGCGCGCTCTCTTTGAGCAGGCCGAAGGCGGTGTCCAGCAGAGCTTTTTCCTGGTTGTCCAGCTGCAGTTCCAGGTGTTCTTCCAGCAGCCAGTCCGGAAACAGGGCCATTTCCCGGTCCAGAAGCGCGGCATCATAGGGCGGTAATGGATAGTCGTCCGGATCCGGCAGTTGGGCAATTCGTGCCAGTTCATCCAGTGCCTGGCGGTACAGGGTATCGGCGTTGTCTTTCGTTAGCGTGGGTAACATCAATTGATCGCCGAGGTCTTCGAGCAACAAAAAGCCCTGTGTCCGGTTCTGGGCTTCTATCGCTGGTACACCAATGCCTCTCTGGTGCCAGTGCCGGGCAATGGCCAGGAAGGGGCCGCAATCTTCATGTTCGGGTGGTGCATCCATGACGATCAGGGGAAACGGCTGTTGGCCGGGCAAGCTCTGCCATACCCGGAAATAACGACGGAAGCTGGCATCGCCGGACACCGGTTCCGGGATGGCGGTTTCCAGGCCGGGGAATTGTCGGATCCAGTCGGTCAGCAGTTGCAGGCGGGTATCCATGATGGCGCGGTGCTTCCTGAGTTGATGTAGCCAAACGGTATCAGACCAGTATAAAGAGCGTAAAACGGATTTGCAGTGGTGTTTCCGTTAACAAGCCGGTGGGGCGCGTGTAAACTAGCGCGGTGTTTGTCATTCACCCGGAACAGGAACGTTGTCACCGTGCCCAGCCGTTACTATCGCCTGACAGGGATCAGGGCCCGCTTTGCCGGCAGTTTGCTCGTGGCAGGGTTGGTGTCCGGGATGATGCCGGCCGGAGCCGCCAATGGTGAACCTTCACAGGCGCCCAGTGCCGCCGAGATAGACTGGCGCCCACGTGGCGAACTACCGCCAGAAACCCGGGAGCGCCTGCCGGCCTTCTGTGAAGGGGGGTATCTGCCCCCCGAAGCAAGTGGTGGCAGCCTTGACGGTGAAGTTGAGAATAATGCCACCGTCCCGCTTGAGGCCAGCTCACTGAACGCCCGTTATGAGCTGGACTCCGTGCTGTACATGCAGGGTGATGTGCGGTTGCGCCAGGGCCGTTTTCAGGCGTCCGGCAGTGAAGCCCGTTATGATCAGCGGTCCGGCGAGGTCAGTCTCCAGGGGCCGCTGGTCAGCCGCGGGCAGGATTTCCTGTTGACCGGGCAGGACGCGCTTTATTCCGTGGAATCCGGCCAACTGGATATCAATACCGCGACTTTCCTGTTCCACGAAGCGGAAATCCGCGGCGAGGCGTCTTCGCTTTCCCGCATTGGCGAAAATCAGGTTCTGATTACCGATGGCATGTTGACGACTTGCGGCCCACAGCAGAACGATTGGGCCGTGGTGGCATCCGACATAGAACTGGATCGTGCCGAAGGTTTTGGCGTTGCCAAACACGTTCGCCTTGAGGTTCTGGATACACCGGTTTTCTACTGGCCCTACATGAGCTTTCCGATTGATGACCGCCGCAAGAGCGGCTTTCTCTATCCTCAGTTCGGCTCTTCCAATGCCGGCAGTGGCGCGTTTCTGGCTGCGCCTTATTATCTGAACCTGGCGCCGCATTACGACGCGACGGTCACGCCCCAGTATATTCACGGGCGAGGTTTGTTTACCGAGCTGGAGGGCCGTTATCTGAGCACCCTTGGCGAATCGGTACTGCAGCTTGGGTATATAAACGATGATTCGGCCTTCGAAGAGGAATCTGCCGGCAATGATGGCGAGCGCTGGGCGCTGGATTTTACCACCCGGGCAGGATTTGGCGGTGGCTGGAATGGTTATGTTGACTATGCCGCGGTTTCGGATGAAGACTATCTGAGTGATCTGAACCGAACGCTGGATATTGACCAGACAACGCACCTGCGCCGGCGTGGTGGCGTTCGCTATTCGGGTGAGAACCAGTATTTTGGAGCCTACCTGAATGGCTACCAGACCATCCGTGAGCGTATTGCCGATGAGAACAAGCCCTACGACCAGTTGCCGGAGGTTATCTACGGTGGAACCGCCGAGGTCGGTGCAGTGGAAGCCAGCCTGGAAAGTCAGTACACCTGGTTTGACCGGGATAATGACTTTCAGACGACCGATAAGCTAGAGCTTGCCACCGGCCAGCGCTTGCGCGCCATTCCCGAGGTGGCTCTACCCATGCGGGCGCTCTGGGGCTATAGCAGGCCATCGGTGAGCGTGGATTACACCCGTTACGAACTGGATGATTATCAATACAACCAGCGTGATGGCAGCTTTGATCGCATGGTACCGGTTTTCGAGTGGGATAACGGATTGTACTTCGACCGCCGGGACGAGCTGTTTGATATTCCCTACAATCAGACCCTTGAGCCCCGCCTGTATTATGCCTGGGCCGATGCCGAGGCTGACCAGAACCATATTCCGGATTTTGACACCGGCCTGAAAAGTTTCCGTTTTGATCAGTTGTTCGAACGCAACCGATTTGCCGGTGGGGACCGGGTGGGCGATACCAACCAGCTAACGGTTGCCCTGACCAGCCGTATCAACGACCTGGTGACCGGTGCCGAGCGGGCCAAAATCAGCGTGGGGCAGGTGCATTACTTCGATGATTGGGATGTGACCTTAAACAATAAATGCGGGCGGGCTGACTGTTCGGACGCAGACTCACCTCTTGCGGGCGAGTTGGTACTTAACCCCATCGATACCCTTGAAATTCGCTCGTCTGGTTTGTGGGATCCTGAAACCGGGGAAACCGTGGAAGGGCGCAGCCAGCTGACCTTCCATAGCGAAGACTATCGCTACCTGGCCACATTGGGACATACCTACAGCTCCGATAACGGTCGGGAGCAGACGGATGTCGGCACGGTATTCCCGATTACCGACCGGGTCAGTGCCATCGGTCGCTGGGTTTATGATTCCGGACTGGATCGCACAGTCGGTTCCCTGGCCGGCCTGGAGTACAACAACTGTTGCTGGAGTGTGCAGGTGGTGCATCAGAACTACCTGACCGATGATGAAGAGCTGGATTCCCGGCTGTTGTTCCGGATTGAACTCAAGGGTCTGGGTGGCAGTGGCGGTGCCTCCGACAGTATTTCCGATGCTATTTATGGCTATGACGAGCGTGAACGCCGCCGGTTTGGAACTCCGCGCCCGTAAAACGAACCAAGGTCTGCGGTGCCGGTTAAGGCCCGCAGCTGCGAATTGACCAATCAAGAGGTGATTATGAAGGCGACTGTCCGCCACGGACTGACAATGCTGCTGACACTGGCCATGGTGGCGCTGTCGGTTTCCGCCCATGCCGAGCGAAAATTGCTGGATCAGGTGGTAGCTATTGTTGATGACGAAGCCATCCTGCAAAGCGAGCTTGAGGCCAGGGTAAATACCATCGTTGGTCGCCTGAGTGCTCAGGGCACGGGCCTGCCACCTCGTAGCGTGCTTGAGGAGCGCGTTCTGGAGCAACTGATTTCAGAGTCTATCCAGCTTCAGATGGCGGACGACATGGGCATGCGCATCAGTGATAACGAGCTGAACGAAACTCTCGCGAACATTGCCCGGAGCAACAACATGAGTCTGGAGCAGTTCGAACAGCAACTGGCTGAGGAGGGCGTGACCTATCAGCAGGCCCGGGAGCAGATTCGTAATGAAATGCTGACCAGCCGGGTGCAGCAGCGCCGAGTGGGGAATCGGGTGCGAATTACGGAGAGAGAAGTGGAAAACTACCTGCAGGCCCAGTCTGCCCGAGGGGTCAGCGAGCCGGAATATCGTCTGGGGTACATTTTCATTGAAGTGGATGAGCCGGGTAACGAAGCTTCGGAAGAACAGGCCCGGGCAAAGGCAGAAGAATTGCGACAGCAAATCGAAGATGGCCGCGATTTCCGGGAAGTTGCTGTAGCGGAATCTGACGCCAGCAATGCTCTGGAAGGCGGCGACATGGGCTGGCGTAAAGAAAGCCAGCTACCGTCGCTGGTAGCGCCGGTGGTTCCGGAACTGGAAGAAAGCGAGCTGTCGGAAGTGCTGGAAAACAACAGCGGTTTCCACCTGGTGCAGGTGAAAGAAAAGCGTGGTGGTGAGTCGCAGGAGTTCGTTGAGCAGCACCGGGTTCGGCATATCCTTATCCGCCCATCCGACGCCATGACCGAAGCCCAGGCTGAGCAGCGTATTCGGGAGATTTACCAGCAACTGCAGGATGGCGCTGACTTTGCGGCTCTGGCGCGGGAGTTGTCTGATGACCCGGTTTCCGGTTCGGATGGCGGCAACCTGGGCTGGGTCAGCCCCGGGCAGATGGTGCCGGCATTCGAGCAGGCCATGATGGAAGCCGATGTGGGTGAATATTACGGTCCGATCCGGTCCCAGTTTGGCTGGCACATTTTGCAGGTTCAGGAGCGTCGTCAACAGGACGTGACCGATTCCAACAAGGACTCCCAGGCGCGCCAGGCCATTTACCAGCGCAAATTCGAAACCGAATTGCAGAACTGGCTACGTGAAATCCGCGACGAAGCCTTCATCGAATTCAAGGGTGAGTACGCTGACATGAACGCGAACAGTGAGGGCAATGAGGCCTCATGAGTGAGCCCGTGATCCTGGCGCTGACAGCCGGCGAACCGGCTGGCATTGGTCCGGAGTTGTGTCTTCAACTGGCTGGTGAACACCGCCAGGCTGGCATTGTGGTGGTTGCCAGCCATTCGTTGCTGGCGGCCCGCGCCGTCACGTTGGGTTTGAGTGTGCAGTTGCACGACTGGCAGCCCGGCCAGATCCCGGAAACCCGCGCCGGGCATTTATCCGTGCACCACGTGGAAGGCTGCCAGTCTGAAGCGGCTGGCAAGCTGGATGTCGGCAACAGTCAGTACGTGCTCGACACGCTAACCCGGGCGGCCAGGGGCTGCCTGAGTGGTGATTTCGATGGCATGGTGACGGCGCCTGTGCACAAGGGCGTGATTAACGAAGCCGGCATTGCCTTCAGCGGACACACCGAATTTCTGCAGGAGCTCTGTGGCGTTGAGCGTGTGGTGATGATGCTGGCCACAGATGAATTGCGTGTGGCACTGGTAACCACTCACTTACCCCTGAAAGACGTTCCGGAAGCCATTACGCCGGAGCGCCTCAAGCAGGTAACCCGCATTCTGGATGCGGACCTGAAGACGTTCTTCGGCATCACACAACCTCGCATCCTGGTGGCCGGGCTGAATCCCCATGCCGGAGAAGGGGGGCACCTGGGCCGCGAGGAAATCGAAGTCATTGAGCCGACGCTGAAGAATCTGAGAGCAGAGGGCATTAAACTGACCGGGCCTCTACCTGCCGACACCCTGTTCACGCCTCATTGGCTGAACGACGCCGATGCGGTGTTGGCCATGTACCACGATCAGGGCTTGCCGGTGCTGAAATTTCAGGGCTTTGGCCGTGCGGTGAATATCACTCTGGGGCTGCCCATTGTCCGTACCTCGGTTGACCACGGCACCGCGCTGGATCTGGCCGGCACCGGTAAGGCCGATGCCGGCAGCCTGCATGCCGCCATTCGCGTGGGCGAACAAATGGCCCGCTGCCGGCGGGCGGCAAAGGCCGGAGAGCCATCATGAGTAGCAAACAGGGTCACAAGGCCCGCAAACGTTTTGGTCAGAACTTTCTGCATGACCCGGGGGTGATCGAGAAAATTATCCGGGCCATCAATCCCAAACCGGAAGATGCCCTGGTCGAAATTGGCCCCGGTCTGGGCGCGCTGACGGAAGAAATTCTTGGGGTAAACCCGCGCCTTCAGGTGGTCGAACTGGACCGCGACCTGATACCGGTGCTGCGCACCAAGTTTTTCAACTATCCGGACTTCAGGATCCACGAAGCCGATGCGTTGAGTTTCGATTTCAGTGAACTGATGACCGATCGCCCGCTGCGAATCATTGGTAACCTGCCGTATAACATTTCCACGCCGTTGATTTTTCACCTGCTGTCGCAATCCGGTGTGGTGCAGGACATGCACTTCATGCTGCAAAAAGAGGTGGTGCAACGTCTGGCAGCCGTGCCCGGAGACAATAACTATGGCCGGTTGGGCATCATGGCGCAGTATTTCTGCAAAGTGCAGCCCCTGTTTGAGGTTGGCCCGGGCGCCTTCCGGCCCGCGCCCAAGGTGGATTCCGCCATTGTGCGGCTGGTACCTCACACCGAGCTGCCACATCCGGCGAAAGATCTGAAAACCCTGCAAGCGGTAGTACGTACTGCTTTCAGTGCCCGGCGCAAAACCCTGCGCAAGGCCCTGGGTTCAATGATCACCGTGGAGCAATTGCAGTCACTGGGCATTAACGATGGCCTTCGCCCGGAAAACCTGAGCCTGGCGGATTACGTACAGATAGCAGACCAGCTGGTGGATGTTGAAGGTATAACCGCGAACAGCAATGAGGTAAGTAATGACTGACTACGCCATTGGCGATATTCAGGGCTGTTATGACCGGCTGCGGGATGTGTTGGCGGAAGTGGACTTCTCGCCCTCCCGTGACCGGCTATGGGTGGCTGGAGACCTGATCAACCGCGGGCCGTCCTCCCTGGATACGCTACGCTATATCAAAAGCCTGGGTGATTCAGCTGTGGTGGTGCTGGGTAACCATGATTTGCACCTGCTGGCGGTTGTTTTTGGCGGACATGGCACCAAAAAGAAAGATACATTGCAGGACATTCTGGACGCCCCGGACTGTGACCAACTGCTCGATTGGCTACGCCAGCAGTTTCTGTGTGTCCATGACAAAAGCCGCAACCTGGTGATGACCCATGCCGGCCTGCCCCATATCTGGAGCGTAGACCAGGCCATGGCATACGCCCGGGAAGTGGAGGCTGTCATCCGTAGCGATAACGCAGAGGCGTACTTCAGCCAGATGTACGGCAATCAGCCGGATCGCTGGTGTGATACGCTCAGTGGTATGGAGCGCTGGCGGGCGATTACCAATTATTTCACCCGTATGCGCTTCATTGCCGAAGACGGCACCATGGAGCTGGCCACCAAAGAGTCTGCCGACAATCCACCCGAGGGCTACGCCCCCTGGTTCGAATATCCCCGGCAGGACGACACACAGATCATTTTCGGTCACTGGGCGGCCCTGGAAGGCACCACCGGCAATGATCAGTTTGTCGGGCTGGACACCGGCTGCGTCTGGGGTGGTGTGCTGACCCTGATGAACCTGGACACCGGAGAAAAAATTCACTGTGACTGCAGCTGAAATCCGTAGTGGAAACATTCTTCGCTGGGCACTGGCGCTTGGCGCCCTGGCGGGTTTGCTGGCGGTTATGGCCGGAGCTTTCGGTGCCCATGGTTTGCGGAGCGTGGTCAGTGAGCGCAGCCTGGACGTGTTCCAGACCGCCGTTAATTACCAGATGTACCACGCCCTGGCATTGATCGCCGTGAGCCTGATGCCGCCACTTGGGCTGTCCGGCCGTTTGTTGGGCGTCGCCTGTGGTTTCTGGCTCGCCGGAATTTTACTGTTCAGTGGCAGTCTGTATCTGCTGGTACTTTCCGGCACTCACTGGCTTGGGCCGGTTACGCCGGTAGGCGGTATTTGCTTCATGATTGGCTGGGCCCTGCTGATTACAGCGGCTCTGAAGAAATGACGGAGGTGATCAGAACCATGCAGGTTCAGGTAAATGGCGATGCGATGGATCTCCCTGAAGGGGCCACCATTGCAACCCTTGTAGAGCATCTCGCCCTGACCGGAAAACGGCTGGCGGTAGAGGTTAACGAAGACATTGTTCCCCGCAGTCAGCACCCGGATTTCACCCTGAGCGCGGGCGACCGGGTGGAAGTGGTGCGCGCCATCGGCGGTGGTTGACAGGAAGTCCGGCTTTGACAAGATTCTGACTCAATAAACTCAGGTAGGCTATGACAGACACACCGGAAATCCAGCTCCCAGAAGACAAACCCCTGGAGATTGCAGGCCGGGTTTACCAGTCCCGATTACTGGTTGGTACCGGCAAATATCACGATCTTTCAGAAACCGGCCATGCGATTGAAAGCAGCGGCGCGGAGATCGTAACCGTGGCAGTGCGCCGCACCAACATTGGCCAGAACCCGGACGAGCCCAACCTGCTGGATGTGGTTAACCCGGACAGCTACACCATTCTGCCCAACACCGCTGGTTGTTATACCGCCAAAGATGCCGTGCGAACCTGCAAACTGGCCCGGGAGCTGCTTGATGGCCACGACCTGGTGAAGCTGGAAGTGCTGGGCGATCAGAAAACCCTGTACCCGAACATGCCGGAAACCCTGGTGGCTGCAGAGGAGCTGATTAAAGACGGTTTCAAGGTGATGGTCTACTGCTCAGACGACCCGCTGCTGGCCCTGCGCCTTGAGCAGATGGGCTGCATCGCCATCATGCCCCTGGGCGCACCCATCGGCTCCGGGTTGGGTATCCAGAATCGCTACAACATCCGCCTGATCGTTGAAAACGCGAATGTTCCCGTACTGGTGGATGCTGGCGTGGGTACCGCTTCAGACGCCACCATCGCCATGGAGCTTGGCTGCGACGGTGTATTGATGAACACGGCTATCGCCCAGGCCAAAGACCCCATCAAAATGGCCCATGCCATGCGTCTTGCCATTGAAGCCGGGCGTGAAGCCTACCTGGCGGGGCGCATGCCGAAGAAACTGTACGCCAGTGCCTCTTCCCCGATAGATGGAACCTTTTTCTAGGGCCTTAAGTCCCTCTTTCCTGAACGGGAAGAGGGGGTGATTATCTGGATGTTTCAGTAAACCAAAACTCAGAGCGCTGTAGTCCTGCCATGACCAACCAGAAACCCA
>JAVLAV010000064.1:0-17207 GCA_031580735.1 Marinobacter sp.
AGCATCAGGATCACGACCCAGATAACCATCGCCTTGAGGGCAAGCGAGATGGCCATGGTTGTGTCAGCTCTGATGACGCTCACGCAGCAGTGCGTAGACCTCATACACCGCTGCCATTTCCTCTTCCGCAGGCGACAAGCCTTCCGTCGTGCCCTGCTCCAACCGCTCCATCAGTTCGGGGGCCACATTACGCTGCAGCCAGCCTTCCACCACACGCAACAACGCCCGCTCATCCGGCCCGCCGATGTTCGTCCAGTACATATAAGGCACCAACTCCGGATTGCGCATGTAGAAAACCGGGTACACCTCTGGTTCAAAATCCTCGCTGGCGCGGAAGCCGAAGGTAAAGGGATCACCCGCGTTATCCACAAAGGTGGCCACCACTGAGCCAGCCTCGGTGGTGATGCCTGCCTCACGGAGGGTAATCGGCTGCTCCAGGTCTGGCAGCGCGGTGATGTAATACTGGAATACGATGCCAATGAACAGCAGCAAAATCAGCGATGCCAGGGCGATGGATTTTTTCATGAAGTTTCTACCTTGTGTGTTTTTCCATTGCCGGCATCCGGTACGGTAAGCATCAGCAAAAAGCCCACAGCGAAAAATACCAGAATGGTACTCATGCCCCAGCGCTGGCTCCCGGTGGCTGCGGTAACGGCGCCCACCAGCAATGGCCCGGCAAACGCTGTAGCCTTTCCCGAGAAAGTGAACAGCCCGAACATCTGATTGCGAAGGTGCTCGGGCGCCGCCCGGGCAAGATGTGAGCGGCTTGCCGCCTGAAGCGGGCCGACAAAGATACCCAGTGCCATGCCGAAGATCCAGAACCATAGTACGCTCTCGGCCAGCAGAATGGCCGTGGCGGTGGCCGACAGCCCGATCAGAGACAGGAAGATGGTCTTCCGGCCGCCGATGGCATCATCCACCCAGGCAAAACCGAGAGCGCCAACGCCGGCCGTCACATTCAGCGCGATACCGAACTGCAGCACTTCGGTCTGGCTCATGCCAAACGTGCCGGCGGCGTACACACCGCCAAACGTGAACACAGTGGCCAGGCCGTCCGTGTAGAGCATTCGGGCCACCAGAAAACGCAGGATATGGCTGTATTCACGGGCCTGGGCCAGAGAATCCCGGAGCTGGCCCAGGCCAGCCTTCAACGCCTGGCGGGCAGACAACCCGGAAGCCGGCTGGTCTGGCGTGAAGAAGAACAGAGGCAGCGCAAAAACCAGATACCAGATGGCCACCAGAACAAAGGTGGCCCGCACGTTCTCTGCTTCATCGTGGTTCAGGCCCAGGAAGCCGGGCTCCGCCTCCACAAACCCGAAAAGAGCAACAACCAGGCAGACCACACCGCCAACATAGCCCAGCCCCCAGCCCCAGCCAGACCAGCGACCAAGCTTTTCCGGCGAAGCCAGCTCCGGCAGCATGGTGTTGTAGAAAATAAAAGCAAACTCGGCGCCCAGAATCCCCAGACTGACCCAGACCACCGCCCACCAGAAATCATCCATGCCGGGGCGGACAAACCAGAGCATGGCACAGGCAACCACACACAACAGCGTAAAACCGATCAACCAGGGTTTGCGACGGCCGGACCGGTCGGCCACCGCGCCCAACACAGGCGCCCCCAGCGCGATCACAATGCCGGTAATGCCGACAATGTTGCCCCAGTATTCGGTGCCAGCTACATCATCGCCCACCACGCCCTGGCTGAAATAACGGGCAAACACAAAGGTGAGAATGATGGTGAAAAAGGCGCTGTTGGCCCAGTCATACAATGCCCAGGACCACAAAGCCCTCGGGCGTACCGTTGAAGTGGCGCCCGGTATCTCCTGCTCCTTTTGCATATTCTGCATAAAGACAATCCATTCATACGGCAGGGCTGATGCGGTGTTGCGCAACTATACTTCGTTGTCCACCATGATGATTAGTGAATCCTATGTCTGGAGGCACCATGGCGCAACCGGGAAATCAACGAGGCATGGAACAGGACATGGCGAACGCCATCCAGGAAACCATGGCCGAGGCGATGCCGGAAAACCGGGAACGGCACCCTGAAGTCACCATGGACAGCAAGCTCGACAGCGACCTGGGCCTGGACAGCCTGACCCGCGCGGAGCTTCTGGTGACCGTGGAACGCAAATTCGGCGTGCAGCTTCCGGAACAGCTGCTGAGCGAGGCGGACACCCCCCGCGACATTCTCGAAGAAGTCATGCGCCTGAAGGGTGAAAAACCGGAGAGCAGGCCCGAAAGCGGCGAGCATCAAAACGCAGAGACCGAAGCGGCCCTCGACACCGGCCAGGAAAACCGTGAGCATTTCACCGTTCCCGATTTCGACACCCTGCAGGAAGCGCTGGGCTGGCACTCGCGGGAACACCCCGAGCGCACCTACCTGCACTGGGTAAAGAGCTACGATGATGTCCGGTCCCTCACCTTCGGGGAACTTCACCGGGGCGCCCTGAGAGTCGCCAACGGCCTGTTCCAGCACGACCTCGAGCAGCGGGACACCGTCGCTCTCATGCTCCCCACCGGCCACGACTACTTTTACGGCTTTTTTGGCGCCCTCTATGCCAACGCCATCCCCGTTCCGCTGTATCCGCCCATGCGGGCCTCGGCCATTGAAGAGCACCTGAAAAGACAGGCCGCAATTCTCAACAATGCAAAGGCGCGGGTCATGATCACCGTGCCGGAAGCCAAAAAGCTCGCCGCCGTAGTCAAAGGCATGGTGCCGTCTCTTGAGCATGTACTGACCCTTGATGAAGTCTGGGCCAAACCCCTGGAACGGTGGGAACCGGGCGCCAAGCGCGACGACATTGCCTTTCTGCAGTACACCTCGGGCAGCACAGGCAACCCCAAGGGCGTAATGCTCAGCCACGCCAATCTTTTCGCCAACATCCAGGCCGCGAAAGACGTACTCCAGGCGGACCAGGACGATGTCTTCATAAGCTGGCTGCCCCTGTATCACGACATGGGCCTGATCGGCACCTGCCTGTCCAGCCTCTGGTATGGCCTGCACCTGGTCATCATGTCGCCACTGCTTTTCCTCACCCGGCCACAATACTGGCTCTGGGCCATTGACCAGTTCGGCGGCACGCTATCGCCCTCACCCAATTTCGGTTACGAACTGTGCCTGAAAAGAATCAATGACGAAGACATGGAAGGGCTGGACCTGAGCTCCTGGCGCCAGGCTTTCAACGGTGCCGAGGCGGTCAGCCCGGATACGGTGACGCGGTTTATCGAACGCTTCAGCCAATGGGGCTTCAGGGCCGAGGCCATGGCGCCGGTCTACGGCCTGGCCGAGAACTCTGTGGCCCTGGCCCTGCCCGAAAAACCCAGGGAGCCGGTTATCGATTACCTTGACCGGGACAGATTCCAGAAAGAGGGGAAGGCAGAACCGGTTTCCCCGGACGACGAATCCGCCCTCCGGTTTGTGTGCTGCGGCAAGGCCATTCCCAACCACGACATCCGCATTGTGGACGACCACGGCAAAGACCTGGGCGAACGCCAGGAAGGCAACCTGCAATTCACCGGCCCCTCCGCCACACAGGGGTATTACCGGAATGAAGAACAGACCGAAGCGCTCTTTGACGGTGAATGGCTGAACACAGGAGACCGTGGCTACATCGCCGACGGCGAACTCTACCTGAGCGGTCGCAATAAAGACCTGATTGTTCGCGCCGGGCGCAACATCTACCCCGGGGAAATCGAAGAAGCCGTAGGCGAACTGGACCTGGTGCGCTCGGGCTGCGTTGCGGCGTTCGCATCGGGAATGGGAGAAAGCGGCGGTGAAAGGCTGATTGTGGTCGCCGAAACCCGGGAGAAAGACGAGAAGAAACTGGGCGAGGTTAAAGAACAAATCCACCGCATTGCCATGGATGCCCTGGATATTGAGGTGGACGAGATCCTCATGGTTCGCCCCCACACCGTGCCCAAAACCTCCAGTGGCAAACTGCGGCGCAACGACTGCCGGCTGCGCTATGAACGCGGTGAACTGGAACGCGACAGCGAACCCGTTTGGCGCCAGCTGGCCAGACTGGCCCGTGGCACCTGGCGCCAGCAGGCGCAACTCAGCCTGAAAAGGACTGCCAGCTGGCTCTATTCAGCCTGGAGCTGGACAGCATTGGGGCTGATTGCGGTACCGGCCTGGATTCTGGTCAACATTCTTCCCGGCCTTCCGCTGCGCTGGAAGGTTGTGCATTGGAGTGGCAGACTTCTGGCCCTGCTCACCGGAACCAGGCTCACCGGGGAGCTAGAAAAACTCAGGAAACTTCCCGAAGGCTGCATCATCGTTTGCAACCACGCCAGCTACCTGGACTCCCTGGTACTGGCGGCACTGATTCCCGTTCCGGTAAGCTTCGTTGCCAAAGCCGAACTGATGAACGTTCGCGTTCTGAAGCGTTTCCTGACACGCCTGGGCGTTGAACCGGTAGGGCGCACCGACGCCGGGAGCAGTGTCAGTGACTCGAGACGAATTGCCGAGAATGCCGCAGGCCGCCGGCTGGCATTTTTCCCCGAAGGCAGTTTTGATGCCGCGCCCGGGCTGCGCCCTTTTCACATGGGAGCCTTCATGACAGCCGCCGTGCTGAAGGAAAAAGTTATCCCGCTTGCCATCACCGGTACCCGGCGTAAACTTCCCGCAGACCGCTGGAATCCACGGCCCGGGTCGATAAGCATCGCCATTGGTGAGCCCCTCGAACCCCAGGGCGACGACTGGAAATCAGCCGTTCAGCTGCGTGACCGCGCGCGGAAAACCCTACTTGAACTGAGCGGTGAGCCAGACCGTTACCAATGAACGTCATCATATCCACCTTCAAAAAACACTGGCTGAAAATAGGAATTTGGCTGCTGATCATCCTGCCCGTGGGCAGCTTTCTGATCGTCTCCGCTTTCATCCTGGCTTACATGTTCTGGCCCAGGGCCTTCGAGCAAATCGACGCCCCGGATTTTGGAACGTCAGCCTCACACGTGGCATTAATGGCGCATGGCCTGAGGGACCATCCGACGGCACCAATGAATTCGCTCCACGCAGCTTATGAACAGGCAGTGCCTGGCAGCAGGGCTTTCAACCTCGACTGGAGCCCCTACGCCCAGAATTCCCTGACCTGCGCCACCAACGGCAAACGTATTGGCGAACGCATAGGACGAGAACTGGCCGCCAATCCGAAGATCCAGAGCCTTCACCTAGTCGCCCACAGCTGTGGCGCCTTTGTTATCTACGGCGCCTGCCAGGCGTTCAAGCGGGTTAACAAGACGGCCACGGTGCAAACCACCTACCTGGACCCTGTCTCGGTGTATGGCATCTGGTGGAACTACGGACTGCACCATTTCGGCGGGTGTGCCGATTACAGCGAAGCCTATATTGATACCGAAGACGGCGTTCCCGGCAGCAACGAACTGATTCCCCAGACCCACACCTACGACGTGACAGCCGCAAGAAAACCCACCGGTCAACAAACGCAGACACACCTCTGGCCCATCGAGTATTACCAGCAGTTACTGACTAACGGGCGCGCGCCCATGGTATGGAAAGACAGTGCGGTGGAAGAAAACAAGCCTGCGGGTGTGCTGGAAGTGGTTAATGATTGAGCCGGCATCATGCAAAAGAATACCAGCATCACTCTAGGCCAACATTTTGATGCGTTCATTGCAGAACAGCTCAAAAATGGCCGAGGACGATGGCCCTCTGTAACTGATCTGCGAGGCGCTGGTGGGCCGCGTGGTCAGGCAATCACATCATCAAGCGGTCGACGCGGCGCCCCGTGAATGTCTTTCTCCGGGTGCCCGAGCCGGAGCAGAATTTGAGGGAAGCCGCCCTGACTCAACAGCTTCTGTAGTTTCGGGCGCAAAGATGCGACCTGGATGGGCTGGTTCAGGTAAGACGCCTGCAAACCGTGGGTATGCGCCACCAGCAACACCCTTTGCAACGCCTGCCCCGCCGCTAACCAGTCCGCCCGGTTGTCAGCGGCCGTGCCCAAGACCGCCAGCACCGGCGATTCGTCGGCCAGCTGCTCGTCTTTGGCACCCACGCCGTGGCCCATATCAAAGGTTCGCACGACGGCCTGGGCCAAAGGCGCAACCAGCCCCGGCACCGTGAGCCCGTCCCCCTGACGGCGGGGATGCATCCACTCAGCCAGCTCCTGTCGCCAATCAGGGTCCGCCCACTGAACGGCATCACCCTCGGAAACCAGCTCCGCGGCCTTGTGGCGCTGATCTTCGGATTCCAGCAGTACGAGCCCGCAGCCGTTCTCGGAAGCGGCTGAAACCAAAGCATTGAGCGTTGCTTTCGGTACTTCCCGGGGCGCGAAACGCTTGCGATAAGTCCGCCGGGCTTCAATCGACGGGAACAGCCCCGCTTCAGAAGGCGACACCGAACCGTCCGAATGGAAAGAGACTACCGCCAGCCGATCACTGTTATCAGGATCGGGGTTCAAATCCACAGAAACACCCATGCCCTCATGCGCCGCCGCCACGCGCAAATTCATCAGCGCACAGCCGCAACTGATGGTCAGCTCACGGTTCTGGGGATCATTCGCGGGCAGCGCGCGGGTTCTGTCGGCGAACAGGGAGACGGCGCCCTCAGTGATCTCAAACCGCCAGGGCTGGGTGTTGTGGCTTGAGGGCGCAAGGATGGCGTAGCCCAACAGGGAGCGGATCTGGTCTTTGGTAGGGGGAAGTTTATCAGGCCTCATAGTGATTGCTCCTTGTACGCACCACGCCTGGCACCTTCAGGCACGTTTAAAGCTTAGCTCAGTTGCTGTGATTCCGATCATGACGCAGATCGACGACAAGGCGCGGAGGGTTACTCAATTCGCGGACCTGATAGCGATTCGGCGACTCGACGCCGAAGACCCATGTCACCACAGCTTCGAAATCGCACGTCAGCTCCAACTCGGAGAGCACCGGCAACTTGGGCATACGCTCACGATTGGAAACCGTCGGCTGGCCCTCTTCCGTGTGCGCCTTTGCCGGGTACATCCGAACCTCCAGCCAGCCATCCCCGGCCAGGGGCGTGACCTTCCCGGAACCGCACTTGCGAACCGGTTTGTCGATGTACTCAATGTGATAGCCCGGAACCCGCTCATCAAACTCAAAAACCACCCGGTCAAAGCCTGCGTGGGTGCCGGTACGGACGTCGACAAGCTTTGCGGCGGGCTGATCCGGCCGCGGCCGGTCGATAATGCCGGCTGTCCACTCCGATAGATAAACAGCACCCGACTCGTCCGGTAAAGAATCGTTCCGGGCGCAGGCGGCAAGAACCAGCATGGACGCGAAAACAAACGCGATTCGCAGCCGTGAAGCGGAGGAAAAACGGTCGCTGCGCAGCTGACTGTTAATTCCTTTTTTGTACGGCATTCTGAGCATGAACAACATCCTGTACAGGTCCGACATCATGGATGCCATTAGTTACACAGCCGCCAGAGCCAACCTGGAGGGCTTGAATCAGACTATGTGCTGGCCGGAGGCCCGTTCATTAAACGAAAGCTGTTTCTTTGACACTTGCACGCTCTGAAAATCCGGTCGCCCAGTCAGCCAGGAGTGGTTGGTCGTTCCCCCATTGCAGCTCCGGTAGTCGAAAATCGATATAGCTCAACGCCACGCCAGTAACAATCTGGCCAAGGTTGATGTCGGACCTCATGACGTCAGTGTTCACCATATCCTCCAGCCTTTGAAGACACCTGGTGATGGCATTCTGCCGGCGAACTCCGAGTACCGTACTATCGCTCTCTATCCCAAAGTGCTTCCGATTGATAACCGTCGTGAAAGCCGCATCGGTAAGGCCCTGGCTCAGACCCGAGAGGGCAAGGACATCAGTATAGTCGGGGGTACGAAGCAAGTTGTTGGTCGACGAAAGCCCGTCCAGGTAGGACGCTATAAGAAGGGATTCTGAGATGGCCTCTCCCTCATTCGTCACCAACACAGGAATCTTGCCGTTCGGGTTGGCAGTGAGCAAAGCCTTGTCGTCTGCCCAGGGGTCTACCCAGATAAGATTCACATCCTTACCCAGCTGCTTTTCGATCGCTCAGATTCGGGCGATTCTTGCGTAAGGCGACGTTTTGTTCAGGTACAGTTCCATATCAGTTTTACTCCATCTGTGTGGCTTTTCGAACGAACAGGTGTCGGGTTGATAGCATGAGGACGCCGATCATGGGCAACGGCCAGAACCTGAAAACCATCAGGGCTTTCTCGGTAAACCATAGACGGGGAAATCTGTGAAGGGGCGCTCTACGAAGATCTGGTGGCAACTCGACCTTGCCGGGCTTTAGGTGACTCGCCAACTAAATTGGCCAAGGCCTCAAATTCCTCTATGAAGGCACCACCCAATCCTGGAACGTTTGATTCGTAATAACCAACTGAATCCAGGAACTCGGCTTCCGCGGCCGGGTGAACGCTTTGCTCACCGGTAAATTACGAGCGCAGCGAGTAATTTACCGTGTGTAGCACTTGTTAGATTTACATTTCGCGCCTACACCAACCTAGCTGGGATTCGGACAGAAAGGTTGTGTCAGAATTTAAGTAATTGATGCTTGTTTCAATTACCCTTACAGCCTTAGTTTGAGCCTTATCATATGAAATTCTGGTTAACCTTGAAAATTGGCCAGCATTAATCCATAGCTCATCGTACGAAGTGACACTATCCTCATAGAAAAAGCAAAACTTCAGTTCTCTTCTCTTCTTGTAGCTTTTTCTTGGCACGAAATTTAAAAGAGTTACATAAACATATGGCAAATACTCAGGGACAAGGTTGGCATAGCCATACACATTTAGGCGCTTTGCTTCTCTGAGCAGTGCTATAAATTCTATTAAGTCTAAGAATGGAACTATCTCTTTAGTTCTAGCCCAAATTTTATCCATATTCAAATGAGCAAAATGTCGATTTTGTTCGACTGTATGTGGGTCTGGTCTTGAAGGCGCTAACCCACGATAAGGGCGCGACGCAGGGTCTTTCGTAGGGCAAAACTGGCTATCGTTATGGTAAAAGTGCGCATTGGATTTTGTATGGCCAGCTCTCACTTTCATCTCTCTATTGCAAACTGGACAGTGAGCACTAGGAGCGAGATTTATGTCGCGGAAGCCAAGCTCGGTAGCTAGCGCCTTAAGCTCTGCACAATCTATCAATTTATCTTTGTAGGCTGGGTTAGAGTTCTGGGGATGTAATGCTTTATACAAATTTTGCTTCCTGTATATTTAACGCTGGGCGCAGCAGCCGATTTGTGTAGAGCAGCGAAACAAGTCGGCCCGACTGACGCCCTTGGTTAGATTTTTAATATTATGAAAGTTCGAATTTAATGGTTAATATTTTCCGAATAGAATGTGTCGGGATCTAGAACCCAGAAATCAGTGCTTTCGTAACCAAGTAGAGGGCGCCCTTGGATGTAAACTTTTCCACTGGCTTTATCAGGCCAGAAAACACCGAGAGGCAGTGCATTCATGTGCTGGTATACCTTGACGACCTGAGGCGCACCTCCAATGCTATCCGCTTGGGTGCTGTTCCTTAACATATCTCTAACTACCTCAAATGGCTCCATATCAAAAGAACTATCCTCGGTCTGATTACCCACGAGCCGGCCTTTTTTTCTCATTACGTCTACTAATTTGGCATTAGCTTCTTTTGCTTTATCGCCACCAAAGATCATCGGATCCATGCCGCCGACCCAGCGCTTCACCGGTCTGGCGATAAACATTTTTTGTGCTGCATCATATTTGATGGCCCAAATATCGAATTTCTTATGAATCCATGAGTACCCACCAAAGATAAATGATACATCTGGGTTCATCATGTCTGGTATATCACTAAGAATCGAGGAAGCCATGCTATTCAACACCTTAACGCTGTGCGTCTTTAACTCTCGGACATCCATGGCACGAGTTTTCGAGCGGTTGTATGACGCGATCGCTAAGGAAATTTGATGCATCAAAGGGTAAGCCATGTCAGTCTCACCAGCGAAAGCAATCGCACAGTCAGACCTAGCCAAAGTGATGACTTTCGGTGAGTAGTCGAGGTTCCTTCCGCCGGACAATCTGCTGTCAGATACAAACAATAGCTCTTCACACTTATTTATTTTTCTTATCCACGCTGCACAAATAGTCATCTAATATCTCGATTCGAAACCATATCTAACGCTGAGCGAAGCGGCGCGTCTTGCGCGTTGAGCTTCCGTGACTTGTTATTGCTTTATTTGCCAAACAGTCGTATCTCCGTCTTTGCCTTTAACAACGACTCCAACTGTTTCTAAATAGTGCAATGACAAGCTGACCATATTCCGGCTGGCAAGAAGAATGTGCCCTAGCCCGGAAGCAGTAAAAGCTTCTTTTGGGTGGTCTTTTAAATAACGATGGATCTTCTCATTAAGGTTAGATTCCAAGCGATCTGCTGTAGATGCGGCGACTTTCAATGAAAAGGCTTTTGGGTCAATCTCTTGCCCGGTTGCCGACGCATCTTTCATTGCTTTTTCTGTGACTTCCGCAATGGTAGTTCTTATGCTGTTTACTTCTAGGAAATGCTCTTGATCGTCGAAGTCACTTGGGGCGTATAGGACGTGAGGCTTTAACACTAAGACGGCAAAAAACGCCAAGACTATCACTAGCGGGAACAACATCACGAAATAGACAAATATACTCTGAATTTCCAAAGGCAATGCTACCAAAGCAACTGCGGCAAAAGCTTCTGAAGTTCCGGAAAAAATCGCTATAATTGTCAATGGGTTGCTCACTTTCATAACGTATTCAATCCTATCTCCTTGCAGAGCAATAACGTCCGCAGCATGCGCGGCTTTGGAATGGAGGCGAAGCCGCAATGGAAACGCCGTCGCCGTGCCTGCGATTGTTAGGCAAATTCTCCTCCCAGTCTAGCTTCGGTTATCTTAGTTCCGGATTTGGAGTAAAGTCCAAAAATAGGAGAGAAACCCTTTTTATGAAGCATTATCAGCAGCATTGACACCTGAGTCATTGCATATTGCAATCCTTTTTTGCCTGCACCTTGCCGATCAACAACGCTAATTTTGAGTTTTTTCTTTTCATTTTTGATTTCGGTAATAGGATATTGGAGGGTAGATAAGGTTGAGCACAAATCCCCAATAATAGTTTCCATGGAGATCATACCAAGATTAACCCCTAGGTCTAATTCAGAAGACAGATCTAAAACCATGAAGTCGATGGCAATTTTATGAAGCGTATGGAGTTGGTCCAGCCGTGACATTAAGAAAAGTATTTCGTTTTTATCTAATATTATTTCTTTGTCTTTTCCGTAATCACATTTCACCTGATTGCTTTCGGGTATAGTTTGATATGAGGAATGTTGACATATGTTCCTCCACTGATTGATGGGGACCCCGTTCAAACGATCGACATAAATTTTTCTAAAAAGATCAACTTCAGTTAGCCTGGAAACATTTCCACCAAAACTTGTCTTCTTATGAGATCCATCTAAATTTCTGTAGATGGCAACTAAATTGCTAATTAATTCTATATATGGTTTGTGGGTAGCCTCTATCGAATCACCCATTTGCCTAAAGCAAGAGCGAGCAAAGTGTCTCAGTTTTGATTTTTCATTTATATTTAGAAGAAAAAATGCATCATGATAGGAATTAAGAGCCTCATGTATGCTAGGGTAGCCAGACTCTAATAAATCAATAAGATCAGCCTTTCTTTCTCGCTTGGAAAGCCTAAACGCCTCAATTAGAAATGCCAGTCCTTCCTTGAACCAGTCTTCTTTCTCCAATTTAATTATACTGGCCACCTCCCATGTGTGAGAGTTTACCTTTAAAATATTCTCGATAACGTCAAAGTCGCTGATGTATCTCTGAAGGATGGATCTCTTAAGCGAAATGAATGCTTCAGGTGAAAGATCGGCAGCTAAGCGATTCAATTCATCGACTTCTAATGAAGCAGATGGCACTAACTTGTTTAAATCTTCCTGCATCGATATCCCTTTTGCCTAACGCCTTGCTCACCGGTAAATTAGGTGCGCAGCGAGTAATTTATCCGCGTGCAGCAAATTGTTAAGCACCGCCGCCGTCCTCATCACCTGCCTCAGCATCCGCAGGCATACTCATGAGCTTGTATAAGGTGTCACCAACCGTGGGGTCACTCAATAATTGTTGTAAATTGGACTCAAGGGCAACTTTATCCTCACAGTACATTTCATCGCGATCGATAATGATCACGCAAGGATACCCATTCCTGTCAATCTTCCATCGCGCGAGCTGCTTATAATCACATCCCTTCACTTTTTTGTTTTTGGCGGCAATTGCCAGATACGTTTCTCTAGGCTTCATCAGGCTCGCAATATCAGCTAAAGCGTTACTCACGTAAAACTTTACGCGTGAAATTTCGATTTTTCCATCGGTTGCTTCGTCTAACTGACTATTAAGTTCCTCAAATATAGAATCAATCTCATTTTTATTGGACTCTGCCTTTTCGGCGGCGCTCAATCCTTTCGTGAAATATTTTTTGAAATCAGCCATGTCAAATAACTCTCTCAATCTTTCCAGATACAGGAATGTGGTCAAATATACTATCATTATCTCTTATAACTTCTATGACCCCCGGAATTTGAACTACGTGCTCAAAATCTTGCGTTAAACGCCAGCTATCCCCTCGCAAAAATGCATGAGAGAAAATTATTTGGTCAAACGTATGCCACTGAGTAACCTGTCCGCTCTTGTAAAAATAGCTTCCCGAACAACCACGGTTCCATTGTCTCTGGCTGAGACATTTCCAAAATGGGTTGTAAAATAGATCCTTTTTCCGGGACGCAAGTTTGAAATCCCTTGTAGCCATAACATGCTGACTCAAAGAATCAGAGAACGGATCATCATTATAATCACCCAAGAGCATGATATGAGGCGGATGCGTATATTCGCCAATCAGATCATCAATAGAGTCTCTTAGCCGAATTCCATAAAGGTGTCTATTGGGGTCACCCTCAGCGCACCAGAGTCTGCTTGGCCAATGCGACACGAACAAATGGAAAGGAGTTAAGTCTTTTCCAACTAACAAGTCGACACGTTGCGCTATTCTTTTATTACTATTTCCCTTTTGGCTTTCTATGTTAGAAATATGTTTTATTGCGATCTTTGAGGCATCGTAGAGATAGCAGGTATCGAAAGACGAACGCCCTGACCTCGAGACACCCACCTCATATTCATAGCTCTCAATAACACACATTTCTTTTAAATATTCGGCGTCTTCCTTCGACATCTCCCCTAGCGCAATAAAGCTGGATTTTTTTATTTCGACGAGATAACGAATTATGTTACAGGCGGCCTGCCTTTCTTCTTCTGATGCTCTAGCCTTCGCAGAAGGGGCAAGACTCGTATTCCACCATGTAAATATTAAGCTACAATCTTGGGTCAAACGTTTACCCCTTTCTGCTTAACAGCGTTATTCAACGAACACGTTCGCCTTTCACGCATTCGCATAATTCCACAATTTTCAGGGGAGAATCAGAAGGGCATTCCTGAAGGGAAACAGGCACCTAACTCCAATCCACCACGGCTACCGCAGGAGTTATGCGCCCTGTTTTGAGCCACCCCTGCTCGCGTTTGTGGGCGTATAATTCCGCCCGAATCCTTTCCTGTTCTCAACCTTATCAGAAGGTTATCAACATTTCCCAGCGCTTTTGCGCCCGGGTTCGTATAACTCAGCTGGTCAGGTGTGCTGCACGGCTTAACCAAAGGGTAATTGGCAGGTAATTGTGTGCCGTGAAAGTCCGTTTTATCGTAGTAAGCCTACTTTTTGACGAAAATGAGGCTAATTATGAACAAGTTGACTCTCAGCGCATTACTTATGGTTTTGACTCTGGGCCTGGCTGCCTGCGGCTCCGAGGAAGAAGACGAATCAGCTTTTGATCAGGCTGCCGAAGATGCGGAAGAAATGGCGGATGACGCCGGTAGCGCGGCGGAAGAAACCTACGAAGAAGCCACCGGCCAGGATGAAAGCGCCCTGGGCGAGATGCAGGAAGGCGCTGAAGAAGCCGGTGAAGAAATGGCAGAAAGCGCCGAAGAAACCGGCGATGCCATTGAAGACAGCTACGAAGAAAACACCAACTAAACTCCGCTTCTTCGCAATGCCCCTCCCAGCGCCTGAAAATAGGCGCCAAGCGCCCGGTTGATCCGGGCGCGTTCCTCTCCTTTTGGATATAGCCCCAGTTTCGCTTCGTCGGTTTCTTTGGTGCCTCGCACCAGGAAGGCGTTTTTGCAGGTGGCATCCTGCACGAAGGCTTCGAAGGCTCGGGCGCAGAGTTCTTCCGGTTGGCTGAAGTAATACACGCCGGCAGCTTTGTCTGCTTTGGCGGAAGTCCGGAACAGCTCGCTGGGTTGGTTGCCGGTGGGGTCCAGCAGTACGGCCCGGTAGCAGTCCTGTAAGCGCTCGTTCAGTGGGTGGGCGATGGCGTCTTCCCTTGTGAGCCAGAGTTTGGAGCCGAAATCGCCCTTTCCCGTGCCTGTGAATAACTTGTCGGCGATGTAGTGGTCGAAGGCGTGAAACCATTCGTGGGCAATGCTGCCGGGGCCGGCGTTTTTGGCCAGGGCGAAGCTGCGGGTGGCAGGGGTGTAGTGAGCACTCACACCGGGTCGGCCGCCGATTCCGTATTGCAGAGCCAGGGTGCCCCGCAGCGAGATCAGGCTTTCGGTGCCGCCGAGGATAGTCATCAGGTCGCACAGGGCGTCGTAAAACAATGCGGCACTGCGCTGTTTTTCCGGTTCGGTCACCCAGCGGCCGATTTCCACGGAGCGGAACTGGAAACGGCGGCGAACATCCAGGAATGTCACCGGGGCGCCGGCTCTGTGGTCCGGGCCCCGGCGGTAGAACTGTTTGGGCATGGCGTACCAATACGACGGAAACTGAGCGGTCTTTTTACCACAGGAAGAAACCCGCAACACCTCCGGCCATGGATGGTCTCGCCCAGGGCGTGCAGCGGACTCTGCCCGGGCAACTTTTGCCGGATAACCGGAACTGTCTATAATGAATTGATAACCGCCGCTGATTTCAGCGATACGGACTGTCCTTTGCCGGAGATCGTGATGATCTTTCGCCTACTCTCGGGGTTCCTCTGCCTGTTCTTCCTCGGACAGGTTCCTCAGGCTCATTCCGCTACTTTTCGGGTTGGTGTTCTTCACGGTGACCCGGAGTTGTTTGATTACGAGCTTTCGGTGATTCGCCTGGCTCTTGCCAGCGCCCCGGGTGAACACCAACTGGAAGTGGTTCCCATGGCGGAAACCCCACAAAACCGGATTCTCGCCCTCCTCCAGGATGATTCCGCCCCCATCAATATGTTCTTCAGTGGTTACAGCGAAGAAAGGCAGCAAAAGCTGCTTCAGGTGGACTTTCCGATAACTCGGGGCCTGCTGGGGTTCCGTCTGTTGGTTGCAAAATCCGCGCGTATGGAAGAGCTCAGCGGCCTCAAGAACCTGGAAGATCTTCAACAGCTGCGAATCGGAAGCGGTATTCACTGGCCTGAAAATCAAATCCTGACTCAGAGCGGGCTTACGCTGGATACCAGCGTTTACCGGAATCTATGGCCCATGCTCCAGTACGAGCGCTTTGATGTTCTGCACCGGGGGTTACAGGAGGTGTTCACCGAGCTGGAGAAGCCGGGACGCGAGCAGTTGTCGATACTGCCGGACGTCGCCCTGGCCATGCGCTACGACTACTTTCTGTATGTCGCCCGTGATCGGCGCGACCTTCACGACATACTGCTGGAAGGGCTGGAGAACGCCTATCGCAACGGCGCTTTTATCGAAAACTTCCGGTCGCACCCTCAGATCCGTACCGCTCTGGACCAGGGGCGTCTGTCGGAACGCAGGCTGATCTGGCTGGATACCCCAGAAAACAGCCTTCGCCAGATTCCTTCCGAATACTGGTACGACCCATCCGGTCGCCTCGCCTCCGGTCAATAAAGAGACAGGGAGACGAGGCGCGGCAGGGTTACCACTCCAACTGAGTGCCGGTCTGGTACTCGATCACCCGGGTTTCGAAGAAGTTCTTCTCTTTACGCAGGGTGGCCTGTTCGTCCAGCCAGGGCGAGACGTTTTTCGCGCCCGGGAACGGCTCTTCCAGCCCTACGGTTCTGGCCCTGCGGTTGGCCACGAAGCGGAACTGTTCGGTGTGGTAGTCGGCCGAGTAGCCCAGAATGGGGTCGCGCAGGATGTAGTTGGCGTAGGCGGTTTCGGCGGCTTCGGATTCGTCCCACATATCGCGCACGGCTTTGGGGTCGAGGGTGATGTTTTCTTCTTCCATGATCTGGTTGACCACTTTCAGGCCGAAGGAGAAGTGCATGGCTTCGTCGCGCAGGATGTACTGCAGCTGTTCACCGGTGCCACGCATGAGGCCACGGCGCTGCAGGGCAAAGATGGGGCTGAAGCCGTTGTAGAACCAGGCGCCTTCGAACACGGCGGCGAAGAACAGGTACGACATGACGAATTCGTGCAGGTCGTCGCGGTTGCGCAGGTTGAGGTCTGAGCGCATGGCGGCGTCGAGCCGGCGGTTGGCCATCTGGATTTTGCCGTTGATGGCGGGCACTACGCGGTAGCGGTTGTAGATTTCGCTCTGGTCGAGGTTGAGGGTTTCGATGCAGTGCTGGTAGGCCCAGGTGTGCATGGCTTCTTCGTATACCTGGCGGGCCTGGTAGATCTGCAGTTCCGGGGCGCTCATTTTCTCCATGACGGCCAGGCCGATGTTGCGCATGGCGAGGATGTCGGAGGTGGTGAGGTAGGCCAGGACGTTTTCGTATACGTGTTTTTCGGCCGGGTTGAGGCGGTGGTGGTAGTCGTGGACGTCCTGGGCCATGTTGACGTCGAGTGGGGTCCAGTGGTTTTTGTTGGCGTTCATGAAATATTCCCAGGCCCATGGGTATTTGAACGGTGCCAGCTGGTTGATGTCGGTTTCGCCGTTGATGACGCGCTTGTCGTCTACGTTGACCGGGGCGGGGCCTTCGGTATTTGTGGCTTTGGATTCGGTTTTTGGTTCGTCGTCCCAGTTGAGCATGGGGTTTCTCCTTTTAAAGAATTTGTTGGCCACGGAATCCACGGAAGAACACGGAAAAAAGCAAAAGACAAAGACGTTATTGGCCACGAAACCCACGAAAGAACACGAACAAAGATTCACTACGAAAAGAAAAAGGCTTTCTTGTCTTTTACTTTCGTGTTCTTTCGTGGGTTTAGTGGCTAAAAAAATCTTTTCATCTTTTCCTTCCGTGTTCTTCCGTGGATTCCGTG
>JAVLAV010000065.1:0-16169 GCA_031580735.1 Marinobacter sp.
CAGTTGACGTAACAGCTCAACACGCCATTGATCACCCACCATCCCGGCCCGGCTCAGGGGCAGGCCGGCCTTGAGGTAAAGGCTGCGCCGGACCAGATCCAGCCGGTCTTCGGCATCCTGATTACCCAGCCAGTTTTCCAGGCGCTGGTAAAGCATGATGTAGGGATCCAGCTCATCAACGCTGAGCCGGCCCTCGTACACAGCCTGCTTGAAACTCGCCGACAACAGGGTTTGTTCCTGACCGGTGGCATAGCACTCAATCAGCAGCAATTTGAGTATGGCCTTCCAGGGCGCATCAATGCCCTTGTACAACTGCCAGATGCCGGCCCCGGGGAATTCCTCGGGGGGGATGGCTGGCACCGGGCCAAAATCGATGTATTCCTGGGGTTTGATGAAGCGGCAGTCCACCAGCCGGCGCCGGCACTCGTCATAACGGTGTTCAGAATCCACAGGAACCAGCCACCACAAGGGGTATTGGCCGGCCAGGTGAATGCTGGTGCGGTAGAATTCGTCCAGCAACAGATAATGCTGGGCGCTGCCACAGTTCTCTCCGGTCACTTCAGCCTGCTGCCTGCCCGCGCGCCAGTCGCTGGCGGAAAACACGAACACATGCAGCTCCACTCCCAGCGTCGCCGCCCACAAGGAGAGTTTGTCAGCCTTGCGCTCAAGGCAGCGAACGCCTTCGGCAGAAAGATCTTCCCGGTGACACAGCCAGACATCCAGGTCGCTGGCTACAGAATGCCCCAGGGTGCCGGGACTGCCCATCAGAAACAGACTGTCGAGATCCGGTTTGCGCAGCCCCTTGTCGCGGTAGCTGAAACTCCTTGCCACCCGGCGGGCTGCGTTGAGGGCAGACGCCGGCGGAACATAACCGGCAAAGCCTATGGGGCAATTGCCATCCAGATAGCCCGGCAAGGACGGATGATTAAGATGAAACACCAGAGGCAGCACTTCCAGCACCACCTGCTGGCGCCAGGTCAACGCCGAACAGGCTCGCTCCCAGCGTTGACCGTTGACCAGCAAGAACCGGTCACGCAGACGTTTGAGCGTCTTGCGGTCAAAGCCTTCCTCAAAATCGAGGACGATGGGCTGTGCCTGAACCGTCAAAAGACCTCCGGCAAGCCGTTATTTTATCGCAGCACGGGCACGTGCCACGGCCGCGCGAACCTGAGCGGGCGCGGTTCCGCCGGTGTGATCCCGGGCCTGCACCGAGCCTTCGAGGGTGAGCACGTCAAAGACATCCTCGGTGATGAAGTCTGAAAACTGCTGCAGCTCTTCCAGGGTCATGTCCGACAGGTCACGGCCTTCGGCGACACCGAAAGCGACCGACTTGCCAACAATTTCATGGGCATCGCGGAAAGCCACGCCCTTCTTGACCAGGTAATCGGCCAGATCGGTGGCGGTGGAGAATCCGCTCTTGGCCGCCACGCGCATGTTGGCAGCCTTGGAGCGAATGGCCGGAATCATGTCAGCGTAGGCCTTCAGGCAACCCTTCACGGTATCAACGGTATCGAACAGCGGTTCCTTGTCTTCCTGGTTGTCCTTGTTATAGGCCAGCGGCTGGCTCTTCATCAGGGTCAGCAGGCTGATCAGGTGGCCATTCACCCGGCCGGTCTTGCCACGCACCAGTTCCGGCACATCCGGATTTTTCTTCTGGGGCATGATTGATGAACCGGTACAGAAACGATCCGGCAGATCAATGAAGTCAAACTGGGCCGAGGTCCACAGCACCAGCTCTTCACTGAAGCGGGACATATGGGTCAACAGCAGCGCGGCAAAGCTGCAGAATTCGATGGCGAAATCCCGGTCACTGACCGAATCCAGCGAATTCTCGGTGGGCCGGTCAAAGCCCAGCAGTTCGGCGGTCAGGTTGCGGTCAATCGGGTAGGTGGTACCAGCCAGAGCAGCTGCGCCCAGGGGCATCACATTGACCCGCTTGCGGCAGTCCTGCAGACGCTCGCCGTCACGCACCAGCATTTCGTACCAGGCCAGCAGGTGGTGGCCAAAAGTGACCGGCTGGGCGGTTTGCAGATGAGTGAAACCGGGCATAATGGTGTCGGCTTCGCGCTCGGCCAGGTCCAGCAGGCCAGCCTGCAGGCGCTGGAGCTCTTCGGCAATAACATCAATTTCGTCGCGCAGGTACAGGCGGATATCAGTCGCCACCTGGTCGTTACGGCTACGACCAGTGTGGAGCTTCTTGCCGGTAATACCGATGCGCTCGGTCAGTGCCGCTTCAATGTTCATGTGCACGTCTTCAAGACTCACCGACCATTTAAAGCGACCCGCCTCGATATCGGCCTTGACGCCGCTCAGGCCCTCGATAATCTGGTCCCGCTCGTCATCGGTCAACACGCCCACCTTTGCCAGCATGGTGGCATGGGCAATAGAACCGGTAATATCGTGGTGGTACAGGCGCTGGTCAAAACCCACCGAGGCGGTGAAGCGCTCAACAAAGGCGTCGGTCGGCTCGCTGAAGCGGCCACCCCAGGGTTTTTCGGAGGATGTGGCCTGGTCAGAGTTTTTCTGATCCGTCATGGTCTATCTTTCCTGCTGCAGCCCGGCAAGATTAAGCCGGTGCGAAAATGAAATAAGTGGACTGTTAAAAAGTCGAAAGAGTATAGCATTGTGGCCACGGTTAAGGAGACACCCCTGAGGACCGACAAAAGCAGCAACACACAGGAATTCTACGTGCCGGATTTGTGTAAGGTCCGGGCGGTTTTCCTGATGCTGGTGACCAGCGAACTGCTGGTTCTGGTGCTGGCCATTGTGCAGGCGACTCAGGGCTGGATCGACTGGAGCTACTTCGGCCTGTTGTCACTGTTCGTGCAATGGACCACTCTCACCAGCGCCGCGCTGATCTGCCTGATAAGACCCAGACTGGCACGTATCTCAGTCAGCCGCGCCACCCTGGCCATTGTGGTGATTGTTGTCCTCGATGTTCTGGTCTTCAGCCTGTTTGCCGACCGGGTGCTGCACCCAGGACCGGATGGCATAAACTGGCAGAACATCACCAAGAAGTTGCTGCTGGCGGCCTTGATCACCCTGATGGTACTGCGCTATTTCTATCTGCAGCACCAGTGGCAACAACAAAGGGAAGCCGAAATGCAGGCGCGACTGACCTCACTGCAGGCTCGGATTCAGCCCCATTTCCTGTTCAACAGCATGAACACCATTGCCAGCCTGATCGCCAGCAACCCGGAAAAGGCAGAGGAAGCCGTGCTGGATTTATCCGAACTGTTCCGGGCCAGCCTGCGCACCGATGACCAACAGGTTCCCCTGGCCCGCGAACTGGAGCTATGCCAACGCTACCTGGCCATTGAAAGCCTGCGCCTGGGTGACCGCCTGAAACTGGAGTGGGCCATTGAACCGGGGCTGGACCAACAGGCGATTCCGCCGCTTACCCTCCAGCCATTGGTAGAAAACGCCGTTCACCACGGCATTCAGCAACGGGCCGGGGGAGGCACCATTCGGGTTGAGGTGTATGCCAAAGGCCCATACGTCTATCTGCTGGTACAGAACCCCGAGCCGGAAGCGCAGGCCGTGCAACACCAGGGCAACCGCATCGGCCTGACCAACACCCGTGCCAGACTGATTGCCGTCTTCGGCGACATGGCGGTACTCAAACAGAGCCGCCACAACAAAACCTACACGGTAACCCTGCGACTGCCCCGACAAACCCTTCGCCAGAAAAACTCAAACCATGGATAGAATCGACAAGAAAGTCCTCATTGCCGATGACGAACCACTGGCCCGCGAACGCCTGAGCCGCCTGGTCGAAAGCCTGCCCGGCTATACCGTGTGCGCAGAAGCGGTGGATGGCAACGACACCCTGGCCACGGCGGCAAGACTTCAGCCCGACATCCTCCTCCTGGACATCCACATGCCCGGCATGGACGGCATGGTCACCGCCGAACGACTGGTACAACAGACCAACCCGCCGGCCCTGATTTTCTGCACCGCCCACGAACAGCACGCCCTGGAAGCCTTTGACGTAAACGCCACCGCCTACCTGCTCAAACCGGTGCGCAAAGAGGCGCTGGCCGAAGCCCTGGCCCGGGCCGAGAAAACCAACCGGCTTCAGCGCCAGGCCCTTGACCGACAGGGGGAGAGCGAACAACTGAGCGTGCGCAGCCAACGCGGCACCGAACTGATCAACCTGGCCGACATCCTCTACTGCCAGGCCGACCAGAAATACGTCACCCTGGTGCACCGCCACGGCGAAACCCTGTGCGATTACAGCCTGAAAGAACTCGAACAGGCCTACCCGGACCACTTCCTGCGAATCCACCGCCACACCCTTGTCGGCGTCCGGTTTATTCAGGGCCTCAAACGCAACGCCGATGGCCGCCACGCCCTGTTACTGAAAGACTCAGACACTGCGCTTCCGGTCAGCCGGCGCCATGCTGCCCAGGTTCGCCAATGGCTGGAGCAGCAGCCGATACGCTAGGGGGGGATTTCCAGTAGCATGGGAGCCAGCGGGTAGGCCTTTCCGGGAATTTCGAAGGCCATGGATGGCCTGAGAGAAGCGCACATGGACCGTGCTTGTAGCGGTTCCCGGAAAGGCCTACCCGCTGGCTCTCCCCCTAAAGTAATAGATCCCCCGCACAGCGGGACTTTTCCGAAATCACAAGGTAACCTTGGAACACATTTTTCCCAACGACAGTGAGTGCCATGTCTACACGAACTCTTCGCATTGCAACCCGCAGCAGCGCCCTGGCGTTGTGGCAGGCAGAATTCATCAAATCCGAACTGGAAAGACTCAACAGCGGCATCACCGTTGAGCTGGTCAAAATCAAGACCCAGGGCGACAAAATCCTGGACGTGCCACTGGCCAAAATCGGCGGCAAAGGCCTGTTCGTGAAAGAACTGGAAGAAGCCATGCTCGATGGCCGCGCGGATCTGGCCGTACATTCCATGAAAGACGTACCGATGGAATTCCCCGAGGGCCTGGGCCTGGTCGCCATCTGCGAACGCGAAGACCCCACCGATGCCTTTGTCAGCAATCACTACGACAACCTCGACCAGTTGCCACAAGGCGCCGTGGTCGGCACCGCCAGCCTGCGCCGGGAGGCCCAGCTGCGCGCCAACCGCCCTGATCTGATCATCAAGGTACTGCGCGGCAACGTAAACACCCGCCTGGCCAAACTCGATGCCGGTGAGTTTGACGCCATTGTTCTGGCCAGCTCCGGCCTCAAACGCCTGGAATTCCACGACCGCATTCGTTACTGCCTCCCGGCCACCGTATCTCTGCCAGCCGTGGGCCAGGGCGCCCTGGGTATCGAGTGTCGCACCGACGACACTGAGCTGCTGGAAATGCTTGCTGCGCTGGACCACAAAGACACTGCAGACCGGGTCAAGGCGGAACGTGCCCTGAATCGCCGGCTGGAAGGTGGCTGCCAGGTGCCGATTGCAGCCTACGCCCTGCTGGAAGACGACGACACCTTGTGGTTGCGTGGCCTGGTTGGCGCCGTTGATGGCACCCAGATCCTTCAGGTAGAAGGCCGGGTACCGCGCGCTGAAGGCGAACGCCTGGGCCGAGAGCTGGCCGAAGAACTTCTGGGCATGGGTGCCGACAAGATACTGGCAGAAATCTATGGCCACACACCCAGCTGAGACCGCGCAGACAAAAGGCCTCTGCGGCCGGCGGATACTGATCTGCCGGCCTGAGCCGGAAGCCTCGCGCCTGGCGCAGGTATTCCGTGAAGCCGGGGCAGACGTCCGGCTATTGCCCTTGATGGCGAGGGAGCCTCTGCCGGAAACGCCGGAGCAGAGAACCACGCTGCAGGAGCTCGACAACTTTACCCACGTGATTGCTGTCAGCCCTTACGCCGCCCGGCGCCTGTTTGAAGAAATCGATCATTGGTGGCCGCAGCTCCCCATGGGCATCCAGTGGTACGGCGTGGGTGCCGGCACTGCCGCCGAACTCGCCCGCCACGGCCTGCGACCCCGAAAACCGGCCGGAGGCTGGACCAGTGAAGCCCTGCTCGCTCTGCCGTCGCTGCAAAGCCTCAACAATGAGAAAGTGTTACTGGCCCGCGGCGAACACGGTCGGGAACTGATCCGTCAGACACTGGAAGAACGGGGCGCAAGAGTCACAGCATTGCCACTGTACCGACGCTTCCGCCCGTACTATCCTGAAGAACAGATCAACAACATTTTCAGGGGCTTCCGTCCGGAGGTGATTATTGCGCTTTCCGGCGAAACCCTGAACAATCTGATTGCAACAGACCCGGACAATCTGGATGCGCTGCACCAGGCCCTGCTGGTAGTACCGGCAGAACGGGTGGCCGACCAGGCCCGCAACGCCGGCTTCGGGTATCCGTTTGTGCCCGAAGGTCTGGCCGACCAGGAGCTGGTCACCAGTGTGGCTTCACGGCTGATGCCGCAAGCCGGTAACACCGGAAAACCAAGTAAGGATTCCCGTGACTGAAGAACCCAAACAACTGCCCGCCCCCGTTGAATCCTCCGCCGCTGAACGCCGACGGCTCTGGCCGATCTGGCTGGTGGCTGCACTGGCACTCATTCTGGCCATCCTGTTAGCCGCCTGGAACTGGCAACAATGGCAAACCCACCAGGCCACCATGCAGAGCATTTCCGACCTGCGCTCCGACACCTCGCAACTGGAAGACCTCTACGGTGACCGGGGCAGCGAACAGAATAGTCGGCTACAGGCACTGGAAAACCGCATTGCCGAGCAGCGGGAGCTGATTGCCACCCAGCAACGGCAAATTGACCATAACGCCCGCGAGCTTCTGGAAGCCGGCAACCGGACCCGTACTGACTGGCTTCTGGCCGAAGCCGAATACCTGCTGCGGATTGCCAACCAGCGCCTGATGATCGAAAAAGACATTCGTGGCGCATTGTCGGCCCTGCAATCCGCAGACGAGGTGTTGGCAGAATCCGACGACATCGGTGTGTATCCGGTACGAAAGCAACTGGCGCGTGAGATTCAGTCGTTGCGCAATATTGAAGGCGTTGACCGCACTGGCCTGTACCTCAAGCTCGAAGCCGCCATTGCCAGCATTCACGATCTGACGGATCAGGCGCTGGTACACGACCGGGCGCCGGCGTTCGAGATTGCCGAGAGCGAAGACGGAGCTGGCGATGCCAACAACATGGTTACCCGCGGCTGGAATCAGTTCCTGGACACCATGAAACAGGTTGTGGTGGTGCGGCGCATGGATGAACCGGTCAAACCCCTGCTGTCACCGGACCAGAGCGCCTGGGCCCGCCTGAACCTGCAACTGATGCTTGAAGAAGCCGAAATGGCGGTATTGCGGGGTAACCAGCCCCTTTACGAACGGGCCCTGAGCAAGGCCATTACCACTGTTAACGACTGGTATGATGCCACCAACCCAGCTATTCGCGGTTTGAGTGGAACCCTCGAAAGCCTTGCCGATCGCGATGTCGACCCGGAACTGCCCGACATCAGCAAATCCCTGGAACTGCTCAAGGAACGGCTGGCCGGCCGTACAGCCGCAGGCAGTAACGGCAACAATGGCGATGAAGAGGCTGGCAACGAAAGCGCCGGAGGCGATGCCTCATGATTCGCCTGCTCCTGATCATCATTATCGCCCTGCTGGTCGGCACGGGATTATCGCTGGGCCTGGCCTACGACCTGGGTTATATCCGGGTCAGTCTCGGCAATTACATGATCGAGACCAACTTCTGGGTGGGGCTCGGGCTGATTATTGTACTGGTTGCCCTGAGCGTTTTTCTCATCAGCAGCCTGAAACGCCTCCGCCAGAGTACCGGCATGATGGCCGGGTGGGTTACCCGGGGCAAGGAGCGACGGGCCCGGCGCCGAACCACACAAGGCCTGCTGGCACTGGCCGAAGGCAACTGGAATCGCGCCCGCAAACTGCTTGCCAATTCCGCCGCTAACGCCGACACGCCTCTGATCAATTACTTGTCTGCAGCCCATGCCGCCTTTGAAACCAATGACCACGCCGGCGCCGACGAGCTGCTGCGCAAGGCCTTTGAAAGTACACCCGGCTCAAGTATGGCCGTCGGCCTGACTCAGGCCCAGCTTCAGCTGGCCAGCAATCAACTTGAACAGGCACTGGCCACCCTGCTGCGCCTGCGCAAGGAATCGCCACACCATCCGTTTGTCCTGAAACTTTTGAAAAACACCTATCTGCGTCTGGAGGACTGGCGTGAACTGGCCAGACTGATTCCGGAACTGCGCAAGCGTAACGTGCTGACGGAAGCGGAACTGAGCGACCTCGAACGCCAGGCCTGGCATAACCTGCTGGAGAAAGCGGCGAAAGACTGCGAACACCAGAAACAGGATGACCCTCAGGCATCCCTGGCGCCACTGACCCGGGTATGGGACGAACTCCCCAAATCCCTGCGTCGGGATGAGCGCACTATCCGCGACTATGCCCGGTTGCTGGCCCATCTCGGGGATGAAGCCCAGGCGGAATCCCTGATTCGCAAGATCCTGCAGAACAACTGGAGTGATGAGCTGATCAACCTGTATGGCCGCATTGAAGGCAACCAGCCTGAAGAACAATTGCTGCTCGCCGAACAGTGGCTGAAGGACCGCCCCAACAACCCGGCATTGCTGCTGGCCCTGGGTCGTCTGAGCCTGCGCAACGAACTCTGGGGCAAGGCCCGCGAGTATTTTGAAACCAGCCTCAAATTACAGCGCAACCGTGAAACCCTGGCAGAGCTGAGCCGGCTGAATGCCCACATGGGCCACGAAGAAGCCAGCCTGAAATTGATGATGCAGGGCCTGGAAGCCGACAACGGCCTGCCACGACTGCCCATGCCCCGAGCCTGAGCGACTCTGGCTCCAGGACCAGAAAACAAAAGGGCCGGATGGTACAACCACCCGGCCCTTTCAGTTTTCGCCAGTATTTATTCAGCTGCGGGGCGCATATTCCAGAACATCCGAGAAGAACGCCTGCTCCGGCAACCCGTGCTCAACCAGTGCGTCCATCAGGGTGTAGACCATGGTAGGTGAGCCACTGCCGTGCACTTCCACATTCTGCCAGTCCATACCCGAAGCCAATACCGCACGCACCAGCTGCTCGTGATGGCCGCCCCAGTCATTATCCGCATCATCACCGACTACCGGCACAAACGTAAAGGCATCCCACTCATCGTGCCACTGCTGGGCCAGAGACCGCAGATACATATCCTCGTGCCGGCGCACGCCCCAATAAAGCTTTACCGGCTGCGAAAAACCATTTTCCCGCAGATACTCGATCAAACTCTTCATCTGGGCAAAACCGGTACCGGCGGCCACCAACAACAGCGGCTTTTCCGGCAGGGTGCTCAGGCAAGCTTTGCCATGGGGCAGCTCCACTGTTACATCCTGGCCCGATGTCAGGGCATCAATCACCTTTTGAGCCGACACCCACTTCGGTGACGCCTGAATCTGCAACTCGATATGCTCGGCCGATGGGCTGCTGGCGATGGAAAAATAACAGGGATCGGCCTCCGGTAGCTTTACCGACAGATACTGACCGGCATGAAAAGACACCTGATCACGATCAGGGAGCTGCAGCTCCACCCGAAAAACATCGTGACTGATCGAGCTTACATCGACGACCCGGGCCTGGTGCTCGCGGGGCTGATACTTTCCTGATGCCATAATGGCGGGAATCTCCAGTTCAAGGCCAGTAAACGCCGAAGCACACAAAAGTGTCAGTCATCCACCAACCGGAATTGATTGCTTGCCCTGTTGCTAGCCTGCTTACTAAGGGCGAGAGGCGGGAATTTCAATGCCCAGGCTGTCCCAGATGTCATCGACCCGCTGTTTGACGTCATCTGTCATGGTGATCGCGGTACCCCACTCCCGGTCGGTTTCGCCGGGCAACTTGTTCGTGGCATCCAGTCCCATTTTCGAGCCGAGCCCGGAGACCGGCGAGGCAAAGTCCAGATAATCGATGGGCGTGTTCTCGACCAGCGTGGTATCGCGGGCCGGGTCCATCCGGGTGGTCATTGCCCAGATCACATCTTCCCAGCTGCGGGCGTTCACGTCGTCATCCACCACAATCACAAACTTGGTGTACATGAACTGACGCAGAAACGACCAAACCCCCATCATCACCCGCTTGGCATGACCGGGGTACTGCTTCTTCATGGTCACTACGGCCAGACGATAGGAACAGCCTTCCGGTGGCAGGTAAAAATCGACAATTTCAGGAAACTGCTTCTGCAGAATCGGAATGAACACTTCATTGAGTGCCACGCCCAGAATGGCCGGCTCATCGGGCGGCCGCCCGGTATAGGTGCTGTGGTAAATCGCATCCTTACGGCGAGTCATCCGTTCGACCGTGAATACCGGGAACTGATCCACTTCGTTGTAATAACCGGTGTGGTCCCCGAACGGCCCTTCCGGCGCCATATCATCCGGGTAGATAAACCCTTCCAGCACAATCTCAGCACTGGCCGGCACCTGCAGGTCGCTCAGGCCGGCTTTCACCAGCTCGGTCCGGGCACCTCGCAGCAGGCCGGCAAAAGCGTATTCAGAAAGGCTGTCCGGTACCGGCGTCACAGCGCCAAGAATGGTCGCAGGGTCGGCCCCCAACGCCACGGCTACCGGATAAGGCTTATCCGGATTCGCTTTACGGAACTCCTGATAATCCAGGGCCCCGCCACGGTGGCTCAACCATCGCATGATCAACCGGTTCCGGCCGATCAACTGCTGCCGGTAAATACCCAGATTCTGCCGCTCTTTCTCCGGACCACGGGTAATCACCAACGGCCAGGTAACCAGCGGGCCGGCATCACCCGGCCAGCAGTGCTGCACCGGAATCTGGTAAAGATCGACATCGTCTTTTTCAACAACCACCTGCTGACAAGGCGCGGAACGCAGCACCTTCGGGCTCATGCGCATCACCTGCCGGAACACGGGCAGTTTCTCGATGGCATCCTTGAAGCCCTTGGGCGGATCCGGCTCCTTAAGAAACGCCAGCAACTTGCCGATCTCGCGCAGGGCGCCCACGTCTTCCTGTCCCATTCCCATGGCCACCCGCTTTGGTGTGCCAAACAGGTTGGCCAGCACCGGCATGTCGTAGCCTTTGGGATTTTCGAACAGCAACGCTGGTCCGCCGGCCCGCAAAGTGCGGTCGCAGATCTCGGTCATTTCCAGGTGGGGATCGACTTCAACACTGATGCGTTTCAGCTCACCCAGCTTTTCAAGCTGGGTGATGAAGTCTCTCAGATCGCTGTATTTCATTTCGGCCTAGCGGCGCTTCATGGACAGGAAGAACTCTTCGTTGGTCTTGGTATCCTTGAGCTTGTCCAGCAGGAATTCCAGAGACGCGGTATCGTCCTCCATGGAGTGCAACAGCTTGCGCAGAATCCACATGCGCTGCAGGTCCGCCTCAGACATCAGCAGATCTTCACGGCGGGTACCGGAGCTGCGAATGTTCAGGGCCGGATAAACCCGCTTCTCGGCAATCTTGCGGTCCAGGTGCACTTCCATGTTGCCGGTGCCCTTGAACTCTTCGTAGATCACTTCGTCCATTTTCGAACCGGTGTTCACCAGCGCGGTAGCCAGAATGGTCAGGCTGCCGCCCTCTTCCACATTACGGGCCGCACCGAAGAAGCGCTTCGGTTTTTCCAGGGCATGGGCGTCAACACCACCGGTCAGAACCTTGCCGGAGGACGGGATCACGGTGTTGTAGGCACGCGCCAGACGGGTAATGGAGTCCAGCAGAATCACCACGTCTTTTTTGTGCTCGACAAGACGCTTGGCCTTCTCGATCACCATTTCGGCCACCTGAACGTGACGCGCCGGGGGCTCGTCGAAGGTGGAGGCGATAACTTCACCACGCACCGTACGTTGCATCTCGGTGACTTCCTCGGGGCGCTCATCAATCAGCAGCACCATCACGTGGCACTCAGGATTGTTACGGGTGATCGCCTGGGCAATGCTCTGCATCAGCAGGGTTTTACCGGCCTTGGGCGGAGACACAATCAGGCCACGCTGGCCTTTGCCGATAGGCGCCACCAGGTCGAGAACCCGGGAGGAGAGATCCTCGGTACTGCCGTTACCCGTCTCCAGCGTGAGACGCTCGTCCGGGAACAGTGGGGTCAGGTTCTCAAACAGGATCTTGTTACGGGCGTTGTCGGGCTTGTCGAAGTTAATCTCGTTAACTTTCAACAGAGCAAAATAACGCTCGCCGTCTTTCGGCGGACGAATCTTGCCAGCCACGGTATCACCGGTACGCAGGTTGAAACGGCGGATCTGACTGGGCGACACGTAGATATCATCCGGGCCGGCCAGGTAGGAAGCGTCAGCGGAACGGAGGAAGCCGAAGCCGTCCTGCAGAATTTCCAGTACACCGTCGCCGTAGATGTCTTCGCCGCTTTTCGCATGTTTTTTCAGGATGGTAAAAATAACATCCTGCTTACGCGACCGGGCGAGGTTATCGAGGCCCATTTCTTGCGCGATATCGAGCAATTCGGGCACAGATTTCTGCTTGAGTTCAGTAAGATTCATAGTTTGTTGGATTTTCAGGAATGGAAGTAAACGACAGTTGGGATGACAGGGGTGCCCCTGAACGCATTGATCTGATAAAACGCTAAAACTGAATGCTGGCCGAATTGAGCAACCGGTGATGATGGAAGCCGGAACTGTATGCTGAAGCCAGAGAGTGGGAACAAACGTTCGCCGGGCAGAAAGCATAATCGACCACCTTGCAGGCGAATGTCAAGGCTTCTGCTGAAAATCACCGGGACTGATCAGAGCTATCCGACTCTGACCGACCAAGGCGCTCTGGCTGCAACTCCTGCTCGAGCCACCGGCGCACTTCGTGCTTGTCTTTTCGGCGGGTCAGCTGCTCACTGTGAATATTGGCCGGGAAAATGCTCGGACCGCCTTCATGCTCAAGACCAAAACTTCGCCGCACACCCACCGGATGACTGCTCGGCCCGTGAATCAGCGCTGCCCGAATCTCGATACCGATGATATCCTCAAACAGGTAATCACTCTCGGGCTCTTCGCTACGCTTGCCCAGGATGATATTCCGGAAAGACCCCAATACCAGATAACCTCCCGATTGCAGCGGTCCCTGTCGCAGCACCTGGTGCACGTTGGTGTCGTCGGCAGAGACCCGACGATACTCCGTCACCGTCATCACTTTCTGCTCTCCGGCCCGTGTGTGCAGCACCACCTGTACACACTGCACATGAACCGTCTCCTTCCCCATATTAACCAACAGGCAAAGGGCGTCCGGATTCTCATTCTGGGCATGGTGAATGACCAGGTACGGCCGACTGCTTCGCTTGTATTGGGTAAAAAACAACTGGAAGTAGATGATCCAGACAATCGCCATGATGGCGCTGCTGATCGGGGTTACGTAGTCCAACGCTCAATCCTCCGGGCTGCATTCGAACCGACTGAAAAGTTTCGGACAATAAAAAGCCGCCCGCAAGCGTGGCTCGGGGGCGGCTTTCAACAGCATCTCGAATCAGAGGTTGCTGTCGAGGAAGGCAACCAGCTGAGATTTGGACAGGGCACCAACCTTGGTGGCATCCACATTGCCGTTCTTGAACAGCATCAGTGTGGGAATACCCCGGATATTGAACTTCGGCGGGGTCTGCTCATTTTCATCAATGTTGAGCTTGCAGATCTTGAGCTTGCCTTCGTATTCATCGGCGATTTCTTCCAGAACCGGCGCGATCATCTTGCATGGACCACACCACTCGGCCCAGTAGTCGACCAGTACCGGGACGTCGGATTTCAATACATCCTGTTCAAAGGAAGCGTCGGTGACATTAACGATATTTCCGCTCATTACCTTTTCCTGATTCAGGCGCTCCGGGGCTGGATTGCCAGCCGTGCCGGAGTCGCTGTGGACTGTAGCGGGCGGTTGTGATTATGCACTTGGGCATCGCCACCCGGTTTACAACAGCGTAATACTTTACGCGATTGCCGATCACTCTGTGAAGTGGCTTGTACCGACTTGCCAATTGATCCGCATCAGTAATGACCGCAGGGCCTTACTGACAGGCCCGGCATACTTCCCTTATAGTACCGGCAAGTTCACGCCACCTTTCATGCCACACAGGATGCCAACCAACGTGACGGCCACACCTGAAGTCGAGAATACTGCCAACTCGCCAGACATGCTGGCAGCGATCGATATGGGCTCCAACAGTTTTCATATGGTTGTCGCCCGCCTGGTTCATGGTGAAATCCGGACCATCGAAAAAATGGGCGAGAAGGTTCAACTCGGTGCAGGCCTGGATCATTACAATCATTTGACCGAAACGGCCCAGCAGCGAGCCTTACAATGCCTGAGCCGGTTTGCCCAGCGGCTTCAGGGCATGCCGGGTGAAGCTGTACAGATTGTCGGCACCAATGCTTTGCGGGTGGCCCGCAATTCCCAGGAATTTATCGCCCGGGCAGAAGAAGTGCTGGGGTATCCGGTAGAAGTGATTGCCGGCCGGGAAGAGGCCCGTCTGGTGTATCTCGGCGTTTCCCACACCCTGTCAGACGACAGGGGCAAACGCCTGGTAATCGACATTGGCGGTGGCAGCACCGAGTTCATCATCGGCCAACGCTTTGAGCCAGAGGAAATGGAAAGCCTGCACATGGGCTGCGTGTCTTTCCGCAATCGCTATTTTCCCGATGGCAAAATGTCGAAACGGCAAATGGAGAAGGCCGTCACCCACGCAGAGCAGGAGCTGCTCAATATCCGCCAGCATTACCGCACCGTCGGCTGGCAGAGCTCTGTAGGCTCTTCAGGCTCCATCAAGGCCATCGCCAATGTCCTGGCCACACTGAAGATTACCGATGGCACCATTACCCGCGAAGCCATGGAAGAGCTGCGCAAGCGGCTGATCAGTCTTGGCAGAACAGAAAAACTGGCAGATCTGGGCGTCAGACCCGACCGCCAGAGCATCTTTCCCGCCGGCTTTGCCATTCTGCTGGCCGCCTTCCGTTCTCTGGAGATCAGTGCGATGACATTTGCCGATGGCGCTCTGCGCGAAGGGTTGCTTTACGACATCGTTGGTCGTATTCAGCATGAGGATGTCCGGGAGCGCACCATCGCCGCGCTACAGGAACGCTATCACGTAGACCAGGGCCACGGTGCCGCCGTTGAGGAAACCGCCATTGCCGCCTGGGAACAGGTGGCCGACCAATGGGGTTTGCGCACCGCCACCGATGAAGACGTATTGCGGTGGGCCTGTCGCCTGCATGAAATCGGCCTGACCATTTCCCACAGCCAGTACCACAAACACGGCGCTTACCTCTTGCGCTACTCAGACTTGCCCGGTTTCAGCCAGCAATTCCAGAAAGACCTGGCCACGCTGGTGCGTGGACACCGTCGTAAATTCTCAGCAGCCGTACTTGAGGATATCGAACCGGAAGACAAGCCCAGGCTCCGCTACCTTTGCGTTCTGGTTCGTCTGGCGGTATTGATACAGCACCCACGAAACCAGGAGCCGCCCCCCGCACTGACCTTGCATGCCAACCAGAACCACCTGAAGGTCGAGTTTCCGGAGGGTTGGCTGGATCAGCGCCCACTTACGCTGGCAGATCTGGAAAACGAGCAGGACTTCCTGACCAGACAGAACTTTACCCTGGAAATAGGCACCCGCTAACCGGCGGATGCCCGCAAGCCGGCTTCAGCCCGACAGTTCGGCTTCCATCTCCTCGACGGTCTCGCTGACATCCAGCCAGTTGATTTCCGTTTCTTCCAGCTGTCCTTTCAACTCTGCCTGTTCACCAAGCAGCTCTTTAAGCCGGATCTTGCTGGCGTCCTCATACAAGCCGGGGTCGGCCAGGGCCTGCTCTATCCTGCTCAGTTTTTCCTGAAGTTTCTCCATCTGCGTTTCCAGACTGGCCTGCTGCTTGCGAAACGGGCTGAGCTTCTTGCGCATCGCCGCTTCCTCTCGCTTACGGGCCTTGCGCTCATCGGCGGTCAGCGTTGCCGCACCAGACTCCGTGCCAGCTCCGCCTTCCTCTCCGATAACCTGACGCTGAGGCGGCGCTTCGTCATCCTTGCGACGATCAGCCAGCCAGCGTTCATAATCTTCCAGGTCACCATCGTATTCACCCACGGTGCCATCGCACACCAGCCAGAAATCGTCCACCGTATTGCGCAACAGGTGCCGGTCGTGGGACACCACCACGATGGCGCCCTCGAAGTTCTGCAGCGCCATGGTCAGCGCCTGACGCATTTCCAGATCCAGGTGGTTGG
>JAVLAV010000065.1:16179-16550 GCA_031580735.1 Marinobacter sp.
CGGCTCATCCAGCAGCAGCAGATTGGGTTTTTGCCAGGCGATGACCGCCAGTGCGACCCTGGCCTTCTCACCGCCCGAAAACGAGCGAATCGGGGTCAACGCCTCATCACCGTGAAAGTCAAAACCACCGAGAAAATTCCGCACCTTCTGTTCCGATGCATTCGGCGCCAGGCGCTGCAAATGCAGGAACGGACTGGCATCCAGATCCAGCGCTTCCAGCTGGTGCTGGGCAAAATAGCCGATGGCCAGATGCTCACCACAGGTGCGCTCGCCAGACAGCAGCGTCCCGGCGCCGAGCAACGCATCCATAAAGGTGGACTTACCGGCACCGTTCGGGCCCAGCAAGCCGATGCGTGAGCCAGGCAGCAGGG
>JAVLAV010000066.1:0-16380 GCA_031580735.1 Marinobacter sp.
CTGACACCCGTGAAGATCGCTGGACCGAAGCGGCCAGTGGCATCATGACCACCGACACGCGTCCGAAGGGGGCCTCCTGTCAGTTGGACCTGGACGGTCATACGGTCACCATTTCCGGCATCAGCAAAGGCGCCGGCATGATTTGCCCGAATATGGCCACCATGCTGGGCTTTATCGCCACCGACGCGCGCATTGCGCCGGATCTGCTGCAAACTCTGGCATATGAGTTGGGGGAGAAGTCGTTCAACCGGATCACTATCGACAGTGATACCTCCACCAATGATGCCTGCATGCTGATGGCCAGTGGCCAGTACGATGGCCCGGAAATTACCGCCGACAGCCCGCAGCTGCCCAGGCTCAGAGAGGCACTGCGTCAGGTGTATCTGGATCTGGCTCACGCCATCGTGCGCGATGGTGAAGGCGCCACCAAGTTTGTGGCCATTGATGTCTTCGGTGCCGGTAATCAGCAGGAGGCGCTCGATGTGGCCTACACCGTGGCGCATTCACCATTGGTGAAAACCGCGCTGTTTGCCTCAGACCCCAACTGGGGCCGTATTCTGGCAGCGGTCGGCCGGGCCGGGGTGCCGGATCTGGACCTTGAAGCCATCGAGATTTATCTGGGCGATGTCTGTCTGGTGCGCCAGGGTGGCCGGGCGGACGACTATTCCGAAGAACGCGGTCAGGCCGTTATGGATCAGGAAGAGATCACTATCGCCATTGATCTGAAGCGCGGCAGTATTCACGAGACCGTCTGGACCTGTGACTTCTCCCACGAGTACGTAACCATCAACGCCGAGTACCGGACCTGAGCATGGCAGGCAGTAACAGGCCGGTGCGCGAAATCCATGTCGCTGTGGCGGTCATTGTCCGGGCCGGCAAGGTTTTGATTGCCCGCCGGCCAGACCATGTCCACCAGGGTGGGTTGCTGGAATTTCCCGGGGGCAAGGTTGAGGCCGGGGAAACCGTGCAACAGGCACTGATGCGGGAGATTGCCGAGGAGACCGGGCTGCAGGTGCCGGTTGGCAGCCTGCAGCCAGTGATCGGTATCCGCCACGATTACGGCGACAAATGCGTGTTTCTGGATGTCTGGGAAACGGCTGCTGCCACCGGTGAGCCAGAAGGCCGGGAGGGTCAGGCCATTGAATGGCGTCAGCCAGACGAACTGGAAGATGGCGATTTCCCGGCCGCCAATCGCCCCATTATCCGGGCTCTGCGATTGCCGCACCGGCTGGCCATTACCGGTGCGGTTTCCGACCCGGTTGACGGCGTCAGTAAACTGAAAGCCTCTTTGGCGCGTAACAGTCCGGACCTGACGGTATTACGCGCGCCGCATTTTGAGCGAGAGACGTATCTTGCCTTCGCAAGACAGGCATCGGCAGTGTGCACAGAGCAGGGCGCAGGTCTATTGGTGCATGGTGCGCCGGAGCTTCTTGAAGCGGTACCTGGCGCTGCCGGAGTGCATCTGCCCTGGCGTGAGGCGCAGGCGCTCTCAGAACGGCCTGTGCCGGCGAACAGCTGGCTGGGCGTCTCTTGCCACAGTATTGAGCAATTGCGCCAAGCCGAGTGTCTGGGGGCGGATTACGCCGTGCTTGGTCCGGTGCAGCCGACCGAAAGCCACCCTGGCCGTCCCTCGCTTGGCTGGGAAGCGTTTGCGCAGCTCACTGCCAGTGCCACCATACCGGTCTTCGGGCTCGGCGGCCTTGGGCCGGAACACGAGCAAAAAGCCAGGGCGCTGGGTGCTCAGGGAATAGCGGGTATTCGGTTCTGGTGGAGTGAATCCCCGGGCGATGATCCCAAGCCGGGTTAGCCCATGGTAGAATGCCCGGCCAACTTTTTCAGAACCACGAGGAAACACAGTGGCTGTTCGTTACATTGAAACCTGCCGTTTGCCCACCCCTTTTGGTGTCTTCGACATGCACGGCTTCGAAGAGCCGGCTACCGGCAAGGAGCACGTGGCGCTGACGTTGGGTGATATCACCAGTGACGAGCCTGTGCTGGCGCGAACACACTCGGAGTGTCTGACGGGTGATGCGCTGTACAGCATGCGCTGTGATTGCGGTTATCAGCTTGAAGAAGCGCTGCGCAGCATTGCCCGTGAGGGGCGTGGTATTCTGATGTATCTGCGTCAGGAAGGCCGCGGTATTGGTCTGCTGAACAAGATCCGGGCCTACCGCCTGCAGGACGAGGGTGCCGATACCGTGGAGGCCAATGAGCGGCTGGGCTTTGCGGCGGATTTGCGGGATTACAGCATGTGCAAAGACATGCTGGAACACTTGGGGGTATCAGCTCTGCGTCTGATGACCAACAACCCCAGAAAGGTGAAAGCTCTGGAGTTTCACGGCATCCGCATCGCCGAAAGAATGCCGCTGCATGTCGGGCGCAACCCCCATAACGAGCATTATCTCGATACCAAGCAGAGCAAGCTGGGGCACTGGCTGGAAACCCACCAGGACGACGATCCCGACCCGGTCTGACCCCGCCCGGCCGGCAAGTGCGTTACTTGCCGGCTGCCAGGTTTGGCTGACTGAGCTTCTGCAGCCGGTCGGCGATGGACTGTTCAATACCCTCGGCATCCAGCCCGCATTCGCTGAGCAATTCCTGATGTTTGCCATGATCGACAAAGCGGTCTGGCAAGCCCAGTTGCAATACCGGAAGGTTGATCAGACCGGTATTCAGGAATTCGCACACAGCGCTGCCAGCACCCCCGGCGATCGCGTTCTCTTCAAGCGTAACCAGCAGATCATGCTGCTCCGCCAGTTCCTGGACCAGTGCTTCGTCCAGTGGCTTCACAAAACGCATATCGGCGACGGTGGCATTCAGGGCTTCCGCCGCTTTCAGGGCTGGTGTCAGCAGGGTGCCGAAGTTCAGGATGGCTACCCGTTTGCCTTCCCGGATGCGGCGCCCTTTACCGACAGGCAATGGCGTCAGTTGCTGCTGCATCTGGGTGCCAGGCCCGGTGCCCCGGGGGTAACGAACCGCTGCCGGCCCCTGGAAATACAGGCCGGTATGCAGCAACTGACGGGTTTCGTTTTCGTCAGACGGAGTCATGACTACCATGCCCGGGATGCAACGCAGGTAGCTGATATCGAAAGCACCGGCATGTGTGGGGCCGTCCTCACCCACCAGGCCGGCCCGGTCGATGGCAAACAAGACATCCAGATTCTGGATGGCGACATCGTGTATCAGTTGATCATAGGCCCGCTGCAGGAACGTCGAGTAGATGGCAACCACTGGCTTGGCGCCGTCGCAGGCCATGCCACCTGCCAGAGTCACAGCGTGCTGCTCGGCAATGGCAACGTCAAAATACCGCTCCGGGAAGCGTTTTGAGAAGGCTACGAGATCAGAGCCTTCGCACATGGCCGGAGTGATGCCAACGACCCGGTCATCCAGTTCAGCGGCATCACACAGCCATTGGCCAAAGACGTTGGCGTATTTCGGGCCGGGCGTTGTCGGCTTTGGTGGTTCCGGCTTGTTGGCCGGAACCGGGTCAATCTTGTTGATGGCATGGTAGCCCACCGGGTCGGCTTCTGCCGGGGCGAAGCCCTTGCCTTTGGTGGTCACCACATGCAGGAATTGCGGGCCTTTCAGTTCACGCAGATTTTCCAGGGTTTCTACCAGCAGGGGCAGGTCATGGCCGTCAATGGGGCCGATGTAGTTGAATCCGAGCTCTTCAAACAGGGTGCCCGGGGCAATCATGCCCTTGAAGTGCTCTTCGGTTTTACGGGCCAACTGCATCAGGGGTGGCGCTGCCTTGAGCATTTTCTTGCTGCTGTTGCGCATGTGGTTGTAGGTGCGACTGGCCAGCAGCTTGGCAAAATAGTTGGATAGCCCGCCCACATTGTGAGAGATCGACATGTCGTTGTCGTTCAGAATCACCAGCATGTCGGCGTGCAGGTGGCCAGCGTGATTAAGCGCTTCGAAGGCCATGCCGGCCGTCATGGCGCCATCGCCGATCACGGCAATGCTCTTGCGCCCGGACGTTTGCAGACGTGCGGCAATCGCCATGCCCAGCGCGGCGCTGATTGACGTGCTGGAGTGACCCACGCCGAAGGTGTCGTATTCGCTCTCCGCTCTTTTCGGGAAACCGGCGAGTCCGCCTTTGCGACGAATACCGCCCATCTTATCCTTGCGGCCGGTCAGGATCTTGTGTGGATAGGCCTGATGCCCGACATCCCATAGCAGCCTGTCAAACGGCGTATTGAAAACATAATGCAGGGCCACTGTCAGTTCCAGAACCCCCAGGCCGGCACCAAAATGCCCGCCGGTCTGGCCAACCGACCACAGCAGAAAGGCCCGCAGCTCTCTGGCCAGGCGCGGCAGCTCGTCGGCCGGCAGCTCACGGAGCTGGGCCGGTAGGTCAATCCGGTCCAGAAGCGGTGTGTTGGGCCGCTGTGACGGGATTTCTTTGAAAGTATAAATATCCTGCATCTGCTCGGGTCTTGTGGGGTGATCCGGTGATTGTAAATCAGTTACGCCAAGTGTGCGCTTTTGGCGCAGGGTGGTTCAATGGCTTCGCGCTACCACGTAATCGGCCATTGCTCGTAACGGGTTTGCCTCAGACCCGAATCCGTCGAGGCTGCTCCGGGCAGTTTCGAACAGGGCCTGCAAGTGTTCTCTGGCTCCCTCCGAACCCAGCAGCGACGGGTAGGTCGGTTTGGCCCGGGCAATGTCCGAACCTTGTGGTTTGCCTATTACTTCTGTACTGCCTTCAACATCCAGCAGATCATCCTGTACCTGAAATGCCAGTCCCAGTGCCCGGGCGTAGGTGGTCAGCGCATCCAGTATATCCGGGTCGACGTCGGCAGCGCAGAGCGCGCCCATGCGTACACTGGCTTCAATCAGAGCACCGGTTTTGTGGCGGTGCATGTTTTCCAGTTCCGCCAGAGTCAGTGCCTTGCCTACTGACTCCAGGTCAATGGCCTGGCCGCCGACCATGCCTTGATGGCCTGCCGCTCGGGCCAGTTCCTGCACCATGGCCAGTCGTGGTTCACTGGCCAGACTGCTGTTGTTGGCCAGGCGGTCAAACGCCAGTGCCTGCAGCGCATCTCCGGCCAGGATGGCGGTGGCTTCGTCAAAAGCGATGTGCGTGGTGGGGCGGCCCCGGCGCAGGTTGTCGTCGTCCATGGCTGGCAGGTCATCGTGAATCAGGGAATAGGCGTGCACCAGTTCCACTGAACAGGCCGGAGCCAGTGCTGTTTCCGGATTCTGGTTCACTGCTTTTGCCGCGGCCAGACACAACGCCGGGCGGATACGCTTGCCTCCACCCAGAACACTGTAGCGCATGGCTTCCTGCAAACGCTCTGACGCGGCGTTCTGCTCAATGCAGCGGTCGAGTTCTGTGTCCACCAGTTTGCGGCAGGCATCAAGAAACTCTATGGCTGTCTGGTTTTGTTCGCTCATCAGTCGGCATCGTCCGGCGAGAAAGGGCGGGTTTCCAGGCTGCCGTCGCTACTCTGCACCAACTGTTCCACCCGTTGTTCGGCGCTTTTCAGGGCCTGCTGGCATTCCCGGGTCAATTTGACGCCACGCTCGAAGGCACTCAGGGATTGTTCCAGCGATAATTCGCCCTGTTCCAGGTTACGAACGAGCTGTTCCAGCTCATCCAGGGATTTTTCGAAGTCGGCTATGGATGTGGTCTCGTTCTCACCGGCCATCGGGCCCTCCGGTCAGGTGGCAGAAATTTGCTGGATTATATCAGAGCACGAACACTATCGCTGCCAGTCAAATTGCCGACATTCGCGTTTTTCTGCCATGGGGCCCCAGCTTTGTTCGGTTACCTGTATCCGGCCGCTGGCGCTGATGGTTATCACGGTGGTGGCCCTGGTGCCATAGTCCTCGCCCCGGATGAAGGGTGAAGACAGAAAACGCTCGGTATCCAGGCCTACACCGGTATCCGGCAACAGGTGGTCTGGTGCGGGAGTTGTGTCCTGAAGCTGATCAATGAGGAGCTCGTGCAGTGTGTCAGAATTTATTCCCGCCGCTGTTACGGTTTCTGTTACCGATTGTCGCAGCCGTAACAGTTTTGGCCAGGGTGTCTGCAGCAGGTGATTGCTCAGCCCGAACACACCGCGATACACCCGTCTGCCGGGGTGTGCATCACGGTTGCTGTAATACCATCCGCCTTGTGTGCTCAGATGAATCAGATTGAACCCGGCATACTGATCCGGGTTATCGGAGAGATCACGAAACAGGGCCGGTTCCGGTTCGGCCAGAGCCCGAAGTGGCAGCTCTCCCCGCGAACGCAGGCCTTGGGCTCCGGACCCCTCCCGGACATTGGTCACCGCACTGATCTGGCCGTCTTCGGTAATGGCCAGCCAGGTGCCGCCGGATCGCAGATCCTGACCGGCAAGGACGCTCTCGCCGCTGGCTGTGATCCACCAGTCCATGGGACGGGTCGGGCGGTTGAAAAACTCGTCTCTGTTGGCGGCGATCACCAGCGGAAAATGGCGATTCTGACCAAGTGTGAAGGCAATAAGACACATAGTGACCGGAGGCTCTGATTGCTGAATGCTGACGGTGAAGTCGCCGCGTGTGATGTGTATCATAACAGCCTTGATTCTGGCGAGCTTGGACGCTTATGTACCTCTTGACTGTATTGGCATCATATCTGGCACTGGGAGCACTGGCTGGCACCATGGCCGGCCTGTTCGGTATTGGTGGTGGTCTGGTCATCGTGCCGGTGCTGATCCTCAGCTTCGAGATTCAGGGCGTCAGTCCGGAAATCAGCGCCCATTTGGCAGTGGGAACTTCGTTGGCCACTATTGTTTTTACCTCCTTATCTTCCATCCTCTCCCACCATCGTCATGGCGCAGTGCGCTGGGATATCTTTCGATCCATGACCGGGGGTATCGTAGGCGGTGCTGTTCTGGGCGCCTGGACTGCGGCGTTCATGAGTGGTGATTTTTTGCAGATGGTTATTGGGGTATTCGCTATCACTGTCGGCGTCAAGATGTTGATGGCCGTTGATCCAAAGCCCGGACGGGATGTTCCCGGTCCGGTGGGGCTGGGCGTGGCCGGCGCTGGTATTGGCTGGGGTTCGGCCATATTCGGTATTGGCGGTGGTACGCTGACCGTGCCTTACCTGAGCTGGTGTAATGTGCGCATGCAGAATACGGTGGCTACTTCCGCTGCCTGTGGCCTGCCCATTGCTCTGGCTGGCGCGTTCGCCAATACCTGGACCGGCTGGAACAACCCGGACCTGCCGGCATACAGTGTTGGTTTTGTTTACCTGCCAGCCTTGCTGGGTATCATCCTGAGCAGCGTGTTTTTTGCCAAAGTTGGCGCCAATCTGGCTCACCGGCTGGATCCAGTCCTGCTAAGACGCATATTTTCCGTGGTGCTCGTGATTGTAGGGCTCCGTTTTATCCTGAGCTGAGAGGTACCCGATGCTTGAGCATCCCCAGTTCGACCCGGTGGCGATAGCGCTGGGCCCGATAAGCATTCACTGGTACGGCCTGACCTATCTGGTGGGCTTTCTGGCCGGGTGGTGGCTCGGTCGTGTGCGCAGTCACAAGCCCTGGTCTCCGCTCAACGAAGAACAGGTGGGGGATCTGCTGTTCTACCTGGCAGTGGGCGTTATCCTTGGCGGCCGGTTTGGTTATGTCGTTTTCTATAATTTTGATGCCTTCGTCGCCGACCCGCTCTGGCTGTTGAGAGTCTGGGAAGGTGGAATGTCATTCCACGGTGGCCTGCTGGGCGTGATACTGGGCATGTGGTGGTACGGTCGCAAAACCAGCGTCGGCTTCTGGAAAATCGCCGACTTTGTGGCTCCCCTGGTTCCGGTTGGTCTGGGTGCCGGCCGCATTGGCAACTTCATCAACGGTGAACTCTGGGGCAAGCCGACAGACGTAGCATGGGGTATGGTCTTTCCCCAGGCTCCCGACAGCCTGGCCCGTCACCCGTCACAGTTGTACCAGTTCGCCCTGGAAGGCGTGGTGCTGTTTGCCATCCTCTGGTGGTTTTCCTCGAGACCACGCCCGAAAATGGCCGTCTCCGGCCTGTTTCTGGTCTGCTATGGCCTGTTCCGCTTCCTGGTGGAGTTCGTGCGACAGCCAGACCCACAGCTCGGCTACCTGGCCTTTGACTGGCTGACCATGGGGCAGGTCTTGTCCCTGCCCATGATCCTTGCCGGCGCCGCCCTCATGTTTATTGCCTATCGGAGAAACGCCGAATGAAAGCCTATCTCGACCTGATGCAAGACGTCGTCGATAACGGAATCGATAAAGGAGACCGCACCGGTGTGGGTACCCGCTCCGTCTTCGGTCGTCAGATCCGCTTCAACCTGCAGGACGGCTTTCCGCTGGTCACCACCAAAAAGATCCACTTGCGCAGTATCATCAACGAGTTGCTGTGGTTTCTGCAGGGCTCCACCGACAACAACTGGCTGAAAGAACGGAAAGTCTCTATCTGGAACGAATGGGCGCTGGAGAACGGCGATCTGGGCCCCATCTACGGCAAGCAATGGCGCAGCTGGCAGTGCCCTGACGGCAGCACCGTGGACCAGATAGCCGAAGTGATTGAACAGATCCGCACCAAGCCCAACTCCCGCCGTCTGATCGTCTCCGCCTGGAACCCGGCCGAACTCCCGGACGAATCCATCGGCCCCCAGGACAACGTCCGTGAAGGCCGCATGGCCCTGGCTCCATGCCACTGCCTGTTCCAGTTCTACGTGGCTGACGGCAAGCTCTCCTGCCAGCTTTACCAGCGCAGCGCTGATCTGTTTCTGGGAGTGCCCTTCAATATCGCCAGCTACGCCTTGCTAACCCATATGATTGCCCAGCAGTGCGACCTGGACGTCGGTGAGTTTGTGCATACCTTCGGCGATTGTCACCTGTACCAGAACCATCTGACTGACGATATTGTGTTCGAGCAGCTGAAGCGCGAACCGCGGGCGTTGCCTGAACTAGTGATTAAGCGAAAGCCGGACTCTATCTTTGACTACGAACTGGAAGATTTTGAATTCGAAGGCTACGACCCGTACCCGGGCATTAAAGCGCCGATAGCAATCTGAGAGACGGCAAACACGAGAGTAAGGTTGCGGAGGATTGGGGAGAGCTTTCCAAAAATTTTGCGGAGCCAGGGATGGCGGAGCAGAAGCCGTACAGGGACGTCTGGAGGCGCTTTTTGGAAAGCTCTCCCTAATCCTCCGCCGCACCAAAGTCAGCAGTAATATTTCAGACGGCCAACCTCAAGGCCAAGAGGACCAGATCAATGCGCAAAGCTCTGATAGTCGCCATGTCCCAGAATCGGGTCATCGGCCGGAACAACAAGCTCCCCTGGTACCTCCCGGGTGATCTTCGCTACTTCAAGCAGGCTACGATGGGCAAGCCCATCATCATGGGCCGCAAAACCTGGGACTCCATCGGCCGGCCACTGCCCGGACGGATGAACGTCGTGATCTCCAGAAACCCTGAGTGGGAGGCGCCAACCGGCACCGTTGCGGCAAAGTCACTGGATGAAGCTCTGGTAAAAGCCGAAGCGCATGCCGAGCTGGAAGGTGGAGACGAAGTGATGATTATCGGCGGCGGACAGATCTATACCGAAGCCCTGCCGATGGTCGACCGGATGTACGTTACGCTGGTACACGCCGAAGTAGACGGCGATGCATTCTTTCCGGAAGTAAACTGGGGAGAGTGGGAAGAGCTCGGACGGGAAGACTTCTCCGCGGCAGACAACAACCCTTACGATTACAGTTTCGTGGTGTATCAGCGTAACCGGTCAGAGTGACCGGTTACGCCACAGCGGCCTGACAGTGTCAGGCGCGCTTCGGACCTTTACCTGGCGGCTTGCCGCCCGGTTTACCTTTGCCGCCACCTTTGTGGTGACCGCCAGGCTTGCCGTCTTTGCGGAAGTTCTTGCCGGGAGGTCCTTTGCGGAAATTCTTCTTGCCACGGGGCGGACCATTGCGGTCACGGCGCGGGGCAGCAGAAATCTCCGGCAAGGCTTCCGGTTGCTTCAGCGGCAGGGAGTCAGGCATGGAAGCCTCCATCCAGCACGCCAGCGCACCGGCAACAGCGGCAATATCCATATCATTGCGCTCGGCAATTTCATCCAGCAGGGCAATGGCCTTGGGCGCTCTGGGGTCATCCGTGAAGCCCATCAGCTGCGATTCGAACTGCTCAACCCGCATTTTCTGCAGCGCATCCGGAGAAGGTAGCTGATACGGCTCCATCGGCGAATTGGTCGCCCGCTCAAGGGTGCGCAGCCAGCTGCGCTCGCGAGGAGTTACCAGCAGAATCGCCTTGCCTTCACGACCGGCGCGACCGGTACGGCCAACGCGGTGAATGTAGGCTTCGGTATCGTAAGGCACATCGTAGTTGATCACGTGCGTGATCCGTGGCACATCCAGGCCCCGGGCCGCTACGTCTGTTGCGACGATGATGTCTTTCTTGCCTTTCTTGAGGTCTTCCACCGTCATTTCGCGTTGACGCTGGTTAAGGTCGCCGTTCAATGGCGCCACCGCATGCCCGCGGGCCGACAGTTTTTCGGCCAGCAACGTGGTTTCGGCCTTGGTGCGCACGAAAATGATAGACGCGTCAAACGGCTCCACTTCCAGAATGCGGGTCAGGGCATCAAGCTTGCGCTCGGCATAAACCGGCAGCACGAACTGGGAGATCCGCTCGACCGTGCGGGTCTCGCTTTCGATCTTCACTTCCGTGGCATTCTTCAGGTAAGTCTGTGCGACTTTCTTGATCTGTGGCGGCATGGTGGCGGAAAACAGTGCGCGCTGACAGTCAGCGGGTGTTTTCGACAGAATGGACTCAACGTCATCAATAAAGCCCATGCGAAGCATTTCGTCGGCTTCGTCCAGTACCAGCGCCTTCAAACCACCCAGTTTCAGGGTGCCTTTGCGCAGATGGTCCAGCATCCGGCCGGGGGTGCCGACAATAACCTGGGCGCCGCGCTTGAGACCACGGATCTGGGGTGCGAAATCCTGACCACCGTAAATCGGCAGAACATGAAAGTTGCTGAACTTGCTGGCGTAGGTGGTGAAAGCCTCGGCCACCTGGATAGCCAGCTCCCGGGTAGGTGCAAGTACCAGGATCTGGGGCTCGGCGACTGTGGCGTCAATACGGCTCAGCAGTGGCAGGGCAAAGGCGGCAGTCTTGCCAGTGCCGGTCTGGGCTACGCCCAGCAAGTGTTTGCCAGCCAGCAGGGCCGGAATGGTTTGCGCCTGGATGGGCGTGGGTGTTTCATAGCCAACGGCAGAGACGGCTTCCAGTACAGCTGGATCCAGCCCCAGTTCGGCAAAAGACAATTCTGACATGAACGTACTCGGTATTCGAAGGGTATAGCATCGCTGAGCAATGCATGGTTGCGGGGCATTATAGTCGTTTTAAGCCTGCTTTAACACGACTAATATTACAAAGGGGATAGGTAGTTGCCGGGAAGCGGGGTGCCTGCGGGGCTCAGCAGGCAATGTCAAACAGGCGTTCCGCGTTGTCGATCCGGGCCAGTGCATCATCGCAGCAGTTCAGCGCACCGCAGTCATCAGCGGAGCACAGGGCAAGAACGCCGCACTCGATATTCTGTTCGTTGTCGCCCTGATTCCGGAAAACCCGGGCACGGGACAGGATTGAGTGGCAATGGCCGCAGAGCATCGTCGGTACAGCACTTCGTTCGGCCAGAATGGCCGTGTAATGATTATTCTGTGTCATGGTAATCCTCCTGATTTATACAACCATAAGGGCGGAGTGTGACAGTTCAAAGTCAGTATCAGCCCGTATGCGAGTGTTGTTCACCAGAACATTACGTATCAGTCGTCCGGTCCGACCACTGGACGCCGATTTGAGCGCTTGTCTTCCCAGTCAAGCTCCTTCGGGTTATACCATCCTATGCTTTGCAGAACCTGCTCCCTGGTATGGCCGGACAGTGTCGGCCATAACGCCTGGAAGGCTTCCAGGCCCTGGTCTCGCTGCCGCTGCTGTTTGCTGCCAAGGCGACGGATGATTCTGGGCAGCTGTAACGCTTCGCCCAACTGGCCGGGAACCTCTATTTCCTGCCCCATCACTTTACGGCGGTGAGTCCGTGAAGCCAGAACTTTTTGCAGTTCAGCCGCGGCCTGCTGGGCGGTTTCGACGGTAAAATTCTCCAACAACTATTAACCTGACTGATTGATAAGCAAACAATACCTCTACTATAACCCGAAGTCAGCTACAGTGGACAAGCCCCATGTTAGGCTATTGGCGGTTGATGACGCAGGCAGCGAGCCCCTTGATAACAGGACTTCCCCGATATGTACGCAAAACTTGAGACACGGACCTTCCTTGCCATGCTGCTGGGGGTCTCCTTCGCCTTCGTGTTGCTGATGAAGCCCTTCTTCGGTCCGATATTCTGGGCCGTGGCCATTGCTCTGATTTTTTACCCGGTGGAGCGTTTGCTTGAGCGCCGGCTGGGAGATCGTCCGAACATCAACGCTTTGATTACACTGTTGCTGTGTATGGTGATTGTGGTGCTGCCTGTGCTCGGGCTCGGGGCGGCCCTGATTGCCGAGGGCATGAATCTGTATCAGAAAATCCAGAGCGGTGAGATTCGCCCCGGAGAGTATATCGATCAGATTAACCAGTCGTTTCCGGCCATTCAGGCCCTGCTCGGGCAGTTTGATGTGGATGTGGGCGAATTGCGCGACCGCGCAGTGAATGCCTTCCTCGGCGGTAGCCAGTTTCTGGCCAAGCAGGCGCTCGGGATCGGCCAGAATACTTTCCAGTTTTTTTTGTCACTGGCGTTGATGATTTACCTGGCTTTCTTCCTGATCCGTGATGGTCAGAAGCTGGTCGACCTCATGATCAAGGCACTGCCGTTAGGTGACGAGCGTGAACGGTTGTTGTTCGCCAAGTTCGCCGAGGTCACCCGTGCCACGGTCAAAGGAAATCTGCTGATCGCCATTATCCAGGGTGCCCTGGGCGGTATTATTTTCTGGATTCTGGGTATAACCGGGGCGCTCTTGTGGGGCGTGGTGATGGCGGTGGTGTCTCTGCTGCCAGCGGTGGGCGCGGCTATTGTCTGGGTGCCGGTGGCTGTATATCTGGCAGCAGTCGGTGAGGTGGTGTCGGCCATGGTTCTTACCGCCTACGGGGTGGTCGTGATCGGCCTGGCGGACAACCTGTTGCGTCCCATTCTGGTGGGACGAGACACGAAACTGCCGGATTATCTGGTGCTGTTGTCCACCCTGGGCGGTATTGCCATGTTCGGCATCAATGGCTTTGTGATGGGCCCTCTGGTGGCTGCCTTGTTTATGGCGTTCTGGGGGATTTTCATTCGGGAGTTCGGCCATCAGCAGGATCACGACGAGATAGAAAGCCGGAAGGTTGAGCCCGAAGTCGACACTCGGGCCGGGGAATAAAAAAAACCGCAGGGCACAGGCCTTGCGGTTTTTTCCGAATATGCCGGAGTGTTGGTCAGTCCAGTTTTTCGAGATCCCTGACGGCACCCTTGTCAGCGCTGGTGGCCAGCAGAGCGTAGGCTTTGAGCGCTGCCGACACCTTCCGGTCTCTTGCCAGTTCCGGTTTCCAGCCTTTGGCGTCCTGAGCTTTACGGCGTTCTGCCAGCTCCGCGCTGCTGACTTTCACATCAATCGAGCGGTTTGGGATGTCGATCAAAATGGTGTCGCCGGTCTCGATCAGGCCGATGGCACCGCCGGCAGCGGCTTCAGGTGATGCGTGGCCGATGGACAGCCCGGAGGTACCGCCGGAGAAGCGACCGTCGGTCAGCAGCGCGCATTCCTTGCCCAGCCCCTTGGACTTAAGGTAGCTGGTGGGGTAGAGCATTTCCTGCATGCCCGGGCCACCCTTGGGGCCTTCGTAACGGATGATGACCACCTCCCCGGATTTTACTTCGTCGTCCAGAATGCCCTTTACCGCAGCATCCTGACTCTCGAACACCCGGGCTTTGCCTTCGAACACATAAATGCTTTCATCCACGCCCGCGGTTTTGACCACGCAGCCGTCCACAGCAATGTTGCCATAGAGCACGGCCAGACCGCCTTCAGAGGAATAGGCGTGCTCGACGGTACGGATACAGCCGCTTTCACGGTCGCCGTCCAGGCTTGGCCAGCGGGTGCTCTGGCTGAAGGCAGTCTGGGTAGGAATCCCGCCCGGGCCCGCCTTGTAGAATTCAATCACTTCCGGTGACGGTGAGCGCATGATGTCCCAGACATCCAGCGCTTCTTTCATGGTCTTGCTGTGCACGGTCGGCAAATCGGTGTTGATCAGCCCGCCGCGCTCCAGCTCACCCAGAATGCCCATGATGCCGCCGGCTCTGTGGACATCTTCCATGTGGTACAGTGGTGAATTGGGGGCCACCTTGCACAGCTGGGGCACGTGGCGGGACAGGTGGTCAATGTGGGCCACGGTGAAGTCGACACCGCCTTCCTGAGCGGCGGCCAGCAAATGCAGAATGGTGTTGGTGGAGCCGCCCATGGCGATATCCATGGTCATGGCATTCTGGAAAGCCTCGAAGGAGGCGATGCTGCGTGGCAGCACGCTGGCGTCGTTCTGCTCGTAGTAACGCTTGGCGTTTTCGACAATCTGGCGGCCGGCGTTCAGGAACAGCTGTTCCCGGTCGGCGTGGGTGGCCAGCAGCGAGCCATTGCCGGGCAGAGCCAGACCAATCGCTTCGGTCAGGCAGTTCATGGAGTTGGCGGTGAACATGCCGGAACAGGAGCCACAGGTGGGGCAGGCGCTGCGTTCGTATTCCTCCACCATCTCATCGCTGGCGGACGGGTCGGCGGCGATTACCATGGCATCCACCAGATCCAGTTTGTGTTCTGACAGCTTGGTTTTACCCGCTTCCATCGGACCGCCGGAGACAAAGACCACCGGAATGTTCAGGCGCATGGCAGCCATCAGCATGCCCGGGGTGATCTTGTCGCAGTTGGAAATGCACACCAGTGCATCGGCGCAGTGGGCGTTGACCATGTATTCCACGGAATCGGCGATGATTTCCCGGGAGGGCAGGGAATAAAGCATGCCGTCATGACCCATGGCGATGCCGTCGTCCACGGCGATGGTGTTGAATTCCTTGGCCACGCCGCCTGCTTCTTCGATTTCCCGGCACACCAGCTGGCCCAGGTCCTTCAGGTGCACGTGCCCGGGCACAAACTGGGTGAAGGAGTTGGCCACGGCAATGATGGGTTTGCCGAAGTCTTCATTTTTCATGCCTGTAGCGCGCCAGAGTGCGCGGGCGCCGGCCATATTACGACCGCCGGTGGAGGTGTAGGAACGATACTGAGCCATGGTGTTCGGGTCTCTCTTGCAGATGCGATTTTGCGAAAACCACAAGGATACCAGATTCGCCTCTGGTCGCATGGCTGTTTTAGCAGCCTGCGCTTACACTATGTAACAGTTCAGAAAATATTGGGCCAACCTGTGGGAGTTGTATATGGACGGTCAGCGAAGTCTGCCGCTACGTCATCTGAAAAGTTTTAAGCCACTGGCCCGTCTTACCGAAGACCAGTTGATCCTGGTTGCCAACCGGGCGCAGCGTCGCAGCTATGGGCCGGGCCAGAGAGTGCTTGAGCACGGCGCCCGGGACGGGCTGGAATATTTTCTGATTGCTGGTGCGGTGGAGCTGGAGTCTTCGGATGGCCGGAAATCGGTGATTGAGGCCGAAACTGACAAGGCGCTCAATCCGGTTGCCCGTTTGCAACCGCGCATGTACGACGTGACGGCGACAAGCGCCTGCGAATTTCTGTTGATTGAGCAGGACGTACTGAATCAGATGCTGCGCGCGGCGCCTGCCTCTCAGGCAGAGATGCATTCGACCGATTCCGCCGATGACGATACGGAAGAGAATCACCTGTTGATGGAGTTTTATGCGGAGCTGCGTTCGAACCAGGTCAGACTGCCCAGTGTGCCGGATGTGGCCTGGAAGGTGCGCCGGATAGTGGATCGCGAAGATTCCATGGCAGAGGAAGTGGCCGCCGCCGTTTCAGCGGACCCGGCTATTGCCATTAAACTGGTGCGCGCCTGTAACAGCCCGTTGTATCGTGGCTTCAATGATGTTCGTAATGTCCGTGAAGCCGTCATCCGTCTTGGTATGAATGCCACTCGTCAGTTGGTGACGGTGTTTGCAATGCGTGAAATATTCAAGACGCGTCGGGCGTCGCTGGAGAAAGAAATGGAGAGGCTCTGGCGGCACTCCCGGGAAGTGGCAGCCCTGAGCCGTGTGCTGGCGGAGCATGCCACCCGCATTGATCCGGAAGAAGCCATGCTGGCCGGGCTGCTTCACGACATCGGTGTGGTGCCGATCCTGGTCCAGGCGGAGCATCACCAGAACCTGTTTGCCGATGAACAGAAGCTGAGGCATGCTGTGGCAGATCTGAGGGCAGATATCGGCTGTGCCGTTCTGGAAAACTGGTCATTCCCGAAGCCCTTTGTTGAC
>JAVLAV010000067.1:0-16100 GCA_031580735.1 Marinobacter sp.
CCAGGTAAGGGAAGGCGCAAGCAGGTAGCCGTCATTTTCGACATGATCCACCTGGGTGTCACTGTCGCGGCCAAGGGCAACCAAACGGTAGAGCAGTTCGCCGTTCTCAGTTGCCGGCCCGGTGACATCCACGGCCAGTTGCTTGCGGTTAAAGGTGCCGTACTGAGCCCATACTTTACCGCCTTGCTCGGCTTTTGGCAATTTGGAAACCGCATTGATAATACCGCCAAGGTCGCCCTGACCGTAAAGCATGGACGATGGGCCCTTGAGAACCTCAAGGCCCTCCAGGGCGTACACGTTGGTGCGCACGGAATTGTAAGAACCGTACATCTGGCGCAGACCATCGACATAGCGACCGGCATCCACACCACGCACTTTGGCGGAGTCAATACGGGTGTCAAAACCGAAGGCGCCGGCGTACACACCGGGGGTATAGAGCAGGGCATCCTGGATGTTCTTGGCGCCGGTATCCTCGATAAAGGTGCGGTCAATCACCGATACTGAATAGGGTTGTTCCTCTACCGGAACATCCATCTTCCCTACCTCGGGCTTCCTTTCCAGAGGCATGTAATCGGGAGCGGTAATGGCATCCGACACAATGTCCAGTGTGTCGAGTGTGGTTGCTTCGTCGGTCTGTGACTGGGCCATGGCCAGTGAACTGGCACCGAGCAGCGAGGCCAGTGCGACAGAGCCATAGCGCCGGGAGTAGGAAGCTTTCATTTGAACGTTAACCTTTCGTCATGAGTTGCAGTGACGAATGATAATGATTAACATTAAATTTGCAACAAAGAATTTTATCGCCTGATCATGACCGACAACACGGCAACCAGCCCACTGAGCAGTGCAATTGTGGGCCGAAGCGAAAGCCGTATGACCCAGCTGGCTATGTAAAGAACCGGCACCAGTAGCAGTGACCAGCCCAGGAACTGAATCAGCCATGCCGGATAACCCAGAATGTCCGCGACCTCCGTGAGAATGTCGTTAATGATTCCCGGGTGGGCGACCAGCAGGTATCCAGCGCCAATGAGGACAGGCCACTTCGCGTAGCGGCCACTGTTGAGAACCAGCCGGCCACCGTTGGCCAAGCGGGTCGAGAGTGTGGCGGAGCGGGTGCCTCTGGCGGCACCTCTAGTGGAAACCGCGAGTGTGCGGCCTACTCTCAGCATTTTCAGGGCACTGGCGAAAATGAGCACATCCACCGAAGCCTGGCCAATGTCTGCTGCCGAGATGTCTGCGCCTGTCCGGTACTGGATCTCAAGGTTCCGGATGCCGCTGGCAAAGAACTGGTTGACGTTCTCCAGTATCCGTTCGGTCCGCACCCAGGTGACTTCGCCCTCCTGACTGACAACAAACTGGCCCAGAAAGTCGTGGCCTTCTGACTTAATGAACTGGATGGCATACCAGCCCCGCTCAACCGGAAGCAGATTTTCCGATTCGGTAGTGGCCCCCTGTTTCGGAGAGTTTTTGTTGCTGGCAAAGAAAGCCCTGATGTTCAGATAGGTATTGGTTGCTGAATTCATCAGCTCTATAGACCCGATGGGCTGGCTCAGGAAGTAGTAAATGGGAGGAAGAATGTTTTCACCGTACAGGCGCAGGATTTCACGAAATTCTTCGTCTGGTCCGTACAGAGGGAAAATCCTGCGCGCCATTTCCGGGTAGCGCAGGAAAGCAGCCCGGGCTTTAAGCAGGAGCAGTGGGTCGCCGGTCATGTCTAACAAGGCAGCCTGCACTTCGGGCGGCTCACTGTTGATGCCTGGGAAATCGCTGAGCCTTTCCTGCGTCTGGACCCTGATCAGCCTGTCCTCAATAGGCATGGGGCTGGATTTGACGGTCGCAACGAGCGCAACAAGGAGTGCCATACCGAGAATCAGGAGAAGTTTTTTCACAGGCTCAACCTTTGAGCGTTCCGTCCCGCCTTGAGGCATCGCATGTTCCACCTCAGGCCCATTTATGGATCGGGGTCTTGTAGGCGTTAATGGAAGAGAGAAGCGACTCCGGATCATCGGCTTTGATGAGCATGTCCGAGTGGATGGGGCGCAGAAATCCAGACTCCGACATGCGATCAATCATTTGCAACAGTGGATCGTAAAACCCGGAAACATTGTAGAAAGCACAGGGCTTAGTGTGATAACCCAACTGGGCCCAAGTCCAGGCTTCAAAAATTTCCTCGAGTGTGCCGGCCCCGCCGGGGAGGGCGACAAAGGCATCCGCCATCTGGGCCATGGTCGCTTTTCGTACGTGCATGTCGGCAACGACCTGCAGTTCTGTCAGGCCCTCATGGGCTGTTTCCTTCTGCTGAAGGTGCTCCGGGATTACGCCAAAAACCTTTCCTCCATGTGCCAGCACAGCGTCGGCTATCACACCCATCAGGCCTATCCTCCCGCCGCCGTAGACCAGGTCTATGCCTTTATTGGCCAAGTGTTCGCCCAGGGCCCGGGTCGCGGGCACGAATTGCTGGCCATGGCCTGTGTGCGAGCCGCAAAATACTGCGATTTTCATGGGCTTTGGTTCTCCTCGTACTGTAAAAGTTCACTGAGTTTTTCGGCGGGCAGGGGCCGGGAAAAAAAGTGTCCCTGGGCGAAATCACAGCCAGCAGCCATCAGCCAGTCTTGCTGTGCCGCAGTTTCCACGCCTTTCGCAATGACCTGAATGCCCAGCTTATGGGCCATGGTGATAATGGACTCGGCAATTTTCCGGCTATTGGAATCGGAGTTGTCGTTGTCAATGAACGAGGGATCTATCTTCAGGAAATCCACATTAACCTGTTTCAGGTAAGCCAGAGAAGAATAGCCGCTCCCAAAGTCATCCAGGGCCAGCTTTACCCCGGTGTTCTGGAGTTCGGCAAAACGTTCTCCCAGATCTTTCATGTTCTGTAGAAATACACCTTCCGGCATCTCAAGTATCACAGGGGCACGGGAGAGCCCCAGAACCCGCAGATAAGCCTCCCAGAATTTTTCCTGTGTGGCACGGGTGAATTGCATGGCCGAGGTGTTGATGCTTATCTGGAATGGGCGGTGCGTCACGAATGTCCAGCGTTCAGTGCTGGCGGCGGCCTCTTCAAAGACCCAGTGCTCCAGCGAGCCCATCAGTCCGGTTTCTTCCGCAAGCCCCAGAAATTCCTGTGGAGTCAGCAGGCCGCGCTCCGGATGGTTCCATCGCAACAGGGCTTCTGCCTTTACAATGCGGTCGGTCGAAAGTTCTACAATAGGCTGGTAATGCAGCTCCAGTTGCTGTTTTTCCGAAGCCTGACGGAGTTGCGCGACCATCTGGTGACGGGCATCGCGGGCATGCTTCATTACCTGGTTATAGAAACATACCTGATTACGACCAGACTGCTTGGCAAGATACATAGCCTGGTCCGCGTTGTTCAATAACTGCTGGGCGGAATGGCCGTCTGCCGGAAACAGGGTTACGCCGATGCTGCAGGACACACGTGCCTCGTCATCACCCAGCTGAAACGGCCGGTCCATCTCTTGCAGAATGTTGCTGGCAATGTCCTTGATGAAGGTCAGGTTGCCGGTATCCAGCAACAGCACCGTGAACTCATCGCCCCCCATTCTTGCTACAGTGTCCGACTGCCGCAAGGAAGCTCTCAGGCGCCTGGCCACCTCGGTCAATAACTCGTCACCGGCATCGTGACCAAGCTCGTCATTGATCGTTTTGAAGTTGTCCAGGTCGACAAAAAGCAGTGCAAAAGGATCGCCTGTACGTTCGGAATGGGCTGCGTGCTGGTCCAACCGGTCCAGGAACAGGCGGCGGTTGGGCACGTCGGTCAACAGGTCGTAATTGGCATGGCGCCAGATTTTTGCCTCGGATTGTTTGCGCAGGGTAATGTCATGAGCAATGCCGGATAGCGCCTCCACCTGGCCATTGTCATCAAGCACTGGCGCGTAGACATACTCGAAAAACCGGCTGTGTCCCCGGGCCGACTGGACTTCCACCTCACCGCGGCTCTGCTGCTTTCGATGGACGACTTTTTCCAGCTCGTCCTTACCATTGTAGTGAGAAGGAAGTGGCATTTCGGTAAAACATTTGCCCCGGATCTGGTCCGCCGGCAGGCCACACAGTTCCGCCATCGCTCTGTTGGCATAAATGAAAGTGCCTTCCAGATCAAGGATGTAACAGGGATCCGGGAGGGACGACAGCATGGTTTCGAACAACCGGCCTTGCTTCTGTTTTTCCAGAGCATAGCGCTGAATGGATTGTGCCAGAGCCCTGTCGATCTGGGTATTGAAGCGATTGAGATCCTCCAAGTCATCGGCTTCAATACTCTTCATGGCGCTCAACCACATTTGGGCTACCGTTAACCTGAGGGCTCCGAACTCACTGGACACATGGACGATGTCGGCACCCAGATTATGTCGCTCTACACCATGAGTCTGGGCCGATGTAATGCTGTCGGGATGATCAGGTCTGAAAGCCGCTGATCGCTCATGGCCAGTTGCTGGCCGTTCCAGTTCCACCAGGATGCCCTTCAGGATCTGTTCAACATGGTCCCTGAGTTCCTCGCGTGACAATGCGGGGGTAGGCAGTATTGCCTTTGCATCGTGATCCCAGACCTGCAATATCTCTTCCATGTGAGTCCGGATGAAATTACTGAGCTTCATAGCCGTGTCCTCCTGTACAGGCAAAAGCCACTTGTCTGGTAATAAATGTGGTCGCTATTCCGGACTTGTACAACCGGCCTTCAAAATACAGGCCGCCATGAACCGGTAATTCACTGGTCAGTAACGGACAAGAACTCAGTTGCCGGGCATATATCTCAGGCTTGTCACCTTCTGAAAACAAAAAAGCCCGGAGCTATCACTCCGGGCTTTTTTGCTATTCACAGCTCATTATCCTAGCCACATTTGCTGTCGCCACAAGCCAGGCAGGTGGCGCAGCCGTCCATCACGATCACCGCCTTGGTGCTGCACTTGCCACACATGGTGGCGTTGGGCGGGTAATCGTTGCCGGTGTCGTCGTTGGTGGCCGTGCTCTGGCTGGCTTCAAATTCGGCTCGCTTTTCAGCGAGGATGCGTTTGGTGGTTTCGCTCATTTCCTCGCTTTCCAGCAGGCCGATGGCCTTCAGGTGTTTCTCGATCACCGCGCCGATTTCAGCGACCAGTGATGGCATGAACACCCCACCTTTCTTGAAGTAACCGCCGTTGGGGTCATATACGCTGCGCAGCTCTTCCACCAGGAAGGTTACGTCGCCACCCTTACGGAAGACCGCAGAGATAACGCGGGTGAGGGCGATTACCCACTGGAAGTGTTCCATCGACTTGGAGTTGATGAACACTTCGTACGGCTGCCGGCTTTCGTGGTCTGTGCCTTCGTTCAGCAGGATGTCGTTGATGGTGATGTACATCGCATGCTCGGCCACCGGCGGCTTGATCTTGTAAGTGGTGCCCAGAAGGAAGTCCGGCCGTTCGATGTATTCGTTCATCTGAACGGGCTTGGTTTCCGCCTGTACTGGTGGCTGGTGTTCACTCGGTGTTTCCGCATCGGCTTTCTTCACGCGGTAGCCGACGATCTTGTTGGTAATTTTTACTGTCATGTTGGTTGTCCTGTCTGTCGGTTCCCGGATCAATATTTGCCGTAAGTGCCTTCTTTGAGCGCATCGAACAGGTTGGCGGCGTTGTGAATCTCGCCGTCGTACTCTACCTCTTCATTGCCCCGCAGGGTGACCTTGCTGCCGTCGTCCAGAGTGAACTCGTACAAGGTGTTTTCAAGGTCTGTCTCTTTCACCAGTACGCCCTGGAAGGCTTCCGGGTTGAAGCGGAAGGTGGTGCAGCCTTTCAGGCCTTTATCGTACGCATAGTGGTAGATACCTTTGAAGTCCGGGTACGGGAATTCAGTCGGTACGTTAGCGGTTTTGGAAATGGAGGAGTCTACCCACTTCTGCGCGGCCGCCTGGATGTCTACGTGCTGCTTAGGGCTTACGTCGTCCGAAGTGGTGAAGTAGCTCGGCAGCTTTTTGTCTTCGTCTTGTGAGAACGGCATGGCGCCCTGGTTCACCAAATGGCGGTAAGCGAGCAGTTCGAAGCTGAAGACGTCGACCTTTTCCTTGGTTTTGCGGCCCTCGCGGATGATGTTGCGTGCGTAGTGGTGCGAGAAGCTCGGCTCGATGCCGTTACTGGCGTTGTTTGCCAGTGACAGGCTGATGGTGCCGGTCGGCGCAATGGAGGTGTGGTGGGTAAAGCGCCCGCCTTTCTCGGCAAGCTGCTCGATCAGCTCCGGTTCCACGCCGGCAATTTGCTGCATGTAACGGCTGTATTTGGCGTGCAGCACCTTGCCTTTCAGTTTGTCGCCCACGGTGTAGCCGTCATGCGCCAGTTGCGGGCATTTGTTGAGCATCTTCGGGGTAATTTCAAATTCGTCGTCCATAATCGGCGCGGGGCCTTTTTCTTCGGCCAGAACCAGAGACTGACGCCAACCTTCAACGGCCATTTCCCGCACGACTTCTTCGGTAAACTCAACGGAATCGTCAGAGCCATAAGGCATGCGCAGCATGGCGAGGGTGGAGCCCAGGCCCAGAATGCCCATGCCGTGGCGACGCTTGTAAGTGATTTCGTGGCGCTGCTCGCTCAGTGGCAAGCCGTTGATTTCAACCACGTTGTCGAGCATACGGGTAAAAATGGCCACGACCTTGCGGTACTTCTCATAGTTGAAGCTGGCTTTGTCGGTAAACGGGTAGTCGACGAACTTGGTCAGGTTGATCGAGCCCAGCAGGCAGCTGCCGTATGGGGGCAGGGGCTGCTCGCCACAGGGGTTGGTGGCGCGAATGTCTTCGCAGAACCAGTTGTTGTTCATCTGATTGACTTTGTCGATCAGGATGAAGCCTGGTTCGGCGTAGTCGTAGGTGCTGGTCATGATGGTGTCCCAGATAAACTGGGCTTTCAGCGTTTTGTAGATGCGGCAGGCGACCTTGCCTTCATTGTTGACTACATAGCCTTTCTGGACCGGAAAATCGCGGTATACAAATTCGTTCTCGTCGTTCAGATCCAGGCCTTCATCTTCGGCTTCTTTCTGGGTAACCGGGAAGGACAGATGCCAGTCGTCACCGTTGCGGACGGCTTCAATGAAGTCTTCGGTGATCAACAGAGACAGGTTGAACTGGCGCAGGCGACCGTCTTCACGCTTGGCCTGGATGAATTCGATAACATCCGGGTGGTGCACGTCAAAGGTGGCCATTTGGGCACCGCGGCGGCCACCGGCAGAGGAGACGGTGAAACACATGCGGTCGAAGATATCCATGAACGACAGCGGGCCGGAAGTGGTGGCGCCGGCACCGGCGACGTAAGCACCGCGGGGGCGCAGAGTGGAAAACTCATAACCGATACCGCAACCGGCTTTGAGGGTCAGACCGGCTTCGTGGTTTTTCTCCAGGATGTCATTCATGGAGTCATGAACAATGCCGGAGACGGTACAGTTGATGGTCGACGTGGCGGGTTTGTGGGCTTCGGCACCGGCGTTGGAAGTGATGCGGCCGGCGGGAATAGCACCATGCTGCAGTGCCCAGACGAAGTCTTTCATGTGCTTGGTGCGCACAGACTTGTTTTCAACCTCTGACAGCGCCCTGGCCACTCGTTCGTAGGTCGCGTTGATGTTTTTGTCGACCGGCTCGCCGGTTTTGGTTTTCAACTGGTACTTGCTGTTCCAGATATCCAGCGATGCTTCCTGCATGGGAATCGTATTAACCACTGCCTGTGCTTTAGCGTTCATTGCCACCCTCGGTTTCCAGTATGTCTCGTGTTTGCCCGCGCTCTTGTGAAGCACAAGGCTCCTGCTCGGTAACCCTAGATATGGGTTTAATTTGGTAGGAGTATAACAGGATATTGTGTTCTGTGAATAAGAGAGGAACTATTGTCAGAGCGTTCCGGGCAAGGAAAATCAATGGAAAGGGGCTTGAATTGTAGGGAGGCCAGAGAAATCAGTCGGTTGCCGGAAACGGGACAGGGCTGCCCCTGTTTCCGGTTTTTTGACAGCAGATTCAGCCCAGCAGAAGGCTGTCGTCGTCGACTGTCAGGCCTCTTTGTTTTTCGAACAGGCCGAGCAGGTCTTTCACTTCCAGGCCATCCCGGTCTTTGCCGGCAATGTCGAAAACCACTTCGCCCTGATGCAGCATGACGGTGCGGCTACCCACTTCCAGTGCCTGCTTCATGCTGTGAGTGACCATCAGTGCTGTCAGCCGCTGGGAAGCGATAATGTGCTCGGTCAGCTCCAGTACGAAGCGGGCGGTTTTCGGATCCAGCGCGGCAGTGTGCTCGTCCAGCAAGAGAATACTGGAGGGCGTCAGGCTGGCCATCAGCAAGCTGACCGCCTGGCGTTGGCCGCCGGAAAGCAGGCCCATTTTGTCGCCCAGGCGATTCTCCAGACCCAGATTCAGCGATGAAAGGCTGTCGCTGAATTTTTCCAGGTACTGTTTTTTTACCGCCGAGGTCAGTCCACGGCGTTGCCCGCGTTTAATGGCCAGCGCCAGGTTTTCTTCAATGGAGAGGTTTTCGCAGGTGCCCGCCAACGGATCCTGGAAGACCCGGGCCACGCTGTTGGCGCGCTTGTGGGTGGGCAGGCGGGTTACGTCCTGGTTATCGACAACGATTTTCCCGCTGTCCACGATCACTTCGCCGGCCAGGGCGTTGAGAAAAGTGGATTTGCCAGCACCGTTACTGCCGATAACGGTGACGAATTCACCCTGGTTGACGGTCAGGCTCATGCCCCGCAAAGCCGGGTTTTCCAGCGGCGTTCCCTTGCCGAAGGTCAGTTTCAGATCGGTTGCGCTGATCATGGTAGCTCCTCAGGCTTGCTTGCGGCTGAAGCGATGGGTGAGTTTGGTGCGCACACCGGGCAGAACGATGGCCAGAGTAACCAGTACGGCGGTAATCAGGTTCAGATCCTGTGCCTTCAGGCCGATGAAATCTGCGTTCAGGGCCAGCGCGATCGCCAGGCGATAGACGATGGCGCCAATCAGGCAGGCAAACAGGGCCCGCACAACGGTGGAAGGGGTTAGCACCGCTTCGCCGCCAATCAGCGAGGCCAGACCGATGACGATAACGCCGACACCCATGGTTACATCTGCGGCGCCCTGGCTCTGAGCAAACAGTGCGCCGGCCATACCCACCAGACCGTTGGAAAGGGCAACGCCGAGCACAATCATGGCACCGGTAGCGATACCCTGGGCCCGGGCCATGCGGGGGTTGGCGCCGGTGGCACGCATGGCAAGGCCTGTCTCAGATTTCATAAAGCGCCAGAGCAGTACAAGCACCACCAGGGCAACAATGACAAACAACAGCACTGGCACCTGGTGAAAGTCCAGGCCCAGTTCATACCAGGGAGTCAGTACTGTTTCCTCACCGAGCAATGCCACATTGGGCCGTCCCATGATGCGCAGGTTCACCGAGTAAAGCGCAATCATGGTGAGGATCGAGGCCAGCAGGTTCAGAATGTTGAGCTTGACGTTTAGCAGAGCAGTCACAGCGCCGGCAGCCATGCCGGCGACAATGGCCATGCCTGTTGCCAGCCATGGATCCCAGCCTGCCATGATCAGCATGGCAGCAACAGCGGCGCCCAGGGGAAAGCTGCCGTCTACCGTCAGATCGGGGAAGTCCAGAACCCGGAAGGAGATGTAAATGCCGAAGGCAACCAGGCCGTAGATGAGGCCGGTTTCGAGCGCGCCGTAGAATGCGATTTCACTGAGCATGGGTATTGGTTCACCGTGAAAGAAAACGGGCGGGCCCTTGTGGGGTCCGCCCGTGTTGGTCAGGCGTTAGGTTAGTCGTTTGTGACGACTTTCGTGGCATCCTTGATAACGTCATCCGGCAGGGTGATCCCCATGCGCTCTGCGGCGGCCGGGTTCACGTACAGGTCGAGCTCTTCCATGACTTCAACCGGCATGTCGGCGGTGCCGGCGCCTTCCAGGATGCGCGCAACCATGGCGCCGGTCTGGCGGCCATGCTTGTAGTAATTGAAGCCCATTGCGGCAACGGCGCCACGCTCAACGGTCGCGGTGTCGGCGGCGAAGACCGGAATATCTGAACGCTCGCCTACAGCTATCACGGCTTCAGCGGCACTGATGACGGTGTTGTCTGTGGTCAGGTAAATGGCATCTACCTTACCCACAAGAGAGCGTGCAGCGCCGAGTACCTCTGAGGTTTTGGTGGCGGCGCCTTTAACCAGTTCCATGTCGCGTGCTGTCAGCCGCTCTTCCAATAGCTCAACCAGTGCCGCTGCATTGGCCTCGCCCGGGTTGTAAACCGTGCCGATCCGTTTGGCATCAGGCATCACGCGCTGGATCATGTCCAGATGCTTATCGATTGGCAGCATATCACTGACACCGGTAATGTTGGCACCGGGCTTGTCCCAGCTTTTTACCAGTTTGGCAGAGACGGGATCAGTGACTGCCGAAAATACCACCGGGATGTTTCTTGCGGCTGAAGCAACTGTCTGGGCGGAAGGCGTGGCAATGGCCACGATAACGTCCGGGCTTTCACCCACAAACTTGCGGGCAATCTGTGAGGCAATGGCGGAGTTACCCTGAGCGCTTTCGTGCATGAGCTTCAGGTTTTCGCCGTCGCGATAGCCACGTTCGGCCAGTTCGTCTTTTATACCTTCGTGGGCGGCATCCAGTGCCGGGTGCTCTACAATCTGGGTAATGGCAACAACGCGCGGTTCTTCAGCCTGAACCAGGGTTGCTGCCGCCAGCAGCGAGGCGCCAATCAGGCTGCGCAGGGTTTTCTTGGCCATATGCCGGTCTCCGAGTCAGTTACGGGTTTCTCCGCCCAGTGCGGAGGCACTGCATGGAAGTGCAGAAGTTTACCACAGGGTTGCGGGGGTCGGGCTATACCCGGGCAACACTTTATTCGCCGATCGCCAATGTTGGCGGCCTGATCTGGCCTCTATTACGCCATAGTGCGGGAGTTGGATATAGAGCGATTCATCAGGATGATCGGAATAATGCCGGCCATTACGATAATCAGTGCGGGCAGGGCGCTGTGGTAAAGCATTTCATCCGATGCGAACTGGTAAACATAGGTGGCGAGCGTTTCATAATTGAATGGTCGCAGAATCAGTGTCGCTGGTAGTTCCTTCATGCAATCGACAAACACAACCAGGGCGGCGGTTACCAGCGTGCCGCGGAGCATGGGCAGATGGACCTTCATCAGGGTGCCGCCGGGTGTATGACCCAGTGATCGTGAGGCCATGTCCATACTTGGCGTGACTTTTTGCAGTGCGCTTTCGACGCTGCCTGCAGAAACGGCCAGAAAACGGACCGTGTAGGCAAATACCAGTGCGAAGGCGCTGCCACTGAGCAGCAGGCCGGTGCTGATTCCGAAGTAGTCTCTCATCAGGCTGTCCAGCCAGTTATCAAAGCCCGCGAGTGGAACAATGACACCCACGGCGAGCACCGCGCCGGGCATGGCATAGCCCAGGCTGGAGAGCCGCATAAGGATTTGCATGCCCCGGGTATCGTGCAGCCGGCGGCTGTAGGCTAGTGTGACGCCAATCAACAAAGTGGTGAGTGCCGCCGCGCTGGACAGAAAGAGGCTGTTAAAGGTGTTTTGAAGAAAATCCGGAGTCCAACTTTCGTCAAAGTAGTCCCAGGCATAGTAGCCCAGAGTACCGGCCGGAATGATGAAACCGAAAATCAATGGAATTGCGCAAGTGACCACACAGACCATCTGGCGGGGGAACGACATGGTAAAGCGCTGGATGGGATCGCGGTTGTCTCGGGCAGCGTATTGCTGTTGCCGGCGTCTTGAATAACGTTCGAGGGTCACGAGGATAACCACAAAAATGAGCATGGTGGTAGCAATCTGGGCAGCACCGCCCAGATTGCCCAGGTTCATCCAGGTATCAAAAAGCCCGGCCGTGAGTGTCTGTACAGCGAAGAAGTCTACAGTGCCGAAATCGTTCAGTGTCTCCATCAGTACCAGCGACAGGCCCACGGCAATGGCGGGTCGCGCAATAGGCAGTACTATCCGGAAAAAGGTGCTCAGTGCCGAATGACCCAGGCTGCGACTGACTGCAAACAAAGACGGCGACTGTTCCAGAAAAGCGGCCCTTGCCAGCAGATACACATAAGGATAAAGCACCAGGCTGATCATCAGGATGGCGCCTTCAAGAGTACGGATTTCGGGGAACCAGTATTCGGTTGCGTTGGCCCATCCGAACCAGTCTCTCAGAGTGCTTTGTACGGGGCCGGCGTAGTCCAGCAGGCTGGTATACACATATGCGATGACATAGGCTGGAATCGCGAAAGGCAATAACATTGCCCACTCAAAAAGCTTGCGGCCGGGAAATTCACACATGGTCACGGCCCAGGCCGTGGCAAGCCCTATTACAAGGGTTAATACGCCCACGCCAACCATCAGTTGTAGTGTGGTGGTGAGGTAACGGGGCAGGGTGGTGTCAATCAGGTGTGGCCAGATGTTTTCTTCCGGGAAGAATGCCAGGAGCAGGACGGACAGTACTGGCAAAGCGACGATGGCCGTTGTAAGCAGCGCGCTGAGCATCCAGCGTTTGGAGGTGCGTTTGGCCAGCAGTGGTTGAGCTAGTCCTGGATTGGCGCTGGTAACGGCCTCGGTCATGGTGTTCCTGTCACGATAGTGGGGATGAGAAAGCTTGCGATTCTAGATTGTGGCTGTGTCCCCTGCAATGATTCGCGTCAGTTTCGTGGGTTCAAATAAAAAAGGGTGCCCGAGGGCACCCTTATTCTTCGGGCTTTATTCGCCGTCGTAGTCAACGCGGTCAACCAGTTTGACTGCGGCATTGCGGTTTTCGGCAATTTCCTGCAGAGACAGGTTGTCCGGGTTAATGTCGCCCCATTCAGCGACGATACCAGAAGGTTCGATAGCCGGGTTAGCCGGATATTCGAAGTTGGCTTCTGCGTAGATGCGCTGGGCTTCCGGGGAAGAAAGAAATTCCATCAGTTTGATGCCATTTTCTTCGTTCGGAGCACTCTTGGTCAGGGCAATGCCTGAAATGTTGACGTGAGTGCCACGACCTTCGGCATTCGGGAACACCAGATTAACCTGTTCGGCGATCGGGCGCTGGTTTTCGTCCTGAAGCATTTTGCCGTAGTAATAGCTGTTGCCGATGGCAATGTCGCATACGCCTTCGGCGATGGCCTTGATCTGGTCACGATCACCACCCTGGGGCTTGCGTGCCAGGTTGTCTTTTACACCTTCCAGCCATTCTTCGGTTTTCTCTTCACCGTGGTGAGAGATCATGGAAGAAATCAGGGCGATATTGTAAGGATGCTTGCCACTGCGGGTGCAGATGCGGCCTTCCCATTTGTCGTCAGCCAGCTCTTCATATGTGGTGATTTCACCTTCTTTAACCCGATCCTTGGACGCGAAGATCAGGCGACCGCGAGTGGTCAGTGCATACCACTCGCCTTCAGGATGACGCAGGTTTTCAGGGATGTTTTTTTCCAGCGTATCCGTTTTTACGCCAGCGACCAGATCACGCTCAACGAGTTCGTTCAAGCGGGAAATGTCCACGGTCATTACCACGTCAGCCGGGCTGTTACGGCCTTCACGTTCAAGCCGTTCGGCCAGGCCTTTTTTGGCGAAGACGACGTTAGACTCAATACCTGTCTCTTTCTCAAACGCGTTGAGCAGCGGTTCCAGCAGGAACGCCTGACGGTAGGAGTAGATGTTGACTTCGCCGTCGGCGGACGCGCTGAGAGGCAGAGCAGCCAATGCCATAGCGGCAGTTGCGGCAAGTTTCATTCGCATGGTGTTGTTCCCTTCTGTTTAAGGCTTACCAGAAAGCACTGAGTGCCTTTAATTAATAACGTGAACTATTCTCATTGTTAACTGCGTTTGAGTCAAGCGGGTGAGGCTCAGTTTGTACTAAATTTGTTGCTATGCTTGCCGACATATTGAGGAGCATCAAATTTAAAGGAATTCCGGCTTATGACCGCAGATGATCGAAGACAACATGTTCGAACGGCAATGGCTGCAAGGGTAAAGATTATTCACGAGAGTCTGGGGGAGTTTGTTTTCTCTACCAGTGATATTTCTGACGGCGGGCTGTTTATTGCCATGGAAGACGATGCCTTCAAACCAGAGCTTGGTGATCGGGTGACCGTTCAGGTGCAGGGCCTGCCAGTTCCCGCACCGGTGCTGGAAATGCGGGTTGTGCGCCGTACCGAGGATGGGCTCGGTCTTGAGTTCGAGAACTGGTGATCACTTCACAGTCGGGCTGTGAGGGCATTCACAGTGCGGCACTTTGTCATATGTGGTCGTTCATTTATTGCGCTATATTGTTGAGTGGTAGTAGATAACGATTCGAGGTGTATGGTGGGCGTTCGTCAAAAGAAATTAGCGGTTCATGATCTGGAGATCGGCATGTTTGTGTCCGATCTGGATCGGCCGTGGCACCACACACCGTTTCCTATCCAGGGCTTTCACATCCGCTCCCAGAATGACATTCAGGCGCTGGTCTCTCATTGCCGGTGGGTCATGGTGGATGTTGAGGAGGGGCGTAGCTCGCTGACCACAGGCCAGTCTGGCCATTCCGCCAAGTCTTCGCTGCGTGGCCACGGGCGTCAGGAGCTGAAACTGCCGCCGCTGAGTATCCGTCACCCCGTACGTCATCAGTCTGAAAACACCTTGCAAAAGGAAGTGAAGGTTTCAAAGCAATTGCTGAACGATGCCGAGCAGGCTTTGCAAAGCACTTTCAGCTCGGTTCGTCCCGGGCAGGCTCCGGATCTTCGCCCCGCAGCTACGGTTACCCGCAAGATGGTTGCCAGCGTTATTCGTCAGCCCAACGCACTTTTGTGGCTAAGCCGTACCCGCCAGTACCACGATTTTGTTTACCGGCACGCCCTGAATACAGCGGTATGGGCGATGGTCTGTGGTCGCCAGCTGGGGCTGGATGAAGATCTTCTGAATTACCTGGGTCTGGGCTGTCTGTTGTCTCAGGTGGGGAAAACCACCTTGCCTCTGGATCTGGTCATTCATGAACGGCAATTGTCACAGGATGATTACGCGACCTATCGCAGTTACGTAAACCGCGGTGTCGACATGCTGTCCACGGCTGGTTTGCCTAAAGCAGTAATGGCGGTGGTCCAGAGCCACCGTGAACGACATAACGGTTCCGGTTTTCCTAAAGGTATCCGTGGGGATCGGATTCCGGTGCTGGCCAAGATCGCGGGCCTTGCCGAGTTTTTTGAATCGTTGATTACACCCCGAGGCGATCATGTGCCCATGACGCCGTCCCGGGCTGTGGCGCTGCTTTATGAAACGCGCAATATCGAGTTTCAGGAAGATCTGGTCGAGAATTTCATTCAGGGTATCGGGATTTACCCCACTGGCTCGCTGGTGGAGCTATCAAATGGTCAGCGAGGCATTGTGGTATCTCATACACCAGAACGCCGGCTTTGGCCACGGGTGATGGTCATGCAGGACGCCGAACACCGGCCACTGAAGACAGCTCATGTGGTGGATCTGGCCAGATTCAACGAGTCGGTCAGTCCCGCTGAAGCGCTGACGGTACGCGACTGCCTCCCTAATGGAACCGAAGGGCTTGATCCTTCCTCTTACGATATAACCGGCGCAGAATCACGTTGGTCGCTGGGCCGTCTGATAGGGCGGTAATCCGAAGTCCTTCGCTCCGTCGCCCTTGAAATCCCCCTTTGCGCCTCAATCAAATAGCTCTCTACCTTTGTAGCTCGCTGATGCGGGCTGTTTCTCGTTGATAACGGTATGGTTTATGACCTGTGCACTCGAAATTGAGGGCCTGCAGAAGAGCTATGGTGATGGCTTTCAGGCCCTCAAGGGAATTGATCTTCATGTCTCAGAGGGCGATTTCTTCGCACTGCTCGGACCCAATGGTGCAGGCAAGTCCACTACGCTGGGGATTGTCTGTTCGCTGGTCAATAAAACCAGTGGCCGGGTTCGTGTGTTTGGCCATGATATCGACACGGATCTGGCGAGGGCGAAACTGAACCTGGGTGTCGTACCTCAGGAATTCAATTTCAACCAGTTTGAGAAAGTGTTTGATATTGTCACCACCCAGGCCGGTTATTACGGTATTCCGCTGAAGCAGGCGGGTATCTCGGCGGAAAAATACCTGAAAAAACTGGGCCTTTGGGACAAGCGCAACAGCCC